>NZ_CP107757.1:4800000-5151523 GCF_041431095.1 Streptomyces sp. NBC_00597
TTCATGGGCGTGCACGTGGTCCTCGGTCAGATCCTCAACGCACGCGGCCGGTTCGGCGCGATGATGTGGACCCCCGTCCTCAACAACATCGTCGTCATCACCACCTTCGGTGCCTTCATCTGGGCCTTCGGCGGCTTCACCACCTCCGGTGTCAGCGCGACCACCGTGACCGCCGACGGTGTCCGCCTGCTGGGCCTCGGCACCCTCCTGGGCCTCACCGTCCAGGCCCTCGCGATGCTGCCCTACCTGCGCGACGCCGGCTTCAAGCCGCGCCTGCGCTTCGACTGGAAGGGGCACGGCCTCGGCAAGGCGGCCGGCCTGGCCAAGTGGACGTTCTTCTTCGTCCTCGCCAACCAGATCGGTCTCGTCGTCGTCACCCAGCTCGCCACCTGGGCCGGATCCGTCGCCGAGAAGCAGGGCCACTCCGGCACCGGCATCACCGCCTACAACTACGCGCTGCTGCTGTGGCAGATGCCGCAGGCCATCATCACCGTCTCCGTCATGACGGCCGTACTGCCCCGCATCTCCCGCTCCGCCCACGACGGGGACGCGGCCGCCGTCCGCGACGACATCTCCTACGGGCTGCGCACCTCGGCCGTCGCGATCGTGCCGTGCGCCTTCGCGTTCCTCGCCCTCGGCGTCCCCATGGCCACGCTGCTGTACGCCGGTTCCGGATCCGGCGCCCAGAACATCGGCTACGTCCTGATGGCGTTCGGCCTCGGGCTGATCCCGTACTCCGTCCAGTACGTCGTCCTGCGCGGGTTCTACGCCTACGAGGACACCCGGACGCCCTTCTACAACACCGTCATCGTCGCCACCGTCAACGCGGCCGTCTCCACCGCCGCGTTCTTCGTGCTCCCCGCGCGCTGGGCGGTCGTCGGCATGGCCGCCGCCTACGGCCTCGGCTACGCCGTCGGCGTCGGGGTCGCCTGGCGGCGCCTGCGCAACCGGCTGGGCGGCGACCTCGACGGCGCCCACGTGATGCGCACCTACGCCCGCCTCACCGGCGCCTGCGTCCCCGCCGCCGCCGTGGGCGGCGCAGCCGCTTACGCTGTCACCCAGTGGCTCGGCAGCGGAGTCACCGGCTCGCTCGCCGCGTTGGCCGCCGGCGCTGCTGCGCTGGCCGCCGTCTTCCTCGTGGCAGCCAAGCGGATGCGCATCGAAGAGCTCAACGCCATGGTCGGAATGGTCCGCGGACGCATGGGGCGCTGATGCGCACAACCGTCGGACCCCTTCGCGTGTCGTGCATAGCGCCGGACTGTGGGCACAATTGGCATGGCTTCGCAGACTGGCCGACAGCGCGTAACGGATGGGGAGGCAGGAACGACGGTGGCGGAACGTAGCACGGCTGCCGTCGACGTGGCCGACAACGGCGGCAACAAGCCGCCGGCCGCAGATGCGGCGAAGGCCACGGCCGACGGGGTGGACACCCAGAACGGACGAGCCGCGGACGGATCCATGCCCGAAAAGGACGGCGAACGCAGAAAAGCGGCTTCTGCGGCCGCGCCCGAACTCCACAGCGGCCACAAGCTGGCCCGGCGCTACCGGCTCGAAGAGTGCGTCACCCGTCTGGACGGATTCAGCAGCTGGCGCGCCATGGACGAGAAGTTGCGCCGTGCCGTGGGCGTCCATCTGCTGCCCGCCGACCACCCTCGGGCCCGCGCCGTGCTGGCCGCCGCCCGCTCCTCCGCGCTGCTCGGCGACCCCCGGTTCGTCCACGTCCTCGACGCGGTGGAGGAGAACGACCTCGTCTACGTCGTCCACGAATGGCTGCCCGACGCCACCGAGCTGACCGCACTCCTCGCCTCGGGCCCCCTGGAGCCCCACGAGGCCTACCAGCTCGTCACCCAGGTCTCCCAGGCCATGGCCGCCGCCCACCGGGAGGGCCTGGCGCACCTGCGCCTGACGCCCAGCGCCATACTGCGCACGTCGACGGGCCAGTACCGCATCCGCGGGCTCGCCGTGAACGCCGCCCTGCGCGGCATCACCAGCGACACCCCGCAGCGCGCGGACACCGAGGCCATCGGCGCACTGCTGTACGCCGCCCTGACCCAGCGCTGGCCCTACGAGAGCGACGCGTACGGCCTCACCGGCCTGCCCAAGGGCGTCGGCCTGCTCGCTCCCGACCAGGTACGGGCCGGGGTGCACCGGGGGCTGGGGGAGCTCGCCATGCGCGCCCTCGCCAACGACGGAGCCACCGCGTCCCGTCAGGAGCCCGCCTGCACCACTCCCGAGGAACTGGCGAAGGCCGTCGCCGCGATGCCCCGCATCCGGCCGCCGGAGCCCGCTTTCACCGCGCCGCCGGAGTACCAGCACACCACCTACCAGCAGGGCAGCTACGGCCGGCCCATGACGCCGGGCACCCCCACGGCGCCGGTGCGTTCCGTCCCGCCCCCGCCGCCCCCGCTGCAGAGCCGTACCGGCCGGGTCCTGAAGTGGGGTGTCGCCGCCCTGCTGATCGCCGCCCTCGGCCTGGGCAGCTGGCAGCTCGCCGACACCCTCCTGGGACGCAACAACGCGGGCTCGGGCAACTCGCAGCCCAAGGCGCCCGCCGAGGACGCACCGAAGAACAAGGAGCCGGGCAAGCCGCTCGACATCAAGCACGCCTCCGTCATCGCCTACGGCGGCGAGGAGGGCGTGAACGCCAAGGACAGCGGAAAGGCCGTCGACGGCAATCCCGACACGGCGTGGATCACCCCGCGGTACGACGGCTTCCCCAACTTCGGCAACCTGACGGGGCGCTTGGACGGCAGCGGCATCATCGTCGACCTCGGCAGCGTGCAGAACGTGTCGGGAGTCGACATCGACCTGTACGCGCCGGGGCAGAAGATCCAGGTGCGCGCGGCGGGCCCGGAAGGCTCCCCGGCGAACGCCTTCTCCGACTTCAACCAGACGATCACCAAGCTGGAGACGGCCCAGAAGAAGCTCCAGGCCACGCTCGAAACCCCGATCCGTACCCGCTACGTGCTGGTGCACATCACCTCGCTGCCGTCCGAGGGCTCGGGTGACAGCTACCGCGGCGGCATCAACGAGATCAAGGTGCTGGGCCAGGCTGGCTGAGCCACCAGCACCGCGCAGGAGCCATGGTGGGCCGGGGAACCATCCCCGACCCACCATGGCTCCTGACGTATGAACCGGCCCCTCGTGCGGGGCCCGCACAGGCTCTACTCTCCATCCCGGGAAGAAGCGAGGTGTGATGCACTCAGCAACGGGAGACGACCGCAGCGACCAGGAACTGCTGGCGCTGCACGTCGCCGGGGATCCCGACGCTTTCGGGGAACTCGTGCGGCGCCACCGCGACCGACTGTGGGCCGTGGCCCTGCGGACCCTCGGCGACCGCGAGGAAGCCGCCGACGCGGTGCAGGACGCCCTCGTCTCCGCCTACCGGGCCGCCCACACCTTCCGCGGGGAATCGGCCGTCACCACCTGGCTCCACCGCATCACCGTCAACGCATGCCTAGACCGGGCCCGTAAGGCCGCCTCCCGCAGGACCTCGCCCCTCGACGACACGGAGCGCCTGGAGCGGCTCCTGGAGCCGCACGAGTCCGCAGAGGCCCCTGCCGAGCGCCAAGACCTCCACCGGCAACTCCTGGCCGCCCTCGGCACGCTCCCGGCCGACCAGCGGGCCGCCCTCGTCCTCGTCGACATGCAGGCCTACCCCGTCGCCGAGGCCGCCCGTATCCTCGACGTCCCCACCGGCACGGTGAAGAGCCGGTGTGCGCGCGGCCGGGCGAAACTCCTCCCGATGCTCACTCATCTGCGCACGAATGCCGGGGATAACACCGCCGCTGAGCGGGGAAGGAACCGGACGCCGGGGACAGCCGTCCCACCAGCGGCAGACCCCAGTCAGCCAGCCCCAGACGCAGACACGGTGAAGGGCGGAGGTGGACGAACGTGACTCCCACAACCGGCACGATCCGGCACCCTGACGTCTCGGAGATCTCCGACCTGACCGAAGGGCTCCTCTCCCCGGTCCGGGCCGCCGAGGTACGCCGCCATCTGGCCGACTGCCCGCTGTGTGCCGACGTCCACGCCTCCCTGGAGGAGATCCGGTCGCTCCTGGGCACCCTGCCAGGACCGCCCAGGATGCCTGCCGACATCGCCGGGCGCATCGACGCGGCCCTCGCCGCAGAGGCCCTCCTCGACTCCACCGCGCCCCGGGCCGAAGCCGTCCCGACCTCCGGGCCCGCCGCCCAGCGCGATGTTTCACGTGAAACATCGCCTGCCGCACCGGCGGGCCAGGGTCCCCGGCGACCCGCCGGTCACCCGGCCGGCGCATCCGGCCCCGGGCGCCGGCGTGCCCGTCGTCGGATCACCGTCATCGCGGGCCTGGCGGGAGCGGCAGCCTGCGCCCTCGCCGTCTTCCTCGCGGGCAACCTGCTCGGGACGGGCTCGCCGGACACTGCCGCGCGTAAATCCGGGACGAGCGCGGCATCCGTGGCCCCCTCCGAGGGCGCGTACACCGCACAGGGCCTCCAGGACAACGTCCGCCGGCTCCTCGGCCCCGGACAGGGGGCCAAGACCGCACCCCAGGAGGAACAGCAGAACAACACGTACGGGCTGGAGAACACGCCTTCCCCCCTGCGGGTGCCAGGGGACGGGAACACGCAAACCCCTCCGGTCCCGTCGTGCGTCCAGGAGGCCACCGGCCGTCCCGACACCCCGCTCGCTGCCGAACGCGGCAACTATCAGGGCACGGAGGTCTACCTGCTCGTCCTGCCGCATCCGGGCGACTCCGCTCGGGTGGACGCCTACCTGGTCGGGGCGGGCTGCGCGGACACTCCTGCGTCGACGGGCTCCGGGCAACCACTGCTGACCCGGACCTACCCGCGGAGCTGACACCTTCGGGTCGGCACGGAACCGGGACGGGAATGCATGCGCCGTAGGATCCGTTGGGTGGGGTGAGAGTCCGCACCGGCCCCCGACAAGCAGCGCGCAGTCCACAGAGACGAGGAACATACCCGTGAGCGACGTACGAAACGTGATCATCATCGGTTCCGGGCCGGCCGGCTACACCGCCGCCCTGTACACCGCACGCGCTTCGCTCAAGCCGCTGGTCTTCGAAGGCGCCGTGACCGCAGGTGGCGCGCTGATGAACACCACCGAAGTCGAGAACTTCCCCGGCTTCCAGGACGGCATCATGGGTCCGGACCTCATGGACAACATGCGCGGCCAGGCCGAGCGCTTCGGCGCCGAGCTCGTTCCCGACGACATCGTGACCGTGGACCTCACCGGTGACATCAAGACCGTCACCGACACCGCCGGCACCGTGCACCGCGCCAAGGCCGTGATCGTCACCACCGGCTCGCAGCACCGCAAGCTCGGACTGCCCAACGAGGACGCCCTCTCGGGTCGCGGCGTCTCCTGGTGCGCCACGTGCGACGGGTTCTTCTTCAAGGACCAGGACATCGCCGTCGTCGGCGGCGGCGACACCGCGATCGAGGAGGCCACCTTCCTCTCGCGGTTCGCCAAGTCCGTCACCATCGTGCACCGCCGCGACGCCCTGCGCGCCTCCAAGGCCATGCAGGACCGCGCCTTCGCCGACCCGAAGATCAAGTTCTCCTGGGACAGCGAGGTCGCCGAGATCCACGGCGAGCAGAAGCTCTCCGGCCTCACTCTGCGCAACACCAAGACCGGTGAGACCTCCGCGCTCCCCGTGACGGGCCTGTTCATCGCCGTCGGCCACGACCCGCGCACCGAGCTGTTCAAGGACCAGCTGGAGCTCGACGATGAGGGCTACCTCAAGGTCGACGCCCCCTCGACGCGCACCAACCTCACCGGCGTGTTCGGCGCCGGCGACGTCGTGGACCACACGTACCGTCAGGCCATCACCGCCGCGGGCACCGGCTGCTCCGCGGCCCTGGACGCCGAGCGCTTCCTCTCCGCCCTCGCGGACGCCGAGAAGGCCCACGCGACGGTCTGACCCCCACGCATACCCCCCACACCCCACACCCCGCAGGAAGAATTAGGAGGCCGCTGTGGCCGGCACCCTCAAGAACGTGACCGATGCCGACTTCGACGACGAGGTCCTGAAGAGCGACAAGCCCGTCCTGGTGGACTTCTGGGCCGAATGGTGCGGCCCGTGCCGCCAGATCGCTCCGTCCCTGGAGGCCATCGCGGCCGAGTACGGCGACGAGATCGAGATCGTCAAGCTCAACATCGACCAGAACCCGGGCACGGCCGCCAAGTACGGCGTCATGTCCATCCCGACCCTGAACGTCTACCAGGGCGGCGAGGTCGTCAAGACCATCGTGGGTGCCAAGCCGAAGGCCGCCATCCTGCGTGACCTCGACGCCTTCGTGACCATCAAGCCGGCTGTCTGACGGCTAGAAGCTCCACCCGGCTGCCGCCGGGAGCGTTTCACGTGAAACGGGGTCGCCCCCTGAAGGGGGTGGCCCCGTTTCGCACATCACAGCGGGCGTAGCGCCGGCTCCTTCCGCGCCGCACCGAGTAGCCGGTCCAGCGCGAGCTCCACGTCTTCCTTCCATGAGAGCGTCGAGCGCAGCTCCAGCCTCAGCCGCGGATGCACCGGATGCGGCCGTACCGTCTTGAAGCCCACGGCCAGCAGGTGCTCGGCCGGCAGCAGACACGCCGGCCCCTCCCATCGCGCATCCCCGAACGCCTCGATCGCGCGGAAGCCACGCCGCAGTAGATCCTTGGCCACCGTCTGGACCATCACCCGTCCCAGGCCCTGCCCCTGATAGCCCGGCATGATCCACGCCGTGATCAGCTGCACTGCGTCCGGAGACACCGGACTCGTCGGGAAAGCCGTGGCCCGCGGAACGTACGCCGCGGGCGCGTAGAGCACGAATCCCACCGGGACTTCATCCACGTAGACCACACGGCCGCACGAGCCCCACTCCAGCAGGACGGCGGAGATCCACGCCTCCTTCTCCTGCGCCGGAGTCCCCGCCTTCACGGCGGCCTCACCGCTGACCGGATCCAACTCCCAGAACACACAGGACCGGCAACGCCGAGGCAGGTCCTGGAGGTTGTCCAACGTGAGTGGTACCAACCGACGCCCCATGAGCGCATCGTATCCACAGCCCGAAACGGGCGAAACCGCAACAAGGCAAAGGGGCGGACCGCACCGGTTCGCACCGGCACGACCCGCCCCTCGGCGGCCGGAGACTCACTCCCCGGGCAATCCCTGCTCCAGCACCCGGCCCTCGCCCGGAGCCAGCGTCCCCAGGATCCGCTCCAGATCCTCCATCGAGGCGAACTCGACGGTGATCTTGCCCTTCTTCTGGCCCAGATCCACCTTCACGCGCGTCTCGAACCGGTCCGACAGCCGCGTCGCCAGCTCGCTGAGCGCCGGAGCCACCCGGGCGCCGGCCCGCGGACCCTTCGGCTTCACGGCTCCCGAAGGCTCCGAGCCCATCAGCGACACGATCTCCTCGATCGCGCGCACCGACAGGCCCTCGGCCACGATCCGGTGCGCCAGCCGGTCCTGGACTTCGGACTCTTCCACCGACAGCAGTGCCCGCGCATGCCCGGCCGAGAGCACTCCCGCGGCCACCCGGCGCTGTACCGGCGGTGACAGCTTCAGCAAACGCAGCGTGTTCGACACCTGCGGACGGGAACGCCCGATCCGGTCCGCCAGCTGGTCGTGCGTGCAGTTGAAGTCCTGGAGCAGCTGGTCGTACGCGGCCGCCTCCTCCAGGGGGTTCAGCTGCGCCCGGTGCAGGTTCTCCAGCAGCGCGTCCAGCAGCAGCTTCTCGTCATCCGTCGCCCGGATGATCGCCGGAATGAGCTCCAGCCCGGCCTCCCGGCACGCCCGCCACCGGCGCTCACCCATGATGAGCTCGTAGCGGCCCGGAGCAGACTGTCGGACCACCACCGGCTGAAGCAGACCCACCTCCTGGATGGAGGTCACCAGCTCCGCCAGCGCGTCCTCGTCGAACACATCACGGGGCTGCCGCGGGTTCGGCGTGATCGCGTCCATCGGGAGCTCCGCGAACGTCGCCCCGGCGACCACATTGGCCTCGGGCTCCCCGACCTCGGGCTGTTCCACGACCACGACCGCAGCCGATGTTTCACGTGAAACAGCGTCTGCCTGCGCAAGCGAAGCCAGCTTCGCCGCCGCAACACCGCGCTCCGAAGGCAGCAGCGGCACGGCCGACGGAGACGTCGAACCGGCGCCGATCACCGGCGGCGTCTTCTCCTGAGGAGCGGCGGGGATCAGCGCGCCGAGCCCCCGCCCCAGACCCCTACGTCGCTCACTCACTGGATCCCCTCCACCACACTCTGGGTGCTGTTCATGCCTGCGCCCAAGTGGGCGTTCTGGGCGTCGTACGAAATTCCGGCCCCCCGCAGCGCGATCTCACGCGCCGCTTCCAGGTAGGAAAGGGAGCCGCTGGAACCCGGATCGTACGTGAGCACCGTCTGGCCGTAGCTCGGCGCCTCGGAAATGCGCACGGACCGCGGGATGCTCGTGCGCAGCACCTCCTTGCCGAAGTGGGTGCGCACCTCCTCCGCCACCTGTGAAGCCAGCCGGGTCCTGCCGTCGTACATGGTCAGCAGGATCGTCGACACGTGGAGCGTCGGATTCAGGTGGGCCCGCACCAGGTCGACGTTGCGCAGCAGCTGGCCCAGGCCCTCCAGCGCGTAGTACTCGCACTGGATCGGGATCAGTACTTCGGCGCCGGCCACCAGTGCGTTCACCGTGAGCAACCCCAGCGAGGGCGGGCAGTCGATCAGGATGTAGTCCAGCGGCTGCTCGTACGCCTGGATGGCCCGCTGGAGCCGGCTCTCCCGGGCCACCAGCGAGACCAGCTCGATCTCCGCACCCGCGAGGTCGATCGTGGCCGGAGCGCAGAAGAGCCCCTCGACGTCCACCACCGGCTGGACGACCTCCAGGAGCGGCCGGCTGTCCACGAGCACGTCGTAGATCGAGGGCACATCTGCGTGGTGATCGATGCCGAGCGCCGTGGACGCGTTGCCCTGAGGGTCGAGGTCGACCACCAGCACCCGCGCACCGTGCAGAGCCAGAGAGGCCGCCAGGTTCACGGTCGTCGTGGTCTTGCCCACGCCGCCCTTCTGGTTGGCGACCACGATGACCCGCGTCTGCTCCGGGCGGGGTAGCCGCTCGCCGCTGCGCCCCAGAGCCTCTACGGCCAGCTGGGCGGCACGGCCGATGGGCGTGTCGTTGTCTACGAGGGGCGACGATGTTTCACGTGAAACATCGTCGCCCGCCGTTTCAGAGCGGGGACCGGGGACCGGGTCGGCCATCGGCCCCGCGAGGTTGGCGTCGGACCGCACGGTGTCACTCTCCTCGACATCAGGCTCGCGATGAACAGAGCCTGCCATGTCACCCGGGTCGCGAACCAGCGGGGCCCGTACTCCTGTGGATGAATCCACCGTTGTGGACAACTCCGTCCCCCCTTCGTCCTTGCGGTGACGGGGGGCCGCAGCCGCACGGCCGCGGCTGATGATTCCGTGCAGCAGAGAGCGACGTTTCACGTGAAACACGATGCCCGCGCGGAGTCTTCAGGCCGCTACGACACTCCGAAATCCATACCTATAGGGCGCAACGGACCTTGAATCAGCGACGACGACGGGTCCGGCTGGTGCGAGCGGCCTTAGCCCGCTTGGCCGCGAACCTCACTCCACCGGGGCTTTCTCCGACCTCCACTCGGACGACCGTGGACATGGGATCGACCACACCTTCGCCCACGTGCAGTACCGAGGTCTTCACCACACCCAGCTTCGCCAGCGCGACCTTCGCCGCCACCAGCTCCTCTTCCGCGGTGTCGCCCTTCAGGGCGAGCATCTCCCCGTACGGACGCAGCAGGGGTACGCCCCAGCCCGCCAGCCGGTCCAGCGGAGCCACGGCCCTCGCCGTCACCACGTGCACCGGCTGCACCTTGCCGAGAACCTCCTCGGCCCGGCCCCGCACCACCGTGACGTGGTCCAGGCCCAGCAGCTCCACGACCTCCTGCAAGAAGGTCGTCCGCCGCAACAGCGGCTCCAGCAGCGTGATCTTCAGATCGCGCCGCACCAGAGCCAGCGGAATGCCGGGCAGGCCGGCACCAGAGCCGACGTCGCACACGGTGACGCCCTCGGGCACCACTTCCGACAGCACCGCACAGTTCAGCAGGTGCCGCTCCCACAGCCGAGGCACCTCACGCGGGCCGATCAGGCCGCGCTTGACCCCGGCGTCCGCCAGCAGCTCCGCATACCGCACAGCTTCCGGGAAAAACTCGCCGAACACCGCGCGCGCCTCTTCAGGCGCCGGGGGAAGCTCCGCTGCCTCCGTCACGGGGACCGTCCTTCCGTACCGCATGGATCGTTGAAAACGCACTGCACGAACTGGCACCGCCCAGACAGGCACTGCCAGGCTGACAAACATCGGCCCCGTCTGCGACACAGACGGGGCCGAACACACTCAGGCTTGCGGTCAGGCCGGGAGCACGACGACGAAGCGCTGCGGCTCCTCGCCCTCCGACTCGCTCTTCAGACCCGCAGCCGCCACGGCGTCGTGGACGACCTTCCGCTCGAACGGCGTCATCGGCGCCAGCTTCAGCGGCTCCCCGGACGCCTTCACGTCCGCGGCCGCCTTGGCGCCCAGCGCCGCCAGCTCCTCGCGCTTCTTCGCACGGAAGCCTGCGATGTCGAGCATCAGCCGGCTGCGGTCGCCGGTCTCGCGGTGCACGGCGAGGCGGGTCAGCTCCTGGAGAGCCTCCAGAACCTCACCGTCCCGGCCCACGAGCTTCTGGAGATCGCGGCCGGCCGAGTCGCTCACGATGGACACCGCGGCCCGGTCGGCCTCGACGTCCATATCGATGTCCCCGTCCAGGTCGGCGATGTCCAGCAGACCCTCAAGGTAGTCGGCCGCGATCTCGCCCTCCTGCTCAAGGCGGGTGAGGGTGTCGCCACTCTCAGCGGCGGCCGTGGTGGTGCCTTCCGTCACGGGAGGGACTCCTTCTTACTTCTTGGAAGAGGGCTTGGGGGGCGTCTGGCGCTGCGATTTCGTCTGCCGCTTGGGCTGCTGCCGCTTGGCGGCACCACCGCTCGCCGCGTCCGCGTCGGCCGTGGCCTCGGCACTCTTGATCACGGAGCCGTCCGCCTGTGCAGCCATGCCCTGCTTCGTGAGAGCCGTGATGAACTTGCGCTCGTTGTCGTTGCGGTCCGGGCCCTTGGCCACGATCGCCGCGACGATCTTCTTCTTGCCCCGACTCTTGACCTCGCCGTGCGTGGTCACGTGCTTCACCAGACGGGTCAGGTACTGGTCCTGCGCCTTGCTGCCCGGCGTCGGGTTCTGGTTGATGACGTACATCTGCTGGCCCATGGTCCACACGTTCGTGGTCAGCCAGTAGACGAGAACACCCACGGGGAAGTTGATGCCCATGACCGCGAAGATCAGCGGGAAGATGTACATCAGCATCTTCTGCTGCTGCATGAACGGCGTCTTGACCGAGAGGTCGACGTTCTTCTGCATCAGCTGGCGCTGGGTGTAGAACTGCGACAGCGACATCATGACGATCATGACCGCGGTCACGATGCGGACATCCGTGATCGAGGCGCCCAGGGAGGCGGCCTTCTCGGCGCTGTCCGTGAACTTCGCCGCCAGCGGGGCGCCGAAGATGTGCGCCTGACGCGCGCTCTCCAGCAGCGACTGGTTGATGACGCCGATCGTCTGACCGTTGGCGATGGCCGAGAGCACGTGGTACAGCGCGAAGAAGAACGGGGACTGCGCCAGGATCGGAAGGCACGAGGAGAGCGGGTTGGTACCCGTCTCCTTGTACAGCTTCATCATCTCTTCGGACTGGCGCTGCTTGTCGTTCTTGTAGCGCTCCTGGATCGCCTTCATCTTCGGCTGGAGCGCCTGCATGCCACGCGTCGCCTTGATCTGCTTCACGAAGAGCGGGATCAGGCAGATGCGGATCAAGACCACCAGGGACACGATGGACAGGCCCCAGGCCCAGCCGCTGTCCGGGCCGAAGATCGCACCGTACAAGCTGTGGAACTGGACGATGACCCACGACACGGGCGTGGTGATAAAGCTGAACAGACTGGCAATCGTGTCCACTAATCAGGCTCCTTGAGCATTGCGAGATCTACGCAACGCACTGCGCAGCTGCTCGTGCCAACGCGGGCGTTTACGGGGTGGGACATGATCGACACCACCGGCGGACCACGGATTGCACCGCAGGATCCGCCAGCCGGTCAGAACCGTCCCCTTCACCGCACCATGCCGGTCGATGGCCGTGAACCCGTAGTGCGAGCACGAGGGGTAGTAACGGCACACCGGCCCGAGCAGCGGACTGATCGTCCACTGGTACAGCTTGATCAATGCGAGCAGCGGGTACTTCATCGAGCCACGCCTCCCAGGAGCCGCGTCAGAGCGGCATCCAGGTCCCGGGCCAGTTCGTCGGCACCGGCATCACCCGCGCCGGGCAATGCCCGCACCACCACCAGGCTACCGGCGGGCAGCTGTGAGAGGCGCTCGCGGACAAGATGGCGCAAACGGCGCTTCACCCGGTTACGGACGACGGCGACACCCACGGCCTTGCTGACGACGAAACCCGCACGCGTCGAGGGATCGATCTCCCCCGGCTCGTGCGGGTCCGTTGCACCGCTTGTACGTAGGTGGACGACAAGGAGCGGGCGACCAGCCCGACGACCTCGGCGTACCGCGCTCGCGAAGTCCTCGCGCCGCCTCAGCCGATTTTCGGGAGACAGCACGACGTCACGACCTGCGCGTTGTTACGCGGAAAGGGCTGCGCGGCCCTTGCCACGACGGTTCGCGAGGATCGCGCGACCGGCACGGGTACGCATCCGGAGACGGAAGCCGTGGGTCTTGGCACGACGGCGGTTGTTCGGCTGGAAGGTGCGCTTGCTCACTCGGGGGCTCCAGAGAATGAATCGTTGTGGCGGGACATCGCCTGGCTGTCACCGTGCGCCCACGAGGAAACTCGCGTGTTCGCCCGAGTGGCACCGCTAAACGATCACAAAAGGTGATCTTCGCCCATCGGTAGGCAGGCGGCAGCAGCCATCGACAACTCGACCTCGTTACGGTACGCGCGGCTACGCCATCCGGTCAAACCGAGGCTACCTGCCCTCACACTGTGCACAGGCTGTGGACAACGACTTGAACCGTACCCGTCGGGCTGACTACCGTTGTCTGATCCCGGTTTTTTTGTCCCGACCGTCCCAAAGAACCACACATTCGTGGGACCCCTGTGAGAGAGCGTGCTCTGTGGCTGACGTACCTGCCGATCTTGCCGCAGTGTGGCCAAGGGTGCTCGAAAAGCTCCTCGGGGAGGGACAGCAGTCGATCGAGCCCAAGGACAAGCAGTGGGTGGAGCGCTGCCAGCCCCTGGCCCTCGTCGCCGACACCGCGCTGCTCGCCGTACCCAACGAGTACGGGAAGCGCGTCCTGGAGGGTCGGCTCGCCCCGCTGATCAGCGATGCGCTCAGCCGTGAGTGCGGCCGACCCATCCGTATCGCGATCACCGTGGACGACTCCGCCGGCGAGCCCGCGCCCCTGCCCGCATCCCCCCAGCAGCGCCCCGAGTCGTACGAGCCGTACGGCGGCCAGCGCGGCGGCGGCCACACCGGCCCCGGCGGCCCGTCCGACGACCAGCTCCCGAGCGCCCGCCCCGCCTACCCGGACTACCAGCAGTCGCGCCCCGAGCCCGGCGCCTGGCCCCGCGGCGGCCAGCAAGAGGACTACGGATGGCAGCAGCCGCGCCTCGGCGGCTTCCCCGAGCGCGATCCGTACGCCTCCCCGCAGCCGGGCTACCTCCAGCAGTCCGAGCCCAACGGCTACGAGCAGGGTTCCTACGAACAGCAGCAGTACGAGCCCCGCCCGCCGCAGCAGTCCCATCCGTACGAGCAGCAGCAGTACGAGCAGCCGGCCCCGCGCCCGGCGCCCGGCCGGCCCGCACCGCCGCCCGCCCCGTCGGGCGGCTCGACCTCGGGCCCGCTGGAGCCGACCGCCCGACTGAACCCCAAGTACTTGTTCGACACCTTCGTCATCGGCGCCTCCAACCGCTTCGCGCACGCCGCCGCGGTGGCCGTCGCCGAGGCGCCCGCCAAGGCGTACAACCCCCTCTTCATCTATGGGGAGTCGGGCCTCGGCAAAACGCATCTGCTGCACGCCATCGGGCACTACGCGCGCAGCCTCTACCCCGGCACCCGCGTGCGCTACGTGAGCTCCGAGGAGTTCACCAACGAGTTCATCAACTCGATCCGCGACGGCAAGGGCGACGCGTTCCGCAAGCGCTACCGCGAGATGGACATCCTGCTGGTCGACGACATCCAGTTCCTCGCGAGCAAGGAGTCGACGCAGGAGGAGTTCTTCCACACCTTCAACACGCTCCACAACGCCAACAAGCAGATCGTGCTGTCCTCCGACCGGCCGCCCAAGCAGCTCGTCACCCTGGAGGACCGGCTCCGCAACCGCTTCGAGTGGGGCCTGATCACCGACGTCCAGCCGCCCGAGCTGGAGACCCGTATCGCGATCCTGCGCAAGAAGGCCGTACAGGAGCAGCTCAACGCCCCGCCGGAGGTACTGGAGTTCATCGCCTCCCGCATCTCGCGCAACATCCGCGAGCTGGAAGGGGCGCTGATCCGGGTCACGGCCTTCGCGAGCCTGAACCGGCAGCCGGTGGACCTGGGCCTGACCGAGGACGTCCTCAAGAACCTGATCCCCGGCGGCGAGGACTCCGCACCCGAGATCACGGCGTCGGACATCATGGCGGCCACCGCCGACTACTTCGGGCTCACCGTGGACGACCTCTGCGGCTCCTCGCGCAGCCGCGTCCTGGTCACGGCACGGCAGATCGCCATGTACCTGTGCCGGGAGCTCACGGACCTCTCCCTGCCGAAGATCGGGGCGCAGTTCGGCGGCCGCGACCACACCACCGTCATGCACGCGGACCGCAAGATCCGCGCCCTGATGGCGGAGCGGCGCTCGATCTACAACCAGGTCACCGAGCTCACCAACCGCATCAAGAACGGCTGAGCCGGCGGCTGCGGCCGCGCTGACGCGGTCTGCTGAGCTTCTTCAAACGCATCCAGAGGGCGCTCCCGGGGTACTTCGGGGGCGCCCTTCGTCGTTCGCGCGCCCCTGACCTGTTCGAATACGCCCCCTGTGGAGCAACTCATCCACAGATTCCCCGACTTTCTTCCGTCCACAGGGTGGGGACGGCTTCCGTCACCCACAATCTGTCCACAGGGATCCGGCATGAGGCACCATCAGAGCTGGTCAGCTGCCTGTGGATTTGTGCGCAAGCTTCATCCACAGCCTGTGGACAGAACTTTCATCCACAGGCTCATCCACTCCTTTGTCCACCGCTGACCCACAGGTTCCCGCATCCTGTGCACAGGATGCGGCGGGTTACCCACACCGCTGTCCACTGTTCGGCAACATTGCACCCCCCATCACCGCCCGGAGTGAAAGCCGTCACACGGAAGTCGACGTTTGGGCTGTGGAGTACTGGGGGAAAGCTGGGGACACACCTGTGGAGTAGTCGGGGTCACCTGGGGATGGCCTGTGCAGAAGTTTTCGTTCTCCACAGACACACCGTGTTGTCCACCGGTGTCACCCACAGGCCCGGTGGATAAAAAACGCCGGTTGACCTGCGAGAACGGGCTTATCCACCGTTTCCACAGGCCCTACTACTACCCCCATAGAGAGTTAGGCCGGTTTCGGTTTTCAAGCGGGTCCTGTGCACAACTCGGTGGGGAGGCCTCCCCGACACCTCGCTCCCGACTTGACCTCCGGCAGCACCGACTGTCGGCGCCGTACGTCAGACTGGTCCCCGGCAACGAGGCTCCGAGCCATCGAGGGCATCGAGGCACCGGGGGAATCGAGCCGACGACGAAGGCCGGCAGACGAGCGAGCAACAGCAGGAGGCGGTTCCGGTGAAGATCCGGGTGGAGCGCGACGTACTCGCGGAGGCGGTGGCCTGGGCTGCCCGCAGCCTCCCGGCCCGGCCGCCAGTGCCCGTTCTCGCGGGCCTGCTGCTGAAGGCCGAGGAGGGCACCCTGTCCCTCTCCGGCTTCGACTACGAGGTCTCGGCCCGCGTCTCCGTCGAGGCGGACGTCGAGGAGGACGGCACCGTCCTCGTCTCCGGCCGGCTCCTCGCCGACATCTGCCGCGCCCTCCCCAACCGCCCGGTGGAGATTTCCACAGACGGTGTACGAGCGACCGTGGTCTGCGGCTCCTCCCGGTTCACACTCCACACCCTGCCTGTGGAGGAGTACCCGGCGCTGCCGCAGATGCCGACCGCGACCGGCACCGTGCCCGGTGAGGTCTTCGCCTCCGCCGCCGCCCAGGTCGCCATCGCCGCCGGCCGCGACGACACGCTGCCCGTGCTCACCGGCGTCCGCATCGAGATCGAGGGCGACCGCGTCACCCTGGCCTCCACCGACCGCTACCGCTTCGCGGTCCGCGAGTTCCTGTGGAAGCCGGAGAACCCGGACGCCTCCGCCGTGGCCCTGGTGCCCGCGAAGACGCTCCTGGACACGGCCAAGTCCCTGACCAGCGGTGACACCGTCACCCTGGCGCTGTCGGGCTCCGGCGCCGGCGAGGGCCTCATCGGCTTCGAGGGCGCCGGCCGCCGCACCACCACCCGCCTCCTCGAAGGTGACCTGCCGAAGTACCGCACGCTCTTCCCGACGGAGTTCAACTCCATCGCCGTCATCGAGACCGCCCCGTTCGTCGAGGCCGTCAAGCGCGTGGCCCTGGTCGCCGAGCGCAACACCCCGGTCCGCCTCAGCTTCGAGCAGGGCGTGCTGATCCTGGAGGCGGGCTCCTCCGACGATGCACAGGCTGTGGAACGTGTGGACGCCAAGCTTGAGGGCGACGACATCTCGATCGCCTTCAACCCGACCTTCCTGCTGGACGGCCTGAGCGCGATCGACTCGCCGGCCGCGCAGCTGAGCTTCACCACGTCCACCAAGCCGGCGCTGCTCAGCGGCCGTCCGGCGGTCGACGCCGAGGCCGACGAGGCGTACAAGTACCTGATCATGCCGGTGCGCCTGTCCGGCTGATGCACGCGGACGTCGGGCCCGGTCTCGCAGGCTGCGGGGCCGGGCCCGACGGCGTTCGCGCCCCCTCCCACGGCCTCCACGAGCCGCCCTCGGACGACCCTCCCTGGAGCGCCCGTGGCGCCCGGCGGCACCGCCCGGCGTAGGCTCGGAGCCGGGGTGTCCCCGGGGAATCCGGGGCACCGGCACAGACGGCCACAACGCTTAAGGAACCACCTGATGGAGCTTGGTCTCGTCGGTCTCGGCAAGATGGGCGGCAACATGCGCGAGCGCATCCGCCGCGCAGGACACACCGTCGTCGGGTACGACCGCAACCCGGACCTCGCCGATGTCCACAGCCTGCGGGAACTTGTGGACAGCCTGCCGGCCCCCCGCGTCGTGTGGGTGATGGTCCCGGCCGGCGCTGCGACGCAGTCCACCATCGACGAGCTCGGGGAGCTCCTCTCGATCGGCGACATCGTGGTCGACGGCGGCAACTCCCGCTGGACCGACGACGAGAAGCACGCCGCGGAGCTCGCGACCAAGGGCATCGGCTTCGTCGACTGCGGTGTCTCCGGCGGCGTCTGGGGCCTGGAGAACGGCTACGCGCTGATGTACGGCGGCGCGAAGGACCACGTCGCACGCGTCCAGCCCGTCTTCGACGCACTCAAGCCCGAGGGCGATTTCGGCGCCGTGCACGCGGGCAAGGTGGGCGCGGGCCACTTCGCGAAGATGGTCCACAACGGCATCGAGTACGCCATGATGCAGGCCTACGCCGAGGGCTGGGAGCTGCTGGAGAAGGTGGACTCGGTCACCGACGTCCGCGAGGTGTTCCGGTCCTGGCAGGAGGGCACGGTCATCCGCTCGTGGCTCCTGGACCTCGCGGTGAACGCGCTGGACCAGGACGAGCACCTGGAGCAGCTGCGCGGCTTCGCGGCGGACTCGGGCGAGGGCCGGTGGACGGTGGAGGCGGCGATCGACAACGCCGTGCCGCTGCCCGCGATCACGGCCTCGCTCTTCGCGCGGTTCGCTTCCCGCCAGGACGACTCCCCGCAGATGAAGATGATCGCCGCGCTGCGCAACCAGTTCGGCGGCCACGCGGTCGAGAAGAAGTAATCCACAACCGGTCCACAGCAGTAGACAGAAGTACAGAGCAGCAGCAGGAAGCCGGGGGAGGTCGGCGCCGTATGCACGTTTCGCATCTCTCACTGGCCGACTTCCGCTCGTACGCCCGGGCCGAGGTTCCCCTCGACCCGGGCGTCACGGCTTTCGTGGGCCCCAACGGCCAGGGCAAGACGAACCTGGTCGAGGCCATCGGCTATCTGGCGACGTTGGGCAGCCACCGCGTCTCCTCGGACGCGCCGCTGGTGCGGATGGGCGCGGACCGGGCGGTGATCCGCGCGGCCGTCACCCACGGGGAGCGCCAGCAGCTGGTGGAGCTGGAACTGAACCCTGGGCGGGCCAACCGTGCCAGGATCAACCGGTCCTCGCAGGTCAGGCCGCGGGACGTGCTGGGGATCATACGGACGGTGCTGTTCGCGCCCGAGGACCTGGCCCTGGTGAAGGGGGACCCCGGGGAGCGCCGGCGGTTCCTCGACGAGCTGGTCACGGCCCGCTCGCCGCGGATGGCGGGAGTCCGGTCGGACTACGAGCGGGTGCTCAAGCAGCGCAACACCCTCTTGAAGTCGGCGGCGATGGCCCGCCGGCACGGCGGCCGGTCCATGGACCTGTCCACCCTCGACGTCTGGGACCAGCACCTCGCGCGCGCGGGCGCGGAGCTGTTGGCGCAGCGCCTCGACCTGATCGCGACGCTGCTGCCGCTGGCGGACAAGGCGTACGAGCAGCTCGCGCCCGGCGGCGGCCCGCTGGGGCTCGCGTACAAGTCCTCGGCCGCAGGCGAGGCCGGCCAGAGCGTGGACAGCGGTGCGGCGCGCACCCGCGAGGCGCTGTACGAGGTGCTGCTGGCGGCCTTGGCCGAGGTGCGCAAGCAGGAGATCGAGCGCGGCGTGACCCTGGTGGGCCCGCATCGGGACGACGTGCTGCTGGGGCTGGGCGACCTCCCGGCCAAGGGGTACGCGAGCCACGGCGAGTCCTGGTCGTACGCGCTGGCGCTGCGGCTGGCCTCGTACGAGCTGCTGCGCTCGGAGGGCGCCGAACCGGTGCTGATCCTGGACGACGTGTTCGCGGAGTTGGACGCGCGGCGCCGGGAGCGGCTGGCGGAGCTGGTGGCTCCGGGCGAGCAGGTACTGGTGACGGCGGCGGTGGACGACGACGTTCCGGGCGTGCTGACGGGGACGCGGTTCGGGGTGTCCGGCGGTGAGGTGACCCGACTGTGAGCGACGACACTCAAGGACCCCGCAAGGTTCCGGAGCCCTCGGGCGTGGACCTCGCGCGGCAGGCGCTGGCGGCGGCCCGGGAGCAGGCGCGGGCCCGGGGCAACGCGGCCGGCGCGAAGAAGGGTGGCCGGCAGCCGGGGCTGCGCTCGGGTGCGCGCGCGGACGGCCGGGATCCGATGCCGTTGATGGCGGCGCTGGACCGGCTGCGCACGGAGCGCGGCTGGGAGATGCCGATGGCGGTCGCGGGCGTGATGGAGCGCTGGCCGGAGATCGTCGGGCCGGAGATCGCGGCGCATTGTGAACCGGACCGGTACGAGGACCGTGAACTGGTCGTGCGGTGTGATTCCTCGGCATGGGCGGCGCAGCTGAAGCTGCTGGCTCCGCAGCTGGTGGCGCGGCTGAACGCGGACCTGGGGCAGGGCACGGTCCGGATGATCAAGGTCCAGGGTCCGGGCGGGCGCCCGAAGCGGTACGGGCCGCTGCGTGCGCCGGGCAGTACGGGGCCGGGGGACACGTACGGATAGCGGTTCGGTAGCGCTCGTCGCGGGTCCGTCCCCAGTCCCCGGGCGGGCTGTGGACGGGCCGCGCCGCCGCCCCGCATACCGGTCGGTGCACCGCTTTCGCGGGCCGCCGTGCCCGTCGTCCCGGGTGGCGTCCCTCACGGTAGCCGGAGGTTGACAGGCCGAAGCGCTGAATGCCCGTGTGAGCCTCTTTGAGCCCCTTCCCGGATATGGGGAGTCGGAGAGAGGAGGTTCAGGGCGGCACATGCGGACTCAGGTACCGGCAAACCCCCATTCATGTCCGTGGTACCGGTAGACTGAAGCGAATCCCGCCCTGTTGCGGGATCCCGCTGACAAACGCTGACAACGCAGATCGACGCAGCCGCTCCTGCTTGCATGCCTGCTGGCCCGGAGTACGGCCTGTGCTGTGCCAGAAAGGGCGCTTCGTGGCCGATTCCGGCAACCCCAACGACAACCAGTCCACAGCCGGCGAGAACGTCGAGGTCACCGCCTCGTACGACGCGAGTGCGATCCAGGTCCTGGAAGGCCTGGACGCGGTGCGCAAGCGCCCCGGCATGTACATCGGCTCGACCGGTGAGCGCGGGCTGCACCACCTCGTGTACGAGGTGGTGGACAACTCGGTCGACGAGGCCCTGGCCGGGCACGCGGACACCATCGACGTGACGATCCTCGCCGACGGCGGTGTGCGGGTCATCGACAACGGCCGCGGCATCCCGGTCGGCATCGTGCCGTCCGAGGGGAAGCCGGCCGTCGAGGTCGTCCTGACGGTCCTGCACGCGGGCGGCAAGTTCGGCGGCGGCGGCTACGCCGTCTCCGGCGGTCTGCAC
Organism: Streptomyces sp. NBC_00597; assembly: GCF_041431095.1. Classification (GTDB taxonomy): domain Bacteria; phylum Actinomycetota; class Actinomycetes; order Streptomycetales; family Streptomycetaceae; genus Streptomyces. The sequence goes on from NZ_CP107757.1 coordinate 4,820,665, forward strand.
GGCGTCGGCGTGTCCGTCGTGAACGCCCTGTCGACCAAGGTCGCGGTCGAGGTCAAGACCGACGGCTACCGCTGGACCCAGGACTACAAGCTCGGTGTCCCGACGGCGGCCCTCGCGAAGAACGAGGAGACCGACGAGCACGGCACGTCGGTGACGTTCTGGGCCGACGGCGACATCTTCGAGACGACCGAGTACTCCTTCGAGACGCTGTCGCGGCGCTTCCAGGAGATGGCCTTCCTCAACAAGGGCCTGACCTTGTCGCTGACCGACGAGCGCGAGTCCGCGAAGGCCACCGTCGGCGCGGACGACCCCGACGCGGACGCGAGCGAGCCCCCCGCGCGCACGGTCAAGTACTACTACGAGGGCGGCATCGTCGACTTCGTGAAGTACCTGAACTCCCGCAAGGGCGAGCTCATCCACCCGACCGTCATCGACGTCGAGGCCGAGGACAAGGAGCGCACGCTCTCGGTCGAGATCGCGATGCAGTGGAACTCGCAGTACACGGAGGGCGTGTACTCCTTCGCGAACACGATCCACACGCACGAGGGCGGTACGCACGAGGAGGGCTTCCGTGCGGCGCTGACGGGTCTGGTGAACCGTTACGCGCGCGACAAGAAGCTGCTGCGCGAGAAGGACGACAACCTCGCCGGCGAGGACATCCGCGAGGGTCTGACGGCGATCATCTCGGTGAAGCTGGGCGAGCCGCAGTTCGAGGGCCAGACGAAGACCAAGCTGGGCAACACGGAGGCCAAGACCTTCGTGCAGAAGGTCGTCCACGAGCACCTCAACGACTGGTTCGACCGCAACCCGGTCGAGGCCGCGGACATCATCCGCAAGTCGATCCAGGCGGCCACGGCACGCGTCGCGGCCCGCAAGGCCCGCGACCTGACGCGCCGCAAGGGCCTGCTGGAGAGCGCCTCGCTGCCGGGCAAGCTGTCCGACTGCCAGTCGAACGACCCGACCAAGTGCGAGATCTTCATCGTCGAGGGCGACTCGGCCGGTGGCTCCGCCAAGTCCGGCCGCAACCCGATGTACCAGGCCATCCTGCCGATCCGAGGCAAGATCCTGAACGTCGAGAAGGCCCGCATCGACAAGATCCTCCAGAACACCGAGGTCCAGGCGCTGATCAGCGCGTTCGGTACGGGTGTGCACGAGGACTTCGACATCGAGAAGCTCCGCTATCACAAGATCATCCTGATGGCGGACGCCGACGTCGACGGCCAGCACATCAACACCCTGCTGCTGACCTTCCTGTTCCGCTTCATGCGCCCGCTGGTCGAGGCCGGTCACGTGTACCTGTCGCGCCCGCCGCTCTACAAGATCAAGTGGGGCCGGGACGACTTCGAGTACGCGTACTCGGACCGTGAGCGCGACGCGCTGGTGGAGCTCGGCAAGCAGAACGGCAAGCGGATCAAGGAAGACTCGATCCAGCGCTTCAAGGGTCTGGGCGAGATGAACGCCGAGGAACTGCGCGTCACCACCATGGACGTGGACCACCGCGTGCTCGGCCAGGTCACCCTGGACGACGCGGCCCAGGCCGACGACCTGTTCTCGGTGCTGATGGGCGAGGACGTCGAGGCGCGGCGCTCCTTCATCCAGCGCAACGCCAAGGACGTTCGGTTCCTCGACATCTGAGTCGGTCTCCGCTGACCGCCTGAAAGGACTTCTGACCAGCAATGGCCGACGAAACCACCCCCACCGCAGAGAACCCCGCGGAGGAGCAGCCCGTGCTGCGCATCGAGCCCGTCGGGCTCGAAACGGAGATGCAGCGCTCCTACCTCGACTACGCGATGTCCGTCATCGTCTCGCGCGCCCTGCCGGACGTGCGCGACGGCCTCAAGCCGGTGCACCGCCGCGTGCTCTACGCGATGTACGACGGCGGCTACCGGCCCGAGAAGGGCTTCTACAAGTGCGCCCGCGTCGTCGGTGACGTCATGGGCACGTACCACCCGCACGGTGACAGCTCCATCTACGACGCCCTGGTCCGCCTGGCCCAGCCGTGGTCGATGCGCATGCCCCTGGTGGACTCCAACGGCAACTTCGGCTCCCCGGGCAACGACCCGGCGGCCGCGATGCGCTACACCGAGTGCAAGCTGATGCCGCTGGCCATGGAGATGCTCCGGGACATCGACGAGGAGACCGTCGACTTCACGGACAACTACGACGGCCGCAACCAGGAGCCGACCGTCCTGCCGGCGCGGTTCCCGAACCTGCTGGTCAACGGCAGCGCCGGTATCGCCGTCGGCATGGCCACCAACATCCCGCCGCACAACCTGCGCGAGGTCGCGGCCGGCGCCCAGTGGGCTCTGGAGCACCCGGACGCCTCGCACGAGGAGCTGCTCGACGCGCTCCTGGAGCGGATCAAGGGCCCCGACTTCCCGTCGGGCGCGCTGGTCGTGGGCCGCAAGGGCATCGAGGAGGCGTACCGGACCGGGCGCGGCTCCATCACGATGCGCGCGGTGGTGGCGGTCGAGGAGATCCAGAACCGCCAGTGCCTGGTGGTCACGGAGCTTCCGTACCAGACCAACCCGGACAACCTGGCGCAGAAGATCGCCGACCTGGTGAAGGACGGCAAGATCGGCGGCATCGCCGACGTCCGCGACGAGACCTCGTCGCGCACCGGCCAGCGCCTGGTGATCGTGCTCAAGCGCGACGCCGTCGCCAAGGTCGTGCTGAACAACCTGTACAAGCACACCGACCTGCAGACGAACTTCGGCGCGAACATGCTGGCGCTGGTGGACGGCGTGCCGCGCACGCTGTCGATCGACGCGTTCATCCGTCACTGGGTGCAGCACCAGATCGAGGTCATCGTCCGGCGGACGAAGTTCCGCCTGCGCAAGGCCGAGGAGCGGGCACACATCCTGCGCGGCCTGCTCAAGGCGCTGGACGCGATCGACGAGGTCATCGCGCTGATCCGGCGCAGCAACACCGTCGAGATCGCGCGCGAGGGCCTGATGGGCCTGCTGGAGATCGACGAGATCCAGGCCAACGCGATCCTGGAGATGCAGCTGCGGCGCCTGGCGGCCCTGGAGCGGCAGAAGATCGTCGCTGAGCACGACGAACTCCAGGCGAAGATCAACGAGTACAACGCGATCCTGGCCTCGCCGGAGAAGCAGCGTTCGATCGTCAGCGACGAGCTGGCGGCGATCGTCGAGAAGTACGGCGACGACCGGCGCTCCAAGCTGGTGCCCTTCGACGGGGACATGTCCATCGAGGACCTGATCGCCGAAGAGGACATCGTCGTCACGATCACGCACGGCGGGTACGTCAAGCGCACCAAGACCGAGGACTACCGCTCGCAGAAGCGCGGCGGCAAGGGCGTGCGCGGCACGAAGCTGAAGCAGGACGACCTGGTCGACCACTTCTTCGTGTCCACCACGCACCACTGGCTGCTGTTCTTCACGAACAAGGGTCGGGTCTACCGCTCCAAGGCGTACGAGCTGCCGGACGCCGGCCGCGACGCCCGCGGGCAGCACGTGGCGAACCTGCTGGCCTTCCAGCCGGACGAGAAGATCGCCCAGATCCTCGCGGTCCGCGACTACGAGGCCGCCCCGTACCTGATCCTGGCCACCAAGGGCGGCCTGGTGAAGAAGACGGCGCTCAAGGACTACGACTCGCCCCGTTCGGGTGGTGTCATCGCGATCAACCTCCGGGAGACGGGCGCTGACGGCGCCGACGGCACCGCCGACGAGCTGATCGGCGCCGAGCTGGTCTCCGCCGAGGACGACCTGCTGCTCATCAGCAAGAAGGCGCAGTCGATCCGCTTCACCGCGACCGACGACGCGCTGCGCCCGATGGGCCGTGCGACCTCGGGTGTGAAGGGCATGAGTTTCCGTGAGGGTGACGAACTGCTCTCCATGAGCGTGGTCCGGCCCGGTACGTTCGTCTTCACCGCGACCGACGGCGGTTACGCCAAGCGGACGCCGGTCGACGAGTACCGCGTCCAGGGCCGTGGTGGTCTGGGCATCAAGGCCGCGAAGATCGTGGAGGACCGCGGGTCGCTCGTCGGGGCGCTCGTGGTGGACGAATCGGACGAGATTCTCGCCATCACGCTCGGCGGTGGTGTGATTCGTACGCGAGTCAACGAAGTCAGGGAGACCGGCCGTGACACCATGGGCGTTCAGCTGATCAACCTGGGCAAGCGCGATGCCGTGGTAGGTATCGCCAGGAACGCCGAGGCCGGTCAGGAAGCTGACGAGGTCGAGGAGACCGAGGCGGCCGAAGGACAGGCCGCCGAGGCCGCCGAGGGCACGCAGCCCTCGGCCGGGGAGCACGAGGAGTAAGTCGTGAGTGGAGCCACGGGCGCCGGACCGGCCAAGACTGGGGAGGACGGTGCCCGTGGCCCCGCCCCGGAATCCCAGGACGGGGACGCCGCCGCCGGGGACAGGGGGAGGACCGTGACGGACACCCGCAAGCCGAAGAAGGAGAAGGGCGCGCCGGCCGCGTCGGCGGCTGCTGCGCCTGCAGCGGCTGCAACGGCTGCGGCCACCGCCCCGGCCGCCGGTCGGCAGTCGGAGCAGCCGTACCACCCTCCGCAGGCCTACACGGCGCCCTCGGGCGCCCCGGGTGCGCAGCGGGCCTCAGGGGACGCAGGTGCGCAGCGCAAGCCGCGTACGGGCGCCCGTACGACGCCCAGGACGCGCAAGGCGCGGCTGCGGGTGGCCAAGGCCGACCCGTGGTCGGTGATGAAGGTCAGCTTCCTGCTGTCGATCGCGCTGGGCGTGTGCACCATCGTGGCGGCGGCGGTGCTGTGGATGGTCATGGACGCCATGGGCGTCTTCTCGACCGTCGGCGGCACCATCAGCGAGGCGACCGGTTCGAACGAGAGCAACGGCTTCGACCTCCAGTCGTTCCTGTCGCTGCCGCGCGTTCTGATCTTCACGTCGGTGATCGCGGTGATCGACGTGGTGCTGGCGACGGCACTGGCGACGCTGGGCGCGTTCATCTACAACCTGTCGGCGGGCTTCGTCGGCGGTGTGGAGCTCACGCTTGCCGAGGACGAATGACCGCTGATTGACCTGCGGGGACTGCCCGCGGGAACGGATTTTGGCGGGACCGTGTCTGTGCGCTAATCTTCAGGAGTCAGCGCGCAGCGCGGATGGGGCTATAGCTCAGTTGGTTAGAGCGCATCCCTGATAAGGATGAGGCCACAGGTTCAAATCCTGTTAGCCCCACAGTGAAGAAGACCCCCAGGCCACCGGCCTGGGGGTCTTCTTCGTAGGGCCAGTTGAGGGCTTCCCAGGTCACCGAACGGTATCGGTGCGTGTGTATTGTTGGCCGTCAGAAGTCCCCAACGTCAATGAAAGACGAGGTCGCGCGGTGAAGAAGCTGCTCCTGGTCGCACTGGCCGCCATCGGCGGGCTCCTCGTGTACCGCCAGATCCAGGCGGACCGCGCCGAGCAGGACCTGTGGACGGAGGCAACTGACTCCGTGCCCTCTGGTTCCGGTGTGTGAGACCCAAAGCTGATCTCATGAAGCCCCGGCTGCCGCTGCGGCCGGGGCTTTGTGCTGTTCTGTGACAAAAAGTTACGTTATGCAAAGATTTGGCTTGCGCTAGCAAAATCGGGGTGGCGTGATGGGGCGGGTACGGACGACGGTGCTGGTGGGGGCGGCGGCCCTGGGGCTGGCGATGTGCCTGCCGGGGGCGGTGCAGGCCGCCACGGCGCCCCCGCAGCCCGCGCCGGGTTACCGCGGCGCCGAGGGCGCCAAGAAGATCGAGGGCAGGCTCACCAGCGCGGACGCCCCGCTCGTGGCGGCCGGCCAGGCCTACGCGGACACGATGGGCCCCGGCGAGCGCGTCTACCAGCTGAACCTCGACGACGCCTCCAGCGCGTACTTCTCCGCCGTGCTCCAGCCTCCGCGCGGCGCCAAGGTCGGCTACTCCGACGGCCTTGAGGTCGAGATCATGACCAAGGAAGGCGCGCGCTGCCCGAACAACCCGGGCCGGGCCGGATTCGGCTACGACCCGGTCCCCCTCGCCGCGGTCGCCGTCCGTCGGCTCGAAGAGGACGCCGAATGCCAGGGCGCCGGCGTCTACTTCGCGAAGGTCACCCGCACCGCCGCCAAGGACTCCGACCAGAGCGCGTGGCCGCTGGAACTGTTGCTCCAGCGCGAGCCCGCACCCGCCGGCGGCAGCGCCCCCACCGCCGCGCCCAGCGTCTGGCCCTCCGCCTCGCCGACACTGCCCGGCACCGAGCCGGTGGCCCGCACCGGCGGCACCGGCTTCAACGACGCCCGCGCCCTGGGCACCGGGGTCTGGCGGGACGACCTGCGGCCGGGACAGACCCGCTTCTACCGCGTCCCGCTGGACTGGGGGCAGCAGTTGGGGCTGAGCGCCGAGCTCTCCGACGCCAGGATGACCAAGTCGTACGGGTCGGCCTCCAACGGGCTCACGGTCGCGCTGTACAGCCCGTACCGCGGCCCGATCGAGGACAAGGGCATCTCGTACGGCGGCAAGCAGGCGGGCCTCACCCTGCCGAAGACCGCGCCGGTGGCCTACGAGAACCGCTTCTCGGACACCGGCGAGGTACGGGGCGTCCGGCTGGCCGGCTGGTACTACGTCGCCGTGACCCTGGGCGGCAAGGTCGCCGAGTTCACCGAGGACGCGACCCCGGTGCCGCTGACCCTGCGCATGGAGGTCATCGGCGGCCCGGCTAAGGGGCCCGCGTACCAGGAGAGCCTGACCGCCGCCGGATTCGGGGTCGGGGCCGACGACCGGGCCGCCGCCCGGGACGGGCTCACCGCCCCCGAGGCCGCGGACGCGGCCGGCGGCCGCTCGGTGATGCGCGTGGTGGCCGGCGCGGGCTTCTCCGCCGGGACCGTACTGCTGCTCGTACTCGGCGGATGGATGCTGCTGGCGCGCCGCGGGCGCACGGCGTAGGACCGCCGGGCCGGGGCGGCCGGGGCGGGCCGGGTCAGATCCGGGTCAGCGCCCAGACGCCCACCGCGAAGCACAGCAGCGCGGCGGTGAGGATCCCGGCCGCGACCTTCGGCGGAGGCGGGGCGATCCCCCCGGACCGTGCGGGGGCCGCGGTCGCCGGGGCGACGGCGGTGGTGGCGGCCGCGGCGGTCGGGCCCGGGGCATCGGAGCGCTCCGGCGGCCGGAGGTGGAAGCTCCCGGTCTCCGAAGGACCGAACACCCCCGCCGGCGGCGGCCCGAACCCTCCCGGACCCGTCGGCGCGGTGGCGGCGGTGGCCGGGGTGGTGCCGGTGGCCGGGGTGGTGGCGGACGCGGTGGCCGGGGCGGTGGTGGCGGACCCCTCGACCGGGGCTGCGGGCTCCTGGACCGGGGCCCCCGCCGCAGTGGGCGACTCGGGGGTCACCGCGGCCGTGGTCTGCGGTCCACGGGGGCCGAAACCGGCGGGCAGCGGGCCGAGTTGGTCGAACACCTCCACCGGGTCCTCGTCCGGGGCGTTCGGCGGGAGCAGCTGCACGGCCTCGGCAAGGGCCTTGCGGGCCCCTGTGGCGGTCCGGAACCGGCTGTGGGGGTCCGGCTGGAGGAGGTTCGCGATGACGTCCCACAGCGGCGCCGGGACGCCTTCGGGGGCGTCGGGGGTGCCGTGGGCGAGGAAGTGCTCCACCAGGGCGCGGGAATCGGGCTTGCTGCCCTTGAGGAGGTAGAGGGCGACCAGCCCGACGGCGAACAGGTCCGCGGGGAAGTCGGGTTCGGAGGCGAGCAGTTGCTCCGGGGCGAAGTAGCCGGGGGTGCCCACCACGTAGTCGGTCTCGGTGAGGCGCGGCTCGCCCTTGCGCATCGAGATGCCGAAGTCGGACAGCCGCAGGTGCGGCCGTCCGCTTCCGGTGGCCTCCATCAGGATGTTGGCCGGTTTGATGTCGCGGTGGACGACGCCCTCCGCGTGCACCGCCGCCAGCCCCGACAGGAGCTGGTCGAGCAGCGTGCACACGAACCGGGGCGGCAGCGGCCCGTAGTCCCCGATCACGTGGGCGAGGGAACCGCCGGCGACGAGGTCCATCGTGAACAGGACCTTGTCGTCGTCCGCCGCCCAGCTGGCCGGGGCCAGTACGTGCGGGTGGTCGATGCGCAGGGCCTGCTCCCGGACGAACCGGAGCAGGGTGTGGGCATCGCTCTGCCGGAGGACCTTGGCGGCGACGTACCGGCGGCGCCGGTGGTCCCAGGCCCGCCACACGGCACCCGCGCCCCCGCGCCCGATCGGATCGATCAGCTCGTACCGGCCGGCGAAGATCTCACCCATCGCTGCGCCCGTCCCCCGTCCCCCGCCGTGTGCGTGCGTCCGCCGTGTCAGTTCTGGTGGGACTCGTAGTGGGCGACCGCGTCGGCGGTGCGGCCCGCGCCGTAGACCCTGAGGAACTCGGCCAGTTCGGGATGGCTGGGGGCGAGGGAGTCGGCCGCGTCGATGATGTCGCCGGCCGCCGAGACGGAGCGCAGCAGCGACTGGATCTCGCGGACCACGCGCTTGACGGTGGGCGCGCCCGAACCGGTCGTGGTCTGGCCGCTGTTGCTGAGGACGGAGCCCCCCTGGGTCTTCTTGATCTCGTCCATCCGGTCGGTGGCCTCGGCAGCGCTGACGCTTCCGTCCGCCACCTGGCCCGCGAGGTCCTGGAGTGCCTGGACGCGCTGGACCACGGCCGGGTTCCCGATCTTGGCGCGCTGGCCGCTCATCAGCTGGGACAGCATGGGCGCCGACAGTCCGAGGACCGCAGCGAGGCGGGCCTGGTTCAAGCCGAGGTCATCTATGAGCCGGCGGAAGAGAGCGCCGAGCGGCTCCCCGTACCAACTGCGCTGAAGTTCTCTGGCTCTGGCCGTGGCCTCTTGCTGAACAGCGTCCACTCTTAGTACTCCCCTACTTCGCTGGTGCGAACCTCGCGAGCATCTTACGGAGAGTGGTCGCGCCGCGGGAGTCCCCATCATTTTGCGAGATGCGGGGGTACACCCGGTACTCTGTTCTGCGGAACGGCCACACCTTCGCGGGCGGCGGTCGCGTCCGTCTTTTCGGGGCTTTAGCTCAGTTGGTAGAGCGCTGCCTTTGCAAGGCAGATGTCAGGAGTTCGAATCTCCTAAGCTCCACAGCATCAGAGGTCCTCTGACCAGCGGAAACGCAGGTCGGGGGGCCTCTTTTTATGCCGCCGGAGGGTGCGGTCAGAGGTCGATCCAGTAGCGGCGCTTGGGTCCTATGAGGGTGTCGCGGACGTCTTCCAGGACGCCGCCGCCGCGCTCGATCGTGCGTACCGACGCCGTGTTGCCGGGGTCGCACGTCAGGAGGACCCGGTCCATCCCCAGCAGCCGGGCCTCGTGCAGGACCTCTCCGAGGGCCCAGCCGGCCAGTCCGCGCCGACGGGCCGAGGGCCGGACGCCGTAGCCGATGTGGCCGCCGGCGTCGAGGAGGAACCCGTTGAGGTAGTGGCGCAAGTCGATCGCGCCCAGATAGGTGTCGCCCTCGGCGATCCACCAGTACGTGGCGTGGACGCGGCCATGCTCGACCGCGCGCGTGCGGTCCCCGTACGCGCGCAGCCGCTCCGTCCAGGCGGCGAACCCGGCGGGACTGTCCACGTCGTCGTCCGAGCCGAGTCCGGCTCCGTCCATGTGGGCGTCGGGGCCCCACTCCCCGCGGGCGTCGAGCCAGGAGGCGTGCAGGCGGGGGGAGGGGAGAACGAGCTCGGGCATCCGTGGACAGTAACAGCCGGGTGTCCCCCGGTTGGCCCCGTCACAGGGCCGGGCGGCCCGGGCTGTCCGACAGTGGGTGGAGGCACCGAGCCAGGGGGCGACACCACGCCGGAGGCGTACAGACATGGGACTCTTCGACTTCCTCAAGTCCGACAAGAAGAAGCAGGAGGCCGCCGAGAAGGCCTCGACGGCCTCGTCCGCCGACTACGCGGCGAAGTACACCGACGCCGTCGCGGCCACCAAGGCCGCGGCCGAGCGGATGGCCGCCGCGGCTCCGCCCAAGCCCGCCCCGGCTCCCCCGAAGGCGGCCCCGGCGCCGCCGAGGCCCGCCCCGACCGCCCATCCGCAGCACACGCCGACGCCGACGTCCGCCGCGCACAAGGCGGTGCCCGCGGCCCCGGCGGCCAAGCCGATGTCGGCCTCCAAGCGCATCTACACCGTGCGGTCGGGGGACTCGCTCTCCGCGATCGCCCGCCGGGAGCTGGGCAACGAGGCCCGCTGGCGCGAGCTGTACGCCATGAACAGGGGGGTCATCGGCTCCAATCCCGAGCTCATCCACCCCGGCCAGGTGCTCACCCTCCCCCAGTAGCCCCGGTGGCCGGACGGACGGAGGGCCCGGATCCAGTGGATCCGGGCCCTCCGTCCGTGTCGTGCCCCGCGCGGGTCAGGGCTGGTCCTCGTCGGTGGGACCGGAAGGGGACTCGCGCTCCTTGGCCGCCAGTTCGTCGTCGAAGCTGGCCGCTTCGCCGTCCCGCGACAGCTCCGTGGCGGCCGGCGGCTCGACGAGCCAGTCCGGGTTCGACTGCTGGTCCCACCACCGCCACGCCATGTACGCGCCGACGGCCAGTACGCCGACCACCGCGACGACCTTGAACGCCCGCCCGCAGTGCGCCCGCCGCTCTTGGCGCCTGACCAGCCGCTGCACCTCCTTGGCCGACACCTGGCCGCGCAGCGCCGCCAGCGCCGCCGTCGACCGGGACGCGGCCTCCTCGGCCACCGGCTGGGCCGCCGCCAGAGCGCTCTCCAGCCTCGGCTGCGTGTAGTCGGCCGCCTGTCGCGCCGCCCGTCGGGTGTGCTCCACCGCCATCGTCGCCGCCCGGTCCACGTTCGGGGGCACGTGGGCGCGCGCCGCCTTCATCCGCGGGTGCAGGTGGCAGTCGTACGCCGCACGGGCCTGCCGTGCCGCCTCCGCGGTCGCGTACGACACCTTCGGCGCCAGTCGCTCGTTCGCCTCGGTCGCGTAGTGCACGGCGGCTTCCCTGGCGGTCGCTGCGTACGGCGCCACCGCTTCCGCTGCGTGCTTCACCGTGTCCCTGGCGCTCTCGGCGGCCAGGTGCACGCTGTCCTTGCGGGTCACAGGATCCTCCTCTTCGGTGGCGGACACAGTTCACCTTTCCACCCTTTGTCGGATCATGCCTGCCATACCGTCGAGCGGCATGCGTGACAGGGCATACGGGTGGAGGATTTCCGTGCCGTGCAGCCCTCCGTGGGAGGATCTGGAACCGACAGTGATGACTATGGAAGGCAGATCCGTGGCCGAGAAGCTCTACGCCACCCTGAAGACCAATCACGGCGACATCGAGATCGAGCTGCTGGAGAACTTCGCGCCGAAGACGGTCCGAAACTTCGTGGAGCTGGCCACGGGTGCCCGCGAGTGGACCCGGCCGACGGACGGCCAGAAGACCACCGATCCGCTGTACGACGGCACCGTCTTCCACCGCGTCATCAGCGGCTTCATGATCCAGGGCGGCGACCCGCTCGGCAACGGCACCGGCGGCCCCGGCTACCAGTTCGCGGACGAGTTCCACCCCGACCTGGCCTTCACCAAGCCGTACCTGCTCGCCATGGCCAACGCCGGGCCGGGCACCAACGGATCGCAGTTCTTCATCACCGTGGCCCCCACCGCCTGGCTGACCCGCAAGCACACCATCTTCGGCGAGGTCACCGACAAGGCCAGCCAGAAGATCGTGGACGACATCGCCGGCATCCGCACGAACCCGCGCACCGAGCGGCCCCTCGACGACGTGATCATCCAGTCCGTCGTCGTCGAGAAGCGCTGACCCGGGCGCCCGGCGCCGACCCGGCGCGGACCCGGGAACCTTTCCTCCCCGCCCGTCCGTCCTGCATGCGTACGAACCGACGGGGGCATACCGGACCGGCGGGGTGCACGTCCCGCCCCGCCGCTGATCGAGGGGACCGATGGACACCGACCGTCTGCCGGGCTGCTACCGCCACCCGGACCGCGACACGGGCATCCGCTGTACGCGCTGCGAGCGCCCCATCTGCCCCGAGTGCATGATCAGCGCCTCCGTCGGCTTCCAGTGCCCCGACTGCGTCCGCGACGGCTCGGGTACGGCCCACCGCCCCGCGGCGAACGTGCCGCGCACCGTCGCGGGCGGGGCGGTCGCCGCGGATCCCCACCTCGTCACCAAGATCCTCATCGGGATCAACGCGGCGGTCTTCCTCGTGGGCCTGCTCGCCCCGCCGGTCGTGGTGCAGCTGGAGCTGCTGGGGCGGTACGTCGAATACTTCGGCGGCCCGGTCGAAGGGGTTTCCACAGGCCAGTACCACCGGCTGCTGACCTCGGTGTTCCTGCACGTGGAGTGGTGGCACATCGGGGGCAACATGCTGGCCCTGTGGGTGATCGGCGGCCCGCTGGAGGCGGCCCTGGGCCGGGTCCGCTATCTCGCCGTGTTCGTGCTGTCGGGTCTGGGCGGCAGCGCCCTCGTCTACCTGCTGACCGCGCCGAACACGCCGACGCTCGGGGCCTCCGGCGCGATCTTCGGCCTGCTCGGCGCGACCGTCGTCCTGGTGCGCCGCCTGCGCTACGAGATGCGGCCGGTGATCACCATGGTCGTGCTCATGCTGGTGCTGACCTTCGTGCCCTTCGGCGGCAGCCTGTCCGTGTCCTGGCAGGCCCACATCGGCGGCCTGGTGACCGGCCTGCTGGTGGGTCTGGGCATGGTGGGACCGGCCGCCGGCAGGAAGCGCGCGCTCGTCCAGTGGGGGACCTGCGCGGCGGTGTTCCTGCTGGCAGCGGTGGTGGTCCTGGTCCGCACGGCCGAACTCACCTGATCACACCGGCGTCAACCCTCCACAGAGTTATCCACAGATCTTCTGTCTTTTCCTCAGGTGTGGATGACGCTGTGGATAACTCATGGGGAGAGCTTGTCGGACCGGGTGCGACTGTGCTTTCCGGGGCTCGATCCGGGCCCGGCTACTTCCACTGAGTGGACACGCCGAAGCCCGCCGCGATGAAGCCGAATCCGACCACGATGTTCCAGTTGCCCAGGGCCTCGATCGGCAGCTGGGTCTCGGTCACGTAGAAGACGACGATCCACGCGAGACCGATCAGGAAGAACGCCAGCATGACCGGGGCGACCCAGCCGCGGCTCCCCAGCCTGATCTGCTGCGCCTGCTTCGCCGGCGGCGGCGTGTAGTCGTCCTTCTTGCGGATACGTGACTTCGGCACGAGGGGCTCTCCTGTCGATGCGCTGGGGACCTTGCCTGCCCCGGGCGTCCGTTAGCGTAGTGGACCTGTGGCGTTGAAGGAGAAGGGTACGTTGAGCAATTCCGACGACTCCTCCGCGGGTCCCCGTCGCCGGGCCAAAGCGGTCCGGCTGCTGACGGCCGCCGTTTTCGCCCTGGCGGGCCTCATCTTCGTCACCAGCTTCAACACCTCCAAGGGTACGAACATCCGGACGGACGCCTCGCTCCTCAAGCTCTCCGACCTGATCCACGAGCGCAGCCAGAACAACGCGCTGCTCGAACAGAGCACCGCGGCCGTCCGCGGCCGGGTGGACAGCCTCGCCGAGCGGGACGACGGCAGCACCAAGGCCGAGGACGCCAAGCTGGCCGCCCTGCGGGTCGCCTCCGGCACCGAACCGCTGTCCGGCAAGGGCCTCACCGTCACCCTGAACGACGCCCCGCCGAACGCCACCGCCCGCATCCCCAACGTGCCCGAGCCGCAGCCCAACGACCTGGTGATCCACCAGCAGGACCTCCAGGCCGTGGTGAACGCCCTGTGGCGGGGCGGCGCCCAGGGCATCCAGGTCATGGACCAGCGGCTGATCTCCACCAGCGCCGTGCGCTGCGTCGGCAACACGTTGATCCTCCAGGGCCGCGTCTACTCGCCCCCTTACAAGGTGTCGGCGGTCGGCGACCCCGCCGCGCTGCGCAAGGCGCTCGCCTCCTCCCCGGCCCTGCAGAACTACCAGCTGTACGTGACGGCGTACGGGCTGGGCTGGAAGGTGGACGAGCACAAGGAGCTGACACTCCCCGGCTACTCCGGCACAGTGGACCTCCACTATGCGAAGCCGCTGGATGCCACCTCCGCGACCAGTACGCCGTGACGTCGTACTGCGCCTGGTGGTGCGGACGTTCAGCGAGGTGTGCCTGACGGCGGGCACGCTGATCGTGCTCTTCGTCGCGTACGTCCTGCTGTGGACCGGGGTCAAGGCCGACCGGGCCATGGACGGGGAAATGGCCCGGATGCGCGACCGCTGGGCCGCGGCACCGGCGCCCCCCGCCGCGCCCTCGGGCGGCCCGTCCGCCGCGCCGCAGCCGGCGACCGCCCCGCCAGCGCGGGAGGAAGCCGCGTACCCGCCGGGGCAGGCCTTCGCCGAGATGTACATCCCGCGCTTCGGCCCGGACTGGAACAAGCCGGTCCTGGAGGGCACCGGCACGGACCTCCTCAAGAAGGGCCTCGGCCACTACGCCGGCACGGCACGCCTCGGCGCCACCGGGAACTTCTCGGTGGCCGGCCACCGGCGGACGTACGGCGACCCCTTCAAGGACGTCCCCGAGCTGCGCCCCGGCGACGCCGTGATCCTCAAGGACGCGACGACCTGGTACACGTACACGGTGCGCAGCGAGCCGCTGCGCACCGCGCCCACCGACGTCGCGGTGGTCGACCCGGTGCCGCACGGGTCGCCGTTCACCGCGCCCGGCCGGTACCTGACGCTGACGACCTGCGATCCCGAGTGGGGCCACAGCCACCGGCTGGTCGTCTGGGCGGAGCTGACCCGGACCCGGACGCTCGCCCAGGGCCGGCCCGAGGGTTTGCCGAGCTGACCCGCCCGCCAGGCCTCTGCCTTTAGTCTGTTCGCGTACCGCCCCCGCGGTGCGTGGGTCGATCGTGGACGGAAAAAGGAAGCAGACGGCATGTACGGCTGGATCTGGCGGCATCTGCCGGGCAACGCGTGGGTACGCGCGCTGATCTCTCTCGTACTGGTCCTCGGAGTGGTCTTCGTGCTGTTCCAGTACGTCTTCCCGTGGGCCGAGCCGCTCCTGCCGTTCAACGACGTGACGGTGGACGAGGGATCGGGAGCCACTCCGTGAGCGCGCGCATTCTGGTTGTCGACAACTACGACAGCTTTGTCTTCAACCTGGTCCAGTACCTGTACCAGCTCGGCGCCGAGTGCGAGGTGCTGCGCAACGACGAGGTCGAACTCGCCCACGCACAGGACGGGTTCGACGGCGTGCTGCTGTCGCCCGGACCGGGTACGCCGGAGCAGGCCGGCGTCTGCGTCGACATGGTCCGCCACTGCGCCGACACCGGGGTCCCGGTCTTCGGCGTGTGCCTGGGCATGCAGTCCATGGCCGTGGCGTACGGCGGTGTCGTCGACCGGGCGCCCGAGCTGCTGCACGGGAAGACCTCGCCGGTGGTGCACGAGGGCCTCGGCGTCTTCACCGGGCTGCCGTCGCCGTTCACCGCGACCCGCTACCACTCGCTCGCGGCCGAGCCGCAGACCCTGCCGGACGTGCTGGAGGTCACCGCGCGCACCGAGGACGGGATCATCATGGGGCTGCGGCACCGGGAGCACGACGTCGAGGGTGTGCAGTTCCACCCCGAGTCGGTGCTGACCGAGTGGGGCCACCGGATGCTCGCGAACTGGCTGGTGCGCTGCGGGGACGCCGGGGCCGTCGAGCGCTCGGTGGGGCTGGCCCCGGTGGTGGGCAAGGCCGTCGCGTGACCGCGGTCGCGCCGTCCGCCCCCACGGAGGGCCGGGCCGCGCGGCGCAGGGCAGCTCAGCAGGCCGCGAAGCGCACGCGGCGGCGGGGCGGCGGCCGTCGGCGCCGGCGGCCCGTGTCGGGCGGCCCGGTGGTCGTCCTGAGCCGGCTCGCCGGGGAGCTGTTCATCACGCTGGGCGTGGTGATGCTGCTGTTCGTCGCCTACCAGCTCTGGTACACGAACGTACTGGCGGAGCGGACGGCGAACGGCGCCGCCGGATCGTTGCGCCAGGACTGGGAGCGCAGCGCGGGCGGCGCCGCCGCCCCGCCCGTCTCGGCCTTCGAGCCGGGGCAGGGCTTCGCGATCCTCTACATCCCGAAGCTGGACGTGAAGGTGCCGGTGGCGGAGGGGATCAGCAAGCCGAAGGTGCTCGACAAGGGGATGGTCGGGCACTACGGGGACGGCGCGCTGAAGACGGCGATGCCGGCCGACAAGCAGGGCAACTTCGCGCTGGCGGGCCACCGCAACACCCATGGCGAACCGTTCCGCTACATCAACCGGCTGGTGTCCGGTGACCCGGTCGTGGTCGAGACGCAGGACGCGTACTACACGTACGAGATCACCTCGACGCTGGCGCAGACGCCTCCGACGAACGTATCGGTGATCAAACCCGTGCCGGAGGGGTCGGGCTTCACCGCCCCGGGCCGGTACATCACGCTGACGACCTGCACCCCGGAGTTCACGAGCACCTTCCGGATGATCGTATGGGGCAGGATGGTCGACGAACGCCCCCGCAGCCAGGGTGCTCCGCCCGCGCTGACCAGCCCGTAAGGACGAACAAGCAGTGTCACGTGCCGCGCCGTCGCCCCAGAGCCGCAGTCTGCTCGCCGGGTTCCTGAGCCTGCTGGGCGAGTTCCTGATCACCGTGGGCCTGGTCCTGGGCCTGTTCGTCGCGTACTCGCTGTGGTGGACGAACGTGCTCGCGGACCGACAGGCGTCGGCGCGCGGCGACGAGATCCGCCGGCAGTGGCAGACCGCCCCGGGGGCGAACGCGCCCGAGGCGCCGGGGGCCCTGGACACCCAGGGCGGCATCGGCTTCCTGCACGTGCCCGCGATGAAGAACGGCGAGGTCCTGGTCAAGAAGGGCACGGCACCGGACGTCCTCAACGACGGCGTGGCCGGGTACTACACGGACCCGGTGAAGGCGGCCCTGCCGTGGGAGGCGTCGGGGAACTTCTCGCTGGCGGCGCACCGGGACGGGCACGGTGCGAAGTTCCACAACATCGACAAGGTGCAGAACGGCGACGCGGTCGTCTTCGAGACGCGCGACACCTGGTACGTCTACAAGGTGTTCGCCGAGCTGCGCCAGACGTCGAAGTACAACGTGGACGTGATCTCCGCGGTCCCGAAGGAGTCGGGCCGGACGGCGCCCGGCCGCTTCATCACGCTGACGACCTGCACGCCGGTGTACACGTCGAAGTTCCGGTACGTCGTGTGGGGCGAGCTGGTGCGCACGGAGAAGGTGGACGCGAAGCGCACCCTCCCGGCCGAGCTGCGCTGAGGCGGGCGCCGGAGCGACGCCTGAACGGGACTGACGCCGGACCGGTGTGGAAAAGCCCCTGTGGGCGGCCCTGAAGCCGCCCACAGGGGCTTTTGCGTGCCTCCGGGACCCCGGAGGCCGTCGGCTAGCGCCGGCCGCCCGTCAGGCCGCCGAAGAAGCCGTTTCCGCCGTTGTTGCCGCCGTCCTGCTGGCCGGCGACGGTCTGGACGTTGATGACCCGGCCCGCTTCCACGGGGGTGCCCGCCGGCGGGTCGGTGACCATGACGATCGCCTTGTCGTCGGTCGGACCCGCGATGACCTGGAGGCTCAGGCCCCGGCTCGCGAGGTCCGCCTTGGCCTGGGCGACGGTCTTGGTGATCAGCTGCGGGACCTGGGTCTGCTGCCCGGCCTTGGCGATCTGGATGTTGACCGTCGTACCCACGGCGAGCTGCTCGCCCGCCTGGTACTGCTGCTGGACGACCGTCTTCGGCGGGGCACCGGGGGAGTCGACCTCCGTGGTGCTGCCGAGCTTGAGCTTGGCGTCGTTGAGTGCCTTGACCGCCTGCTCCCGGGTCTTCCCGAGGAGGTCGGGCATGTCCGACTTCGCCTGCTCCTTGGCGACGGTCAGCGTGACGGTCGAGCCCTTCTGGGCCGTGCCGCTCTTCGGGTCCTGGTCCAGGACGGTGCCGGCGGCGCGCTCGGACTCCTGGGTCTTCTTCTCGACGGCGAAGCCCTTGTCCTTGAGGGCCTTCTCCGCGTCCTCGAACTTCAGGTTGAGGACGTTGGGCACCGGCAGGTTCGGCGCGCCCGAGGAGACCTTGACCTTGACCGTGGAGCCCTTGTCGACCTTGGTGTCCGGTGCCGGGTTCTGCGAGCAGACGTTGCCCTTGGGCTGGTTGTCGCAGGCCTCGTCGGCTTCCTTCTCGACCTTGAGGCCGACGTTGTCGCCGGTCTTCTGGGCCTGCTCGAAGGTCTCGCCGATGAGCTTGGGCACGCTGGGCCGGTTGTCGGCGCCGCCGCTGAAGAGGGAGCGGCCGATGAGGATGGCGCCGACCAGGACGAGGACGCCCGCGGTCACCAGCAGGATCGTCGAGGCCCTGCTCTTCTTCTGCTGGCGGCGGCCGTGGCCCTGGTCGTAGCCGCCCTGGCCCTGGTCCCCGTACCCGTACCCGCCGTCGCCCGGGGGCATCGGCGGGAGCATGGAGGTCTGGCCGGCGTCGGAGGTGCGCAGCGCGGTGGTGGGCTGGTCGTAGCCCTGGTGACCGTAGCCGCCCGCCTGGTCGGGGTAGCCGTAGCCGGGCGCACCCATGGCCGCCGCCGCGGCGACGGGCTGGCCTTCGAGGCAGGCCTCGATGTCGGCGCGCATCTCGTCGGCGGACTGGTAGCGGTAGTCGGGGTCCTTGACCAGCGCCTTCAGGACGATGGCGTCCATCTCGGGCGTGATCTCGGGGTCGAAGTTCGACGGCGGCTGCGGCTCTTCCCGTACGTGCTGGTACGCGACGGCGACCGGGGAGTCGCCGATGAACGGCGGCCGGACGCTGAGCAGCTCGTACAGCAGGCAGCCCGCGGAGTAGAGGTCGGAGCGCGCGTCGACCTGCTCGCCCTTGGCCTGCTCCGGGGAGAGGTACTGGGCGGTGCCGATGACGGCCGCGGTCTGCGTCATGGTCATGCCGGAGTCGCCCATGGCGCGGGCGATGCCGAAGTCCATGACCTTGACCTGGCCGGTACGGGTGAGCATGACGTTGGCGGGCTTGATGTCGCGGTGCACGATGCCGGCGCGGTGCGAGTATTCGAGCGCCTGGAGGATGCCGATGGTCATTTCCAGGGTGCGCTCGGGCAGCAGCTTGCGGCCGGAGTGCAGGAGCTCGCGCAGGGTGGAGCCGTCGACGTACTCCATCACGATGTACGGGATGGAGATGTTGTCGACGTAGTCCTCGCCGGTGTCGTAGACCGCGACGATCGCCGGATGGTTCAGCGACGCGGCCGACTGGGCCTCGCGCCGGAACCGGGCCTGGAAGGACGGGTCGCGGGCGAGATCGGCACGCAGGGTCTTGACGGCGACGGTACGGCCGAGCCGGGTGTCGTGGGCGAGGTAGACCTCGGCCATGCCACCGCGGCCGAGCACGTGGCTCAGCTCGTACCGGCCGCCGAGGCGACGCGGCTCTTCCATAACGTTGCAGCCCTCTCCGTCAGTCCCGACCGCACCCGTGTGTGGTCCGGCGGTGTGCTGTTCGCGCAAAGGCTACCGGCCGATCGTCGGTGATCGGTTCGTGGCCACAGCCTGATACAGGACCGGTACCGTACGCTCGGATCCGGGCGGTAACAGTGATGTGGATCACTCCAATTCGGCTCTTGCGCCCCTGTGGGCCCTTGCGTCGTCCCGTCAGCCCTGGTTCTTCAGGACGGCTTCCATGACGGCCTTCGCGACGGGCGCCGCGAGGCCGCCACCGCTGATGTCCTCGCGGTCGGCGTCGCTGTCCTCGATGACGACGGCGACGGCGACCGGGGAGCCCTTGTCGGTCTTGGCGTAGGAGATGAACCAGGCGTAGGGGCGCTTGGCGTTCTTCTCGCCGTGCTGGGCGGTACCGGTCTTGCCGCCGACGGTGACGCCCTTGATCTTGGCCTTGCCGCCGGTGCCGTTCTCGTTCTCGACGACGTTCACCATCATCTGCTGGAGCTTCTGCGCGTTGGCCGGGGAGAGCGGGCGGCTCATCTCCTGCGGTTCGTGCTTCTCGATGACGTCGAGGTTGGGGGCGGTGAGCTGGTCGACCATGTACGGCTTCATCAGCTTGCCGTCGTTGGCGACGGCCGCGGCGACCATCGCCATCTGGAGCGGGGTGGCCGCGGTGTTGTACTGGCCGATCGCGGAGAGCGAGTTGCTCGGCCGGTTCATGTTCTTGTCGTAGATGCTCGCGAACGCCCGGACCGGGGTGTCGATCTTGTCGTTGTTGAAGCCGAACTTCTGCGCCGTCTCCAGCATCTTGTCCTTCGTCACCTTGTCGGCGACGTTGGCGAAGACGGAGTTGCAGGACACCTGCAGCGCGAAGTTGAGGCTCGCCTTCTCGCAGCCCTTGGCGTGGTTGACCATCGGGGTCTGCGTCGTCGGCAGCAGGAACGGCTCGGGGGTGTCCGTCGGCGCGTTGATGTCGGTGACGACGCCGTGCTCCAGCGCGGCCGCGGCGGTGACGACCTTGAACGTCGAGCCGGGCGGGTAGGTCTCGCGCAGGGCGCGGTTGACGAGCTTCTTCTCCGGGCTGTCCTTCAGCTCGACCCAGGCCTTCTCGTCCGTCTTGGCGTTGCCGGCGAAGCTGGAGGGGTCGTACGAGGGGGTGCTGACCAGGGCGAGGATGGCGCCGGTGCGCGGGTCGATCGCGGCGACGGCACCGGTCTTGTCGCCGAGCTTCTCGAACGCGGCCTTCTGGGCGTCGGGCATCAGCGTGGTGACGACGTTGCCGCCGGCCTTCTTCTCGCCGGTGAACATGCCGATGGTGCGGTCGAAGAACAGCCGGTCGTCGTTGCCGGTGAGGATCTTGTCTTCGAGGGATTCGAGCTGGGTCGAGCCGAAGGCCTGGGAGGCGTACCCCGTCACCGGCGACCAGAGCTGGCCGTCGGTGTAGGTCCGCTTGTACTTGTAGTCGCTGCCGTCCGTGGTGGCGGAGCCCGTGATGGCCTGGCCGCCCGCAACGATGATGTTGCCGCGCTGGGTGGCGTACTGGGCGATCTGGACCCGGCGGTTCTCCTTGCGGGTGCTGAGCTCGTCGGCCTGGACGTACTGGAGCCAGTTGGTGCGGATCAGCAGTGCGAGGACGAGCAGCCCGCAGAAGATCGAGATGCGACGCAGGGGCTTGTTCATGACGGGCGGACCACCTGGGTCATTTCGGAGTCGGGGGACGGTGCCGGGGCCGGGGCGGGGCGGCGTGCGGTGTCGCTGATCCGGATGAGGATCCCGATGAGGGCCCAGTTGGCGAGGACGGACGAGCCGCCGGACGCGAGGAACGGCATGGTCATACCGGTCAGGGGGATGAGTCCCATGACTCCGCCGGCGACCACGAAGATCTGGAGCGCGAAGGCGCCGGACAGGCCGATGGCGAAGAGCTTGCCGAAGGGGTCGCGGGCCGCGAGGGCGGTGCGCACGCCGCGCTCGATGATCAGGCCGTAGAGCAGGAGGAAGGCCATGACGCCCGCCAGGCCGAGCTCCTCGCCGACGGTGGCGAAGATGAAGTCGGAGTTGGCGGCGAATCCGATCAGGTCGGAGTTGCCCTGGCCCCAGCCGGTGCCGAGGACCCCGCCCGAGCCGAAGCTCATGATCGACTGGCCGACCTGCTCACAGGCGCCCGACTTGGAGTAGCAGGCGAAGGGGTCGAGCCAGGCGGTGACACGGGCCTTGACGTGGCTGGCGGTCGCGCCGACGACGGCGGCACCGGCCACGCTCATGACCAGGCCGATGACGATCCAGCTGGTGCGCTCGGTGGCCACGTACAGCATGATCACGAACATGCCGAAGAAGAGCAGCGAGGTGCCGAGGTCGTTCTCGAAGACGAGCACGAGCAGGCTCATCGCCCAGATCATCAGGATCGGGCCGAGGTCGCGGCCGCGCGGCAGGTAGAGACCCATGAAGCGGCGGCTGGCCAGCGCGAGGGCGTCGCGCTTCACCATCAGGTAGCCGGCGAAGAAGATCGCGATGACGATCTTCGCGAACTCACCGGGCTGGATGGAGAAACCGGCGACGCTGATCCAGATCTTCGCGCCGAAGACGTCGGCGCCGAGGCCCGGGACGACGGGCAGGATCAGCAGCACCAGCGAGGCGGCCATGGAGATGTACGTGAAGCGCTGCAGGGTGCGGTGGTCCTTGAGCAGCAGCAGCACACCGGCGAACATGGCGATGGCCACCGCGGTGTACATCATCTGGCGGGGGGCCGACTCGGAGAACTGCCCGAAGCTGCGCTTGGCCAGGTTCTGCAGCCGCTCGGACTGGTCGAGGCGCCAGATCAGCACGCAGCCGAGTCCGTTGAGCAGCGTGGCGATCGGCAGGAGCAGCGGGTCGGCGTACTTCGCGTAGCGGCGCACCACGAGGTGGGCGAGGCCGGCGAGCACGGCCAGGCCGCCTCCGTACGCGAACATGCCGGGCGGCAGCTCGCCGTGGATCGACAGGCCCACGTTGGCGTAGGCGAAGATCGGGATGACCACGGCGAAAACGAGCAGCACGAGCTCGGTGTTCCGCCGGCTCGGCAGCTCGATGGCGCCAATGGTGGTCGTGTTGGTGACAACGCTCATGGTGTGGCAGGCCCCCTGTGCCCGCAGGTGTCTACTACTGCTTGCCGCAGAGGCCGACCAGCGACTGCTCCGAGGGAGTCAGGCTGGGGCCGGGTGCTGGTGGGTTCTGCGCTTCCGCGGCGCGGCGTTCCTCGTCCTTCTTGCAGGCGGTGACCTGGACGCCGAGTTCGTCGATCTTCTGGCGGGCGCCGTCGAGGCTGGTCTCGGTGATGGTGGCCTCGACGAGCTTGCGCTTGAAGGGCGGCAGGTACTTCAGTTCGATGTCGGTCCGGTCGGTCTCCACCTTGGAGAGCTCCAGCGGTCCGAGGTTCTGGCTGATGCCGCGGAACAGCGCGACGTGCTCGCCCTTGACGCCGATGTAGAACTGCGTCTGGGTCCAGCGGTGCGCGGCGTACAGGCCGCCGCCGACGACACCGGCCACGATCAGCAGGATCAGGGTGCGGGTGGTCCACTTGCGCCCTTTGCCGCGGCGCCGGCGGGGGTTGTCGTACGTGTCCTCGAAGCGGGCGTCGTCGTCGTACGGGTCGGGTTCGCCGAAGGTGCCGTACGCGCCGCCGCTGCCCTGGCTCTGGTCGGGGTATCCGTAGCCGGGGGCGTCACCGCTGCCGGGGGGCCCGAACGAGCCCGCCGGCGGGGGGGCCTGGCGGCCCAGCCCGGAGGCGCGGCCCGCCGGGGTCTGCATGGCGTTGCCGCCGTCGAAGAGCTGGTGCTGGTTCTCGGCGACCGCGCCGACGACGACCGGGGTGTCGTTCAGCTGGGCGGCCAGGGTGTCGCCGCTGTCGGTGTCGAGGACGTCCGCGACGATGCAGGTGATGTTGTCCGGTCCGCCGCCGCGCAGGGCGAGCTGGATCAGGGCCTGCACGGTCTCGTGGGGGCCGTGGTAGCCGGCGAGGGTCTCTTCCAGGGTCTGGTGGGAGACGACGCCGGACAGCCCGTCGGAGCAGATGAGGTAGCGGTCGCCGGTGCGGACCTCGCGGATCGAGAGGTCGGGCTCGACGGTGTCACCGCTGCCGAGCGCCCGCATGAGGAGGGAGCGCTGCGGGTGGGTGGTGGCTTCTTCTTCGGTGATGCGGCCCTCGTCGACGAGGCGCTGCACCCAGGTGTGGTCCTGGGTGATCTGCGTGAGGACGCCGTCGCGGAGCAGGTAGGCGCGGGAGTCTCCGACGTGGACGAGTCCCAGGCGCTGGCCGGTCCACAGGAGCGCGGTCAGGGTGGTGCCCATGCCTTCGAGCTGGGCGTCCTCCTCGACCATGACGCGCAGCTGGTCGTTCGCCCGCTGCACAGCAGTGGCCAGCGAGGTGAGGATGTCGGAGCCCGGGACGTCGTCGTCGAGCTGCACGAGTGAGGAGATCACCTCGGAGCTGGCGACCTCGCCGGCGGCCTGGCCGCCCATGCCGTCGGCCACGGCGAGGAGACGGGGACCGGCATAGCCGGAGTCCTCGTTGCCCTCGCGGATCATGCCCTTGTGGGATCCGGCGGCGAACCGCAGGGACAGACTCATGCGCACCTGCCCAGTCGATTCCTCCGGGTACAACCGGTCTCGAGCCACACTGCCCACCCTCCGGTCGGGAGCGCGCTCGGGTCCGTGTCCCGGGTGGGCCGGACTACCGCGGCTCGCTCGCTCCGCTCGCTCATTCTCGTACTACTTCCGCAGCTCGATGACGGTCTTGCCGATGCGGATCGGGGCGCCCGGCGGAATGGGCGTCGGGGTGGTCAGCCGGGTCCGGTCGAGATACGTGCCGTTGGTGGACCCGAGATCCTCGACGATCCACTGGCCGTCACGGTCGGGGTAGATCCTGGCATGGCGGCTGGAGGCGTAGTCGTCGTCCAGCACGATCGTTGAGTCATGGGCGCGGCCCAGCGTGATCGTCTGCCCGGCGAGGGCGACCGTGGTGCCCGTGAGGGTGCCCTCGGAGACGACGAGCTTGGTCGGCGCTCCGCGGCGCTGGCGCTGCTGCGGCGGCGCGGCGGCCTGGCGGCCCGGCTGCGCCGGCGCCCCGGCAGCGGCGCTGCCGCGGCGCGAGCCGCGCTGCGTGACGCGCGTACCGAACAGGTCGCTGCGGATGACCTGGACGGCCACGATGACGAACAGCCACAGAACGGCCAGGAAACCCAACCGCATGACCGTCAGGGTCAGCTCTGACATTGCCCCCGCTTCACCCTTCGGCTTGCCGGTAAATGATGGTGGTGCTGCCCACGACGATCCGCGAGCCGTCGCGGAGCGTAGCGCGGGTGGTGTGCTGCCCGTCCACCACGATGCCGTTGGTGGACCCGAGATCCTGGATCGTCGAGGGCGTTCCGGTCCGGATCTCACAGTGCCGGCGCGAAACGCCGGGGTCGTCGATCCGCACGTCGGCTTCGGTGCTTCGGCCGAGTACGAGCGTGGGGCGCGAGATCTGGTGGCGGGTGCCGTTGATCTCGATCCAGTGGCGCCGGGTGGCGCCTCCGGTGGGTACGGGAGCCGGTCCGCCGCCGCCCGGCCGGCGCGCGGCTCCGCCCGGGGGCGGTCCGGCGGGCATCGGGGGTGCGGAGACCGGGGGGTAGCCGTAGCCGCCCTGCTGGTTCTGGGGAGCCTGCGGCTGCGCCTGGGAGGTGCTGGAGGCGAGCGTGCGGCTGCGGACCCGGTAGAGCCCGGTGTCGAGGTCGTCGGCCTTCTCCAGGTTGACCTTGATCGGGCCCATGAAGCTGTAGCGCTGCTGCTTGGCGTAGTCGCGGACGAGGCCCGCGAGCTCGTCGCCGAGCTGCCCGGAGTAGGGGCTCAGGCGTTCGTAGTCGCCGGCGCTGAGCTCGACGATGAAGTCGTTGGGGACGACGGTCCGCTCGCGGTTCCAGATCGTCGCGTTGTTGTCGCACTCGCGCTGGAGGGCGCCGGCGATTTCGACGGGCTGGACCTCGGACTTGAACACCTTGGCGAAGGTGCCGTTCACCAGACCTTCGAGTCGCTGCTCGAACCGCTTCAGGACTCCCATGGGGCACCTCCTCCGTCGTTGTCGCCCTGTACTGCTTACTGATCGTATCCACGCGTGGCGGATTCGGCTGGTTCCCCCTGGGTCCCATGCGCATGAGTGTTGGTGCTCACAAGGGATCGTAGGGGCGCTCAGGGGACAGTGTCCCGCACCGGGAGTGCACTGCGGGAGGGGCGTTCGGAGCCGGGACGGGTGGTGCGGGGAAAGCGATGTGATTGCACCCCGTCCGACGTGCTAATGTTTCGACGTCGCCAGGGGAACGGCCCGAAAGGGAAGATCCACTGGGGCGCTACTCGGGCGAGTGGCGGAACGGCAGACGCGCTGGCTTCAGGTGCCAGTGTCCTTCGGGACGTGGGGGTTCAAATCCCCCCTCGCCCACATCGACGAAACGGTCGTCATCGCGAAAGCGGTGGCGGCCGTTTCGTGTTACCCGGGTCATGTTTCCTGAGTGGAGCAAGGAGCGTGCAATGGCGGCAATTGTCTATTTTTGCCGGGTTTCCGAAAGTGTGGAATTCGTCGAGTACGAATTCGGTGAAGATCCCGGAGAGTTCGTGCGACGGATGATGATGGACAAGGCCTCCTGCACCTCGGCGGTCCGCGACGGCCGGGTCGACTACACGTTCCTCAAGGCGTCGCGGAAGATCAACGCAGTGCGCGCGCAGCGGGGCGAGTGGCCGGAGCGGGGCATGAGCGCGAGCTGATTCCGGCCGGGCCGTCTCTGGACGGCGGGTTCGACTTTCGTCGGCGGGGGCGCGACGAAAGAGGGCGGCCGGGCGGTGGCGGCGCTGTCTAGGGTCGGTCGCGTGGATGCGACGGCGAGGATGCGGGCGGGCTGGGGCTGGCTGAAGGGCCCGGAGCCGTGGACCGGGCGGGCGCTCGCGGGGGACCTGGTGCTCGCCGCGGTGCTCGCGCTGCTCGGGCTGGGTGTCGAGGAGCTCGACAACGGCAGCGTGCCGCGGATGGCGGGCAGCGTCGCGGTTGTGGTGCTGCTCACGTTGTTGCGGCGCCGGCTGCCGGCGACGACCCTGATCGCGGCGGCGGCGGTGGCCTCGTTCCTGCCCGGCACGGTCCTGATCATGATTTTGCTGGGCTGGTCGGCGGGGCGCCGGATCATCGGGGTGGGCCGGGCGCTGACCGCGTTCGTCCTGGCCTTCTTCGCCTCGGTCGGCTTCGAAGTGGTGCAGGCCTGGCCCGACCAGCGGCCCGTGCTGGTGATCGTGTTCTCCACGCTGATGTTCCTCGCGACGACGGTGATGCCGGGACTGGCCAGCCGCTACTGGTCGCAGCGCCGGACCCTGCTCCAAGCGCTCCAGGAACGCAACGGGCAGCTGATGCGGGAGAGCGCGATGGTCGCCGGGCAGGCCCGGCTGC
This sequence comes from Streptomyces sp. NBC_00597, assembly GCF_041431095.1. Classification (GTDB taxonomy): domain Bacteria; phylum Actinomycetota; class Actinomycetes; order Streptomycetales; family Streptomycetaceae; genus Streptomyces. The sequence goes on from NZ_CP107757.1 coordinate 4,847,412, forward strand.
GGGAACGCCAGCGGATCGCCCAGGACATGCACGACAGCCTGGGGCACCAGCTGGCGCTGATCGCCGTGCACACCGGCGCCCTGGAGGTGGACCCGCAGCTCACCGACCGCCAGCGTGACGCGGTGGGCGTGCTGCGCCAAGCGTCGGTCGCGGCGATGCACGAGCTGCGCGAGGTCGTCGGCATCCTGCGGGACGGCGTCGAGGCGCCCGTGGTCGTCGAGGAGGCCGGCCCGGCGGCGCGCGGGGTGGTCGGGATCGCGGGGATCGTCGAGGCGGCGCGGAGCGCGGGGACCGACGTACGGATGACCGTGTCGGGGCGGCAGCGGCCGCTGGTCGCGGCCTGCGACCACGCGGCGTACCGGATCGTGCAAGAGGCGCTCACCAACGCGTACAAGCACGCTTCGGGAGCGCCGATTTCGGTGGAACTGCGGTACGAGGACGACTCGCTGGTGGTCGAGATCGCCAACGGGCCGGCGGCCGGGCCGGGTGTCGGCGCCGCAGTGTCGGGCGGGCAGGGGCTCACCGGGCTGCGGGAACGGGCGCGGCTGGTCGGCGGGATGGTGCACGCCGGCGTGACCGACGGCGGCGGGTTCCGGGTGGCCGGGGTCCTCCCGTACGGGGCGGAGCCGGCGGGGGTGGAGGACATCGCCGACGACTTCGGGCAGCAGGCGCAGGCGGCGTTCGCGACCGCGCCGCCGATGGACTGGGCGGCGGTGGACCGGGAGCTGGCGGTACGGGGCCGCGGGCCGGCCGGGGGCATAGCGGTGGGCTGCGGCATCGCCGTCGCGGCGGTCGTGCTGCTGGTGATCGTGATCGGGGCCGGGATGGTGCTGCTGGTGGGCTCGGCGGGCAACGCGATGATCAGCCAGGGGGACTACGACAAGGTGCGGGTGGGCGACTCGGAGCAGGCGGTCCGGGGCCGGCTGCCCGACGGCGAGAACTTCATGACCGCGGGTCTGGACCGCAAGGGCCCGGAGCGGCCCGAGGGCACGAGGTGCCTGGCCCTGCTGTCGTCGGACGACTCGGGGCTGACCACCAATACTGTTTTCCGGTTCTGCTTCAAGGACGGCAAGCTCGTCGAGAAGCAGGCGTACGAGGCCGAGCAGTAGGAGCACGGGTGACAGCCAAGGTGATCCGAGTGGTGATCGCTGACGACGAGCCGCTGATCCGGGCCGGGATCAGGATGATCCTGACCTCGGCTCCGGACATCGACGTCGTCGCGGAGGCGGCGAACGGCCGGGAGGCCGTGGACCTCGCCCGCGCACACGCCCCGGACGTGATGCTGCTGGACATCCAGATGCCGGTGTTGGACGGCCTGACCGCGCTCGGCGAGCTGGGGCGGGCGGCGCCGCAGGTGCGGGCGCTGATCCTGACCACGTTCGGAGAGAGGGAGAACGTGCTGCGGGCGCTGGGCTCGGGCGGCGCGGGGTTCCTGCTGAAGGACTCGGCGCCGGGCGAGCTGATCGGCGCGGTACGGGCGGCCGCGGCAGGGGACGCTTACCTGTCGCCGGGGGCGACCCGGCACGTGGTCGACCAGCTGGCCTCGGGACGGGGCGCGGCGCGCGCCGAGGAAGCCCGGCGACGGGTGGCGGAGCTCAGCGAGCGGGAGCGCGGGGTGCTGGCGCTGCTCGGCGAGGGGCTGTCGAACGCGGACGCCGGTCGGCGGCTGCACATGAGCGAGGCGACGGTGAAGACGTACGTGAGCCGGATCCTCTCGAAGCTGGGATGCGAGAACCGGGTTCAGGCCGCCCTGCTGGCCAGGGACGCCGGGCTGTAGGTACGGTCAGGCCGAATTGATGTTGCCGGACGGGACGTTCCGGCTGGTACGGGCGGGGGCGGCGCGCATGGTGGCGGTACCGGGGCAGAGAGTGGCGGAGCCGGCAGCGGAGTCGGACGGGACCACGGGCGCGGCGGGCGGCGGGCGCATCCCGGCCGTCGAGGGGTTCGCGCCGCGGGTCGTGGCGGGCTCGCCCAAGGAGGCGGGCAAGGCGCTGCGCCTGCGGGTGCCGCGCTCGGCGCACGCGCACTTCGAGGCCCCGGCCGGGCGGCCGGACGCGGTGCGGGCGGTGGAGGAGTCCAACGTCGGGCGGGTCGCGGAGCTCGCGCCGATACGGGTCGGCCGGATGGCCGCGAACCCCTTCGCCTTCCTGCGCGGATCGGCCGGGCTGATGGCGCACGACCTGTCCGCCGGACCGGTGACCGGAGTCGGCGCACAGATCTGCGGCGACGCCCACGCGGCGAATTTCGGGCTGTACGGCGATGCGCGCGGCCGGCTCGTCATCGACCTGAACGACTTCGACGAGACCGTGTTCGGGCCGTGGGAGTGGGACGTGAAGCGGCTGGCGACCTCGCTGGTCCTGGCCGGGCGGGTGGCCGGCGCCGACGAGGACACCTGCCGGGCCGCCGCGCACGACGCGGTGGGCGCGTACCGCCGGACCATGCGGTTGCTGGCCAAGCTGCCGGCGCTGGACTCCTGGAACGCCATCGCGGACGAGGAGCTCGTCTCGCACACCGACGCCCGCGACCTGCTGGGCACGCTGGAGCGGGTCTCGGAGAAGGCCCGCAACAACACCTCGGCGCGGTTCGCCGCCAAGTCCACCGAGGCCGGCCCCGACGGGGTGCGCCGCTTCGTGGACGCGCTGCCGGTGCTGCGCCGGGTCGGCGACGGGGAGGCGGCGGCCGTGGCGGCCTCGCTCGGCCCGTACCTGAAGACCCTCCAGGGGGACCGGCTGCCGCTGCTGGCCCGGTACGCCATCCACGACGTGGCCTTCCGGGTGGTGGGCACCGGGAGCGTCGGCACCCGCTCGTACGTGGTGCTGCTGCTGGACCACCGGGGCGAGCCGCTCGTGCTCCAGGTGAAGGAGGCGCGGCCGTCCGTGCTGCTGCCCCACCTGGCCGCGCTGGGCTTCCCGACCGTGGCCGAGGAGCACGAGGGCCGCCGGGTAGTGGCGGGCCAGAAGCGGATGCAGGTGGTCTCGGACATCCTGCTGGGCTGGACCACGGTGGAGGGGCGGCCGTACCAGGTACGGCAGTTCCGCAACCGCAAGGGCAGCGTGGACCCGGCGGCGCTGGCCGCCGACCAGATCGACGACTACGGGCGGATGACCGGTGCCCTGCTGGCCCGGGCGCACGCGCACAGCGCGGATCCGCGGCTGCTGGCCGGGTACTGCGGCAAGAACGACGAGCTGGACGAGGCGATGGCGACCTTCGCGGTGGCGTACGCCGACCGGAGCGAGGCCGACCACGCGCACCTGGTGTCGGCGGTGCGGTCCGGGCGCATCGCGGCGGAGGCCGGGGTCTGAGCGGGTTCGCGGTCGCGGGTGACGGTCCTGGGCCACGGCCGGGGGTGACGGTCCCGGGTCACGGTCCCGGGTCGATGTTTCACGTGGAACATCGACCCGGCTCGACCGGCCTTAGGCTGGCCGGGTGAGCGAGCAGCAGACTGAAGAGACGGGCGACGAGCGACCCGAGGCGCGCCTGGAGCGGGCCGTGCGGGCCGCCGAGCAGGCGCTGATCGAGTTCGAGATCGCGGTGGAGACCTTCCGGGTGGAGGTGGAGAACTTCTCCCGGTTGCACCACCAGAAGCTCGGCCCGATGTACTCGCGGCTCGACGAACTGGACGCGCTGATCGCCGAGGCGAAGGCGGCGCGCACCGGCGACGCCGAGGACCTGCGCCGGGCCCGGGACGCCCGCGCGCTGGTGATGCCGATGCCCGGGGTGGACGAGCTGTTCCACGACTGGATGGGCGCGGACGGCATCTCCGACGACGCGTCCGCGATGCTCACCGACCGGCCGGTGCAGCCCCCGCAGCGGGTGCGGCCGACGGAGGAGGTCCGCCGCCTCTACCGCGAGCTGGTCCGCCAGGCGCACCCCGACCTCGCCCGGGACGATGCCGAGCGGGAGCGCCGAGATGCGTTCATCGCGCGGGTGAACGCGGCGTACGGGCGGGGCGACGAGCAGCTGCTGCGCGAGCTGGCCGAGGAATGGGCCGCGGGTCCCGTACCGGAGGCCGTGCGGCAGCTGAACGAGAGCGAGGAGCTCTACGCCCGGCTGGAGTGGCTGGCGCGGCGCAAGGAGCTGCTGTCGTTGCTGGCGCGGGAGCTGGAGGACAGCGCGATCGGCTCGATGCTGAGGATGGCGCCGGAGGATCCGGACCGGCTCCTGGAGGAGATCGCGGAGCAGCTGCTCGCGGATGTCGCGAAGCGTGAGGCGGAGCTCGCCTCGCTCGTTGGATAGGTTGGGAAACAGATCTGCGATGAGAGAAGGCGACGTATGAACTTCGGACCGCTTCCCTCGGTGGACGCCGCCGCGGTGCCCTCCGAAGGCTTTGTCCTCGACGTCCGTGAGGACGACGAATGGGCTGCCGGACATGTGGAAGGTGCCCTGCACATCCCGATGAGCGAGTTCGTGGCCCGCTTCGGCGAGCTGACGGAGACCGTCGAGGACGGCCGCCGCGTGCACGTGATGTGCCGGGTGGGCGGGCGCTCCGCGCAGGTCACCCAGTACCTGGTGCGCCAGGGCATCGACGCCGTGAACATCGACGGCGGCATGCAGGCCTGGGACGGCGCCGGGCGCCCGATGACCACCGACAACGGGAACCCGGCCTTCGTGCTCTAGTACCTCAGGCCTCAGGCCTCAGGCCTCAGGCGTCTGGCGCCTGCCGTCAGGCGAGGGCGTGGGCGGCCAGTAGGTCGCCCAGCGCCTCCTCGTGCGCCGCGGCCGGGCCCAGCTGGAGCTCCAGCTGCTTGGCCCACGCGTGGTAGCGGTGCAGCGGGTAGTCGGTGTCGGCGCCGAAGCCGCCGTGCAGGTGCTGTGCCGTCTGCACGACCCGGCGGACCCCTTCCGAGGCCCAGATCTTGGCGACGGCGACGTCCCCGGCGCTCGGCAGTGGGCCGCCCGCCCCGCCGGTCGCCGCGTCGAGGCGCCAGGCGGCCTGCCAGAGGGTGACCTCCATGGCGCGCAGGTCGATGTAGCGGTCGGCGGCCTGGACGGCGACGGCCTGGAACGTGGCCACCGGGAAGCCGAACTGCTCACGCTTGCCGGTGTATTGGCTGGTCATGGTGAGCACCCCCGTGCCGAGGCCGAGGGCCTGGGCGCAGGTCCCGGTGGCGAGGAGCTGGCGGAGCCGCTCCCAGGCCCCCGGGGTGTCGATGAGGTGCGCGGCGGGTACCCGCACGCCGGCCAGGGTGAGTTCGGCGAGTCGTTCCCCGCTGGTGGAGACCTGCCCGGCCAGGGTGAGGCCCTCGGCGGTGCGCGGGACGAGCGCCAGGACGGCCTCCCCCTCGCCGGTGTGGGCCGGTACGGCGATCCAGTCGGCGCCGTGCGCCCACGGGACCGCCGTCTGGACGCCGTCGAGGGCCCAGAGCGTGCCCTCGCGGCGGGCGGTGACGGAGAGTTCGGCGGGATCGTGGCCGCTGCGGCCGTGGGCGGCGGCGGTCAGGACGAGCGTTCCGCGCCCGGCGGCGGGCAGCAGGGCCGCGGCCAGTTCGGGGCTGCCGTGGGCCTGGACCGCCATGGCGGTGGCGCAGTGCTCCAGCAAGGGCACCCGGGCCAGCACCTTCGCCGCCTCGCGCAGCACCAGGCACAGGGCGATCGCGTCGAGGCCCGCGCCGCCGTGCTCCTCGGCGAGGACCAGGCTCAGCAGGTCGGACGAGGCGAGCTTGGCCCACAGCGGCCGGTCGAAATCCTCGGCGACGGCCCCCGGGGTCAGCGCGGGGCTGGGCACGCCGTCCGGGGCGACGTCCGCGAAGACGGCCTTCGCCGCCTCGACGGCGGCCTGCTGCTCCTCGGTGAAGGTGAAGTCCACTGCCTGTCCTCCCGCGCGCACCGGATCCCGTCAGGCCCGGTCCGGGCCTGACGGTGCGTCAAGATAGAACAGGTTCTCAAAGAAGCACAGCCCCGGGAGAGCGCGCCCCGAAGGCGGCCCGACCTCACCGGTCGAAGTCGATCTCCACTTCCCCGGTCACCGCGTGCGACTGGCAGGCCAGCACGAACCCGGCCTCCGTCTCCTCCGCCTCCAGCGCGAAGTTCCGGTCCATCCGGACCTCGCCCGTGACCAGGAACGCCCGGCAGGTGCCACAGACCCCGCCCTTGCAGGCGTACGGGGCGTCCGCGCGGTTGCGCAGCACGGCATCGAGCAGGGATTCGCCGTCGCGGACCGGCCAGGTCCCGGAGCGGCCGTCGAGGCGGGCCGTGACCCGTACGTGCGACGGGGCCGTCGCCGGGGCCGGCGGCGCCGTGTCCTCGACGTGGAAGATCTCCTCGTGGATCCGGGTCCGGGGCACACCGAGGCTGCCGAGCGCCCGCTCCGCGCCCATGACCAGCCCGTACGGGCCGCACAGGAACCAGCCCGACACCTCCGCGACGGGCAGCAGCGCGGGCAGCAGGGCCTTCAGCCGCTCCTCGTCGAGCCGACCGGACGGCAGCCCGGACTCCTGCTCCTCCCGGGACAGGACCGTCACGAGCTGGAACCGGTCCGGGAAGCGGTCCTTGAGGTCGGCGACCTCGTCCAGGAACATCGTCGACGCGGCCGTACGGTCGCTGCGGACCAGGCAGAACCGGGCGTCGGGCCGCGCCGCCAGCAGCGTGCCGGCGATCGACAGCACCGGGGTGATCCCGCTGCCGCCGACGATCGCCGCGTAGTGCCCGGCGGCCGGGGCTGCGGCCGGATCCAGGACGAACCGCCCGGCCGGGACCATCACCTCCAGCACGTCCCCGGCGGCGACCTCCTTGTGGGCGAACGTGGAGAACTCGCCGCCCTCCACCAGTCGCACGCCGACCTGCAGCGCCGCCGGGCCCGGGCCCGCGGGGTCCGGGGCGGGCGAGCAGATCGAGTACGTACGGCGGACCTCTTCGCCCTCGGGGGTGCGCCGGCGCAGCGTGAGGTGCTGGCCGGGGGCGTGCAGGTACTCGCCGCGCAGCTCCTCGGGGACGCGCAGGGTCAGCGCCACGGAGTCGTCGGTGAGCCGGTCGACGGCCGCCACCGTCAGCTGGTGGAAGGCGCCGTGGCGCGCGGGGCGCCCGGAGCCCGACGTGGGCGACGGCGTGGACGCGGCCATCTACAGCTCCTTGAAGTGGTCGAACGGTTCACGGCAGGCGGTGCAGCGGCGCAGCGCCTTGCATGCGGTGGAGGAGAACCGGCTGAGCAGTTCGGTGTCGGTCGATCCGCAGTTCGGGCAGCGGACCGAGAGGGCGACCGGGACGGGCCCGCCGGCCGCGTGCGGGCGCGGCGGGGCGATGCCGAACTCGGCGAGCTTGCGCCGCCCCTCGGCACTGATGTCGTCGGTCGACCAGGCCGGGGCCAGGACGGTGCGCACCCGCACGTCCGGGATGCCGTGGCCGGTCAGGGCCCGCTCGATGTCGGCGGACATGGCCTCGATGGCGGGGCAGCCGGTGTAGGTCGGGGTCAGGGTGACCTCGACGTGACCGTCCTCGTGCATCCGCACCCCGCGCATCACGCCGAGCTCGGCGAGCGTCAGCACGGGCAGCTCGGGGTCGGGCACGGAGCCGGCGAGCTCGGCCAGCTCCGCCTCCAGGCGGGTCATGGCCTCGGGGGCCCCGGGGTCGACCGCCGGGGCCGTGGCGCGGGGCACGTCCGTCACCATGACGCCCCCGGATGGCTGCGGTGCAGGTGCTGCATCTCGGCGAGCATCCTGCCGAACGGCTCGGTGTGCAGGCCCTGGCGGCCCGCCCCGGCGGCCCAGGCGCCGGTGCGCGGCCCTTCGGGCAGCGCGAGCCCGGCCCGCTCCAGCACGCCGCCCACGGCGGCCAGCCAGCGGTCCTCCAGGGCGGCCCAGTCCACGCCCGCGATCCCGTCAACCGGCTGGAACATCTCGCCGGTGTACTTCCACAGGGCGTCCAGAGCGGCCCGCATGCGGGCGCGGCTCTCCTGCGTGCCGTCGCCGAGCCGCAGGGTCCACTGCTCGGCGTGGTCGCGGTGGTACGCGGTCTCCTTGACGGCCTTGGCCGCCAGCGGGGCGAACGGGCCGTCACCGGCGGCCAGTTCTGCGTAGAGCTCGTGCTGGTGGAAGGAGAAGTAGAGCTGGCGGGCGATGGTGTGCGCGAAGTCCCCGTTCGGCTGCTCGACCAGCTGGAGGTTGCGGAAGGACCGCTCCTCGCGCAGGAACGCCATCTCGTCCTCGTCGCCGGCCATGGACAGCAGGACACGGGCCTGGCCGAGCAGGTCGAGCGCGATGTTCGCGAGGGCGACATCCTCCTCCAGGACGGGGGCGTGGCCCGCCCACTCGCCGAGGCGGTGGGAGAGGATCAGGGCGTCGTCCCCCAGCGCGAGGGCTGCCGAGGCGGTGATGTCGAGCGCCGTGACATCGGGCGCGGTGACATCGAGCGAAGTGGCATCGGTGCTGGTCACAGGTGGTGCACCCCCTCGGGGATCTCGTAGAAGGTCGGGTGCCGGTACGGCTTGTCGGCCGAGGGGGCGAAGAACGGGTCCCGCTCGTCCGGCGAGGACGCGGTGATCTCGGTGGAGGGCACCACCCAGATCGAGATGCCCTCGCCGCGCCGGGTGTAGAGGTCGCGGGCATTGCGCAGCGCCATCTCCGCGTCGGGTGCGTGCAGGCTGCCCGCGTGCGTGTGCGAGAGGCCGCGGCGCGAGCGCACAAACACCTCCCACAGTGGCCAGTTCTGCGTCATACCCCTGCCTCCTCGTTCATCGTCGTGCCCTGTGCGCCGTGCTTCTGCGCGTACGCCGCGGCCGCCTCGCGGACCCAGGCGCCTTCCTCGTGGGCCCGGCGCCGCTGGCCGATCCGCTGTTCGTTACAGGGGCCGTTGCCCTTGAGCACGTCCCAGAATTCGGCCCAGTCGATCGCGCCGAAATCGTGGTGCCCGCGCTCCTCGTTCCACTTCAGGTCCGGGTCGGGCAGGGTCAGGCCCAGTGCCTCCGCCTGCGGAACGGCGATGTCGACGAAGCGCTGGCGCAGTTCGTCGTTGGAGTGCCGCTTGATCCGCCACGCCATGGACTGCGCGGAGTGCGCCGACTCGTCGTCCGGCGGGCCGAACATCATCAGCGAGGGCCACCACCACCGGTCCACGGCGTCCTGCGCCATGGCGTGCTGCGCCTCGGTGCCCTTGGACAGGGCCATGAGGAGCTCGAAGCCCTGGCGCTGGTGGAAGGACTCCTCCTTGCAGATCCGGACCATCGCGCGGGCGTACGGACCGTACGAGCAGCGGCAGATCGGCACCTGGTTGGTGATCGCCGCGCCGTCCACGAGCCAGCCGATCGCGCCGACGTCGGCCCAGGTCAGCGTGGGGTAGTTGAAGATCGAGGAGTACTTCTGCTTGCCGGAGTGCAGCTTGTCGAGCAGCTCGTCGCGGCTGGTACCGAGGGTCTCGGCGGCGCTGTACAGGTAGAGGCCGTGCCCGGCCTCGTCCTGCACCTTGGCCATCAGGATCGCCTTGCGGCGCAGCGAGGGCGCGCGCGTGATCCAGTTGGCTTCGGGCTGCATGCCGATGATCTCGGAGTGGGCGTGTTGGGCCATCTGGCGGACGAGCGAGGCGCGGTACGCCTCGGGCATCCAGTCACGCGGCTCGACGCGCTCGTCGGCCGCCACGGCGGCGTCGAAGGCCGCCGCGAGCTGTGCCCCGAGGTCAGCCCCGAGGCCTGAGTCCTGCCCCGTTTCCGGGGTCACTGCCACCATCCCGGCTCCCTGCCAGACATTGTTGACCGCCCGACCGACCGATCGTTCGGTTCGTACTCTTCAATGGTGGGTCGGCGGCCCGTAGGGTGTCAACCTCTGAGGTCAACCCTGTGGACGCCGGATGATCGGGGCGGGATGGATTCGAACGAGCGCGAGCCCGCGGAAGACGCTGTTCCGCCGGTCGATCCGCCGGTCGATCCCGCGGTCGGAGCGGTGCCCCCGCGGGCTCCCGGGATCGCCGGCCTGTCCACCCCGTACCGCGTCGTCACGGCACTCGCCCTGGCCGTCGTGGGCCTCGCGGCCTGCGGGCACCTGGCCCTGGTCTTCCTGCACGTCGCCCCGTCCAACACCCTGAGCAAGCGGCACGCGCGGACGGTCGACGACTGGATCTACCCCGAGTTCGAGCAGAACTGGAAGCTCTTCGCCCCCAACCCGCTCCAGCAGAACATCTCGGTCGAGGTGCGGGCGGAGGTCCGCACGGCCGACCGGGCCTCGGCCACGGGCGACTGGCGCGACCTGTCCGCGCAGGACGGCGCGGCCATCCGGCACAGCCCGCTGCCCAGCCATGCGCGGCAGAACGAGCTGCGGCGGGCCTGGGACTTCTTCACAAGCTCCCACGACGAGGACAACAAGCCGACCGGCGAGCGCGGGGAACTGTCCGAGCGGTACCTGCGGCGGATCGCGCTGAGCCGGCTCGCGGACGACGGCGTCGCACCGGGCGAGATCGTACGGATCCAGCTGCGCTCGGCGACGCGTGCGGTGGCGGCGCCGCCGTGGAGCGACGAGAAGACCGACACCCAGACCTACTACCGGGAGCTGCCGTGGTGGACGGTGTGAGGCGGGCGTGCGCCGCCGCCGGCCGGGTGGTCGCGCAGGTCAGCGGACAGGCCCTGGGCCCGTACCAGAGCGCCGTCGTCCGCATCGGCTTCTCGGCGACCTGGCTGCTCTTCCTGCTGAGGGAGTTCCCGAACCGCAACGAACTGTACGGGCCGGACGGGCCGTGGAGCTTCGCCCTGGCGGAGCGACTGATCGCCTCGAACCACGCCTTCACGGTGCTGATGTGGTCGGACTCGGCGCTCTGGTTCCAGACCGTGTACGCGGTGTCGGTGCTGTCGAGCCTGCTGCTGGTGCTGGGCTGGCGGACGCGCGCGACGTCCGTCGTGTTCATGGTCGGGGTGCTGTCGCTCCAGAACCGCAGCGTGTTCATGGGCGACGGCGGGGACAACGTCATCCACCTCATGGCGATGTACCTGGTGCTGACCCGGTGCGCGCAGGTGTGGTCGCTGGACGCCCGCCGCGCACGGCTGCGGGGATCGGCCTCGGCGGGCGCGGCCGGACCGGTGCTGTGGGGCGTGCTGGGCGTGGGGTTCGCCTACGGGGCGGTGACCGCGTCGTTCGGCTACGGCTGGGTGGCGGCGTTCGCTGCGCTGTGGGTGATCAGCGCGGTGTGGTGGATGGTGGACCGGTACGAGCCCCGGGGCGAGGGGCGGGCGGTCCTGGACGTCCTGGCGAACCTGGTGCACAACGCGGGCATGCTGGTGATCATGGCGGAGGTCTGCCTGATCTACGCGACGGCCGGCTGGTACAAGATCCAGGGATCGCGGTGGCAGGACGGCACCGCGCTGTACTACCCGCTCGGGCTGGACTACTTCACGCCGTGGCCGGGGCTGTCTGCGGTGCTGGCGGGGAGCGGGACGCTGGTGATGCTGTTGTCCTACGGGACGGTGGCGGTGCAGGTCGCGTTCCCGTTCACGGTGTTCAACCGGCGGATCAAGAACGTGCTGCTGGTGTTGATGATGACGGAGCACGCGGGGATCGCGGTGCTGTTGGGGTTGCCGTTCTTCTCGATGGCGATGATCGCCGCCGATGCGGTGTTCCTGCCGACCGGGTTCTTGGTCTGGCTCGGCGCCAGGGCCTCGGGCTGGGTGCGGGTGGCTGTGCCGGCGGCCGGGTCTGTGACTGCGCCGGTGCCTGCGCCTACGCCTACGCCTGTGGATTCCGAGACCGCGCTCGTGGCGCGGGAACCGAGTCCGGGGCCGCGCTGACCGCTGCGCGTGGCCTTCGCCCCGCCCAAATAGCGCTGGGCCGTGCCTCCACTCGGGACACGGCCCTGGACCCCCTTGCTCTCCGGCGCCGCTGTCGGGCCGGCCCCGGACCACCGCGCCTCAAACGCCGGCGGGACTGGAGGGGTGGCGGTCGCCTGGATGGGTCCCGTGTCGCTGGAGGGGGCCGGTGGGGGTGGAGCGAGACCTGTCGGCGGGTGCTCGGGTGGGACCTGCCGTGCTGGGGCGGGCCGGTGGTCCGGTCGGAGGGGAAGGTGCGTGCCCGTGGCCCGTAGGCTCGGCGGCATGAGTGAGCAGAGTGGGCGGCAGTGGCGGGACGCGGCCGAGCGGGGGGACCTCGTACTCCTCGACGGGTTCCACGCGCTGAAGCACGCCCTGCGCTTCGGGGCGGACGTGCAGGACGTGGTCGCCGATGATCCGGACGGCGTGCGGGCGCTGGCCGACGAGCTGGCTCCGGACGTGGCGGACGAGGTCGGGCGGCTGGTGCGCAAGGCCGAGCTGCGCACGCTGCTGCCCCGCGTCCACCCCACCGGGGTCGCGGCGCTCGCGGTACGGCCCGATCGCGGCGAAGGGCGGGCCCGGCTCGACCGGCAGCCGCGGACCGCGCCCGTCGTCGTGCTCGACAACCCCCGCAACCTCGGCAACGTCGGCGCCGTCGTCCGGCTGGCCGCGGGCTTCGGCGCCACGGGCGTGGTGACCCGCGGCGACCTCGACCCCTGGCACCCGAACGTGGTCCGGGCCGGAGCCGGGCTGCACTACGCCACCACCGTGGACCGGGTGGAGATCGACACCCTGCCCGCCGGGCCGCTCTACGCGCTCGACCCGGAGGGCGAGGACATCCGCGCCCTCACCCTCCCGGACGACGCCCTGCTGGCCTTCGGCTCGGAGCGCCACGGCATCTCACCCGAGCTGCGCGAACGGGCCGACCACCTGGTGTCCCTGCCGATGCGTCCGCAGGTGTCCAGCTACAACCTGGCCACGAGCGTGGCCATGACCCTCTTCCACTGGGGAGGGCCCCGGGCCGATTAGGCCTGGCGGCGGACCTCGACCATGCGGAAGCGGTTCGAGACGAACGCTCCGTCGCAGAGGGCCGCGTTGGCGGCCGGGTTGCCGCCCGAGCCGTGGAAGTCCGAGAACGCTGCGGTCTGGTTGACGTAGACCCCGCCCGTCAGGTTCAGCGACAGCTGCGCCGACTCCTCAAGGCAGACCTCCTCGATGGACCGCTCGGTGTCCGCCGACGTCGTGTACGCGCCGACCGTCATCGCGCCCTTCTCACGCACCGTGCGGCGCAGCAGGTCCAGCGCGTCCGCCGTGGAGTCCACGGCCACCGCGAAGGAGACCGGGCCGAAGCACTCCGACAGGTACGGTGCCTCCGGATCGGGCTTGGCGGCGTCCAGCTTCACCATCACGGGCGTGCGCACCACCGCGTCGGGGAACTCCGGGTTCGCCACCTCGCGCGAGGCCAGTGCCACCTCGCCCAGGGCGGACGCCGCCTCCAGGCGGGCCTTGACGTCCGGGTTGACCAGCGCGCCCAGCAGCGCGTTGGCCCGGGCGTCGTCGCCCAGCAGGCCGCCGACCGAGGCCGCGAGGTCGGCGACGAACTCGTCGTACGACTTGTGGCCGGTGTCCGTCGCGATGCCGTCCCGCGGGATCAGCAGGTTCTGCGGGGTGGTGCACATCTGGCCGCTGTACAGGGACAGCGAGAAGGCCAGGTTGGACAGCATGCCCTTGTAGTTGTCGGTGGAGTCGACGACGACCGTGTTGACGCCGGCCTTCTCCGTGTAGACCTGGGCCTGGCGGGCGTTGGTCTCCAGCCAGTCGCCGAACTCGGTCGAGCCGGTGTAGTCGATCAGCTTGATCTCGGGCCGGACGGCCAGGGACTTGGCGATGCCCTCGCCCGGCCGCTCGACGGCCAGCGCCACCAGGTTCGGGTCAAAGCCGGCCTCGGCGAGGACCTCGCGGGCCACCTTCACCGTCAGGGCCAGCGGGAGCACGGCGCGCGGGTGTGGCTTGACCAGCACCGCGTTGCCCGTGGCCAGGGAGGCGAACAGGCCCGGATAGCCGTTCCAGGTCGGGAAGGTGTTGCAGCCGATCATCAGGGAGATGCCGCGCGGGACGGCGGTGAAGGTCTTGCCGAGCTCCAGCGGGTCCTTCTTGCCCTGCGGCTTCGACCAGTCGGCGCGGCCCGGGACGCGGGTCTGCTCCTCGTACGCGTAGGCCACCGCCTCCAGGCCGCGGTCCTGTGCGTGCGGGCCGCCGGCCTGGAACGCCATCATGAAGGCCTGGCCGCTCGTGTGCATGACCGCGTGCGCGAACTCGTGCGTCCGCGCGCTGATCCGGGCCAGGATCTCGATGCAGACCAGGGCGCGCGCCTCGGGCCCGGCGTCGCGCCAGGCGCCCATGCCGGCCTTCATCGCGGGCAGCAGCACGTCGGGGTCGACGTGCGGGTACTCGACGCCCAGCTCGGGGCCGAAGGGGGACACCTCGGCGCCGGTCCAGCCGTCCGTACCGGGCTGGCCCAGGTCGATGCGGGTGCCGCGGACGGCCTCGAACGCGGCGAGCCCGTCGGCCGGCGCGGTTTCGCCGTAGGCCTTGGGGTGCTCGGGATGCGGAGACCAGTAGGCGCGGCTGCGGATGGCCGCCAGGGCCTGCTCCAGGGTGGAGCTGTGCTTGTCGGACAGCTGGGGGACGGTGAGCTCGGCGGCCATCAGGGACCAACTCCTCGTTGAGCCGGGCAAGATCAGGCTGGGTCGCAGACTGAGATCAGGCAGGGGCGGGTGAAGAAGAGCAGACTGGAGTTAGAGTAACCGAACGATCGGTCGGGACAAGAGGGCCCGGCGGACCTGTGGAAAACCCCGTGCGGGAGGATCAGGACATGACAGCAATCGAGCGGTCCCGCACTGTGGCGGTCGTCGGCGCCGGCACCATGGGGCAGGGCATCGCCCAGGTCGCCCTCCTCGCAGGTCACCCGGTGCTGATCTACGACATCAACGACGACCTCGCCGCCGGCGGCGTCGCCATCGTCCAGGACCGCGTCGACCGCATGGTCGCCAAGGGCCGCCTCGACCGCGCCGGGGCCGACGATGCGATCGGCCGGATCCGTGGCACCTCCGCCGTCGCCCGCCTCGCCGATGCCGCCCTCGTCATCGAGGCCGTCGTCGAGGACGCCGCCGTCAAGCGCGCGGTCTTCGAAACCATCGAAGAGGTGGTTTCGCCGGACACCCTGCTGGCGACCAACACCTCCTCCCTCTCCGTCACCGAGCTCGCCGCCGGCCTCGCGCACCCCGGCCGTTTCCTCGGCCTGCACTTCTTCAACCCGGCCCCGCTGCTCCCGCTCGTCGAGGTGGTCAGCGGTTTCGCGACCGACCCGGCCGCCGCCGAGCGCGCGTACCGCACTGTGCTGGGCTGGGGGAAGACGCCGGTCCGCTGCGCCGACACCCCCGGGTTCATCGTCAACCGGATCGCCCGCCCCTTCTACGCCGAGGCCTTCGCGGTGTACGAGGAGCAGGGCGCCGACCCGGCCACCATCGACGCCGTGCTCCGCGAGAGCGGCGGTTTCAAGATGGGTCCCTTCCAGCTGACCGACCTGATCGGGCAGGACGTCAACGAGGCCGTCACCCGCTCCGTGTGGGAGTCGTTCTTCCGGAGCCCCAAGTTCACCCCGTCCCTCGCACAGCGCCGGCTGGTGCAGTCGGGCCGCCTGGGCCGCAAGTCGGGCCACGGCTGGTTCCCGTACGGCCCGGACGTCGAGGCCGCGGCCCCGCACACCGCCGCTCCCGAGGCCGCCCCGGAGAAGGTCACCGTCGTCGGCGACCTCGGTCCGGCCGCCGGGCTGGTCGAACTGCTGGAGGAGGCCGGGATCGCGGTCACGGCCACCGAGCACGGGGGTCCGTACATCCAGCTGCCCGGCGAGGGCCAGCTGGTGCTCGCGGACGGCAAGACCTCGATCGAGTTCGCCGACGTCGTCTACTTCGACCTCGCGCTCGACTACCGCGGCGCCACCCGGATCGCGCTCTCCGCCGGCGAGGACACCAGCGAGCGGACCCTCGCCGAGGCGGTCGGCCTGTTCCAGAAGCTCGGCAAGAAGGTCTCCGTCATCGGCGACGTGCCCGGCATGATCGTGGCCCGTACGGTCGCGATGCTGATCGACCTGACCGCTGACGCCGTCGCCCGCGGCGCGGCCACCGCCGAGGACATCGACACGGCGATGAGGCTCGGCGTCAACTACCCGCTGGGCCCGTCCGAATGGCACGAGCGGCTCGGCCGGGACTGGGCGTACGACCTGCTGCACCACCTCGACGAGCGCTGCCCCGGCGGCCGCTACGCGCCCTCGCTGGCCCTGTTCAAGCTCGGCTACGCGGAGGGTGAGGGCGAAGTGGGCGAAGAGGGCGGCGAAGGCGGAGACGGCGTCGCGGAGGAGACCGCATGACCACGGCCAGGCGCGACACCTACACCCCCGAGAGTCTCCTGTCCGTCGCCGTCCAGGTCTTCAACGAGCGCGGCTACGACGGCACCTCCATGGAGCACCTCTCCAAGGCGGCGGGCATCTCGAAGTCCTCGATCTACCACCACGTGGCGGGCAAGGAGGAGCTCCTGCAGCGGGCCGTCAGCCGCGCGCTCGACGGGCTCTTCGCCGTGCTGGAGGAGTCGGGCGCGGTCCGGGGCCGGGCGGTCGAGCGGGTCGAGTACGTCACGCGCCGCACGGTCGAGGTGCTGGTCGCCGAGCTCCCGTACGTGACCCTGCTGCTGCGGGTGCGGGGAAACACCCGGACCGAGCGCTGGGCCCTGGAGCGCCGCCGCGAGTTCGACCACCAGGTCGCGGAGCTGCTGAAGGCCGCGGCGGAGGAGGGGGACCTGCGGGCGGACGTGGACATCCGGCTGGCCACCCGCCTGCTGTTCGGGATGGTGAACTCACTGGTGGAGTGGTACCGCCCGCACCCCGGCACGACGGCGGACCAGCTGGCCGACGCGGTCGTCCACATGGCGCTGGACGGCCTGCGGACCGTGCGCGGCTAAGCACCGGACCGGGCCGTGCGATCCCCGGCACATTTTGATATCGGTTCCCGTTCGAACTCTGTACGATGAGCCTGCTTTCGAACATGTTCAAGCAGGAACAGAATATGGGGGGATCGGTGCGCAGTCGCCGTCTCGTTGTTTCCGCTGCCGTCGTCGTTGCGGCCAGCGTTGGTTTCATCCCGGGCATGGCCCAGGCGGCCGGTCCGGCCGCAGGCTCGCCCGCACCCGTGGCCAAGGGGGTGTCCGCTCCCGGAGCGGACCTGGCCAAGCTGGGCGCGGCCGGGACGAAGACCTTCCACAGCCCGAAGGAGCACGGGGTCCGCAAGGCCCTGACCGCGGCCCAGGGCAAGGCCGCCGCGAGCGCCACCGTCCAGGGCGGCGAGACCGTCGCAGCCGGCAACCCGGACCTGGGCCTCGTCCTCGACGCCAAGGCCATCTCCGCGCACGGTGTCGAGCTGAAGACCCAGGTCCTCAGCTCCCCGGGCGCCACCCTCCGCGTCACCTACAACTGGGGTGACGGCACGACGGACGGCGCCGACGCCGCCCCCGGCCAGGAGGTGTCGCTCAAGCACAGCTACGCCGAGCTCGGCGAGTACAACGTCAAGGTCACCGTGACGGACGCCGCGAACCAGGCGGAGGTCGTCAACGAGCTCCCGCTGTCGACGGTCGGCTCGGACTTCACCCCGTACGCACCGACCCGCCTCCTGGACACCCGTACCGGCACCGGTGCCCCGATGGGCATGGTCCAGGCGTACTCCTCGGCCAAGGTGAAGATCGCCGGCAACGGCAAGATCCCGGCGAACGTCACGGCCGTTGCCCTGAACGTCACGGCGACCAACACCTACAACCCCGGACACGTGACGGTGTACCCCGGCGGTACCACCCGTCCGACCACCTCGAACCTCAACTTCGAGGCCAACCAGACCGTCCCGAACATGGTGGTCGTCCCGGTCGGCAAGGACGGCACCATCGAGCTCTACAACGGCAGCTGGACGGCGGTCGACCTGATCGCCGACATCACGGGCTACTTCACCCACAGCGCGGCCAGCGGCTACACGCCGATGACCCCGGTCCGCGCCGTGGACACCCGCGCCGGCCAGGGCGCGCCCCAGGGCCAGGTCCCGGGCCGTGGCACGATCGGCGTGCAGCTCGGCGGCTGGTACGTGCCCGCCAACGCCACCGCCGTGGCGCTGAACGTGACCGCCACCAACCCGCGCGAGGACGGCCACCTGACGGCCTACCCGAGCGGCCAGCAGGCCCCGAACACGTCGAACGTGAACTTCAAGGCCAAGCAGACCGTCGCCAACTCGGTGATCGTCCCCGTCGGCCCCGACGGCAAGGTCAACGTCTTCAACGGCGCCTGGGCGGGCACCGACGTCATCGTCGACGTCGTCGGCTACTACAGCCCCGACAGCTCGGGCGCCTACATGTCCGTGGCTCCGAGCCGGAGGCTCGACACCCGCTCCTGGGGCTACGGCCCGATGGACGCCCGGAACTACATCTGGATGAACATCTCCCACGGGGAGCCGGGCATCGCGGGCTACATCCTGAACACGACGGTGACCAACACGCGCACCGACGGATTCCTGTCGGTCGCCCCGGACCCCAACACGCCGGACCAGTACCACAACGGCACCGAGAACGAGGTGGCGCGGCCCACGGCCTCCACCCTGAACTGGGCGGCCGGCAAGACCGTCCCGAACCTGGTCCAGGCGAGCTCGGGCGGCGTCAACGGCGTCGTCGACTTCTGGAACCAGAGCTGGGACACCACGGACCTGATCGTCGACATGTTCGGCTACTACGAGACGAAGTAACGGATCGATCCGGCAGGCGGTGCCCCGGGACGGCCTTCGTGGCCGTCCCGGGGCACCGCCTTTTTCCGGCTACTCCTCGGAGATGGCCGGGCCGCCGCCCGAGCCCGGGGCCAGCAGGTCCGTCTCCTCGAAGACCAGGAGGGTGCGGGTCGACAGGACCTCCGGGATGGACTGGAGGCGGGTCAGGACCAGCTCGCGCAGGGTGCGGTTGTCCGGCGTGTGGACCAGCAGCAGGACGTCGAAGTCGCCGCTGACCAGGGCGATGTGGGCCGCGCCCGGCAGCTCGCGGAGCTTCTCGCGGACCGTCCGCCACGAATTCTGGACGATCTTCAGGGTGATGTACGCGGAGGCGCCCTGGCCCGCCCTTTCGTGGTTCACGCGCGCCGTGAACCCGCGGATCACCCCGTCGTCGATGAGCCGGTTGATCCGGGCGTAGGCGTTCGCGCGCGACACGTGGACCTGCTCGGCCACCGACCGTATCGACGCGCGGCCGTCCGCCTGGAGCAGGCGCATGATCGAACGGTCGATGGGGTCCAGGGGGCGCGGAGGTGCCTGTGGGGCGGAAGGTGCACCGCCCGGAGGGCCCGGCGCGGAACCCGCGGCAGAACCCGCCGCGGCCATTTGTTCATCCGGCATTGCCCACTGCCTCCCTCTCCTGGACGTCCTGCACCCATCCCACGGCCCCGGCGCCACTTTGTCCACAGCCTGGAGCCGCCTGTAGCCAAATTGCGCCATCGACCGAACAATCGGTTGGTGAGGCGCCTCACATCCGGGTCGCCGCCTGCCCGCTTCCCACGAGGAGGTGTACGCCGCCATGACGGTCCAAGAGCTGCCCGGTGCCGGTGCGTCCCACCGATCCACCCCGCCGCCCGCCTGGAGGCCCCGCACGGACGCCGCCCCGCTGCTCCCGGACCCCGAGCCGCACCGGGTGCTGGGCACGCCGGCCGCCGCGGAGCTCGATCCCGAGCTGATGCGCCGCTGCTACGCCGAGCTGGTGCGCGGCCGCCGCTACAACGCCCAGGCCACCGCCCTCACCCGGCAGGGCCGGCTCGCCGTCTACCCCTCCACCGTCGGGCAGGAGGCCTGCGAGATCGCGGCCGCCCTGGTCCTGGAGGAGCAGGACTGGCTGTTCCCGAGCTACCGCGACACCCTCGCGGCCGTGGCGCGCGGACTCGACCCCGTCCAGGCGCTGACCCTGCTGCGCGGCGACTGGCACACCGGGTACGACCCGCGCGAGCACCGCATCGCCCCGCTGAGCACCCCGCTCGCGACCCAGCTGCCGCACGCGGTCGGCCTGGCGCACGCTGCCCGTCTGCGCGGTGACGACGTGGTCGCCCTCGCCATGGTGGGCGACGGCGGCACCAGCGAGGGCGATTTCCACGAGGCGCTGAACTTCGCGGCCGTCTGGCAGGCCCCGGTGGTCTTCCTCGTCCAGAACAACGGCTTCGCCATATCCGTCCCGCTGGCCAAGCAGACCGCCGCCCCCACCCTGGCCCACAAGGCCGTCGGGTACGGGATGCCCGGCCGCCTCGTCGACGGCAACGACATCGCCGCCGTGCACGAGGTGCTGTCCGAGGCCGTCCGGCGGGCCCGGGCCGGCGGCGGCCCGACGCTGATCGAGGCGGTCACGTACCGCATCGAGGCCCACACGAACGCCGACGACGCGACCCGCTACCGCGGTGACGCCGAGGTCGAGGCGTGGAAGGCGCACGACCCGGTGGACCTGCTGGAACGCGAGCTGACCGCCCGCGGGATCCTGGACGCGGCAGGCATCCAGGAGGCCAAGGACGCCGCCGAGGCGATGGCCGCGACGCTGCGCGAGCGGATGAACGCCGATCCGGTGCTCGACCCGATGGACCTGTTCGAAAACGTCTACGCGGAGCAGACCGGCCGGCTCCGCGAGCAGGCGGAAATGCTGCGCGCCGAGCTCGACGCGGAGGAGCAGTCGTGACCACGGTGGCCGTGAAGCCGGCAACGATGGCGCAGGCCCTTGGCCGGGCCATGCGCGACGCGATGGCGGAGGACCCGACGGTCCACGTGATGGGCGAGGACGTCGGGACGCTGGGCGGGGTCTTCCGGATCACGGACGGCCTCGCGAAGGAGTTCGGCGAGGAGCGCTGCACCGACACGCCGCTCGCGGAGGCGGGCATCCTGGGCGCCGCGGTGGGCATGGCCATGTACGGGCTGCGGCCGGTCGTGGAGATGCAGTTCGACGCGTTCGCGTACCCGGCGTTCGAACAGCTGATCTCGCACGTGGCGAAGATGCGCAACCGCACGCGCGGCGCGATGCCGCTGCCGATCACCATCCGGGTGCCGTACGGCGGCGGGATCGGCGGGGTGGAGCACCACAGCGACTCCTCCGAGGCGTACTACGTGGCCACCCCCGGATTGCACGTGGTGACCCCGGCGACCGTGGAGGACGCGTACGGGCTGCTGCGCGCGTCGATCGCGAGCGACGACCCGGTGGTCTTCCTGGAGCCGAAGCGGCTGTACTGGTCGAAGGCGCAGTGGGACCCGCAGACCCCGGCGGCCGTGCCGGGGATCGGGAAGGCACTCGTCCGGCGTACCGGCACCAGCGCGACCCTCATCACGTACGGGCCCTCGCTGCCGGTGTGCCTGGAGGCGGCCGAGGCGGCGCGCGAGGAGGGCTGGGACCTGGAGGTCGTGGACCTGCGCTCGCTCGTCCCCTTCGACGAGGAGACGGTCGTGGCGTCCGTACGCCGCACCGGGCGCGCGGTGGTGGTCCACGAGGCCAACGGCTTCGCCGGACCGGGCGCGGAGCTCGTCGCCCGCATCCAGGAGAAGTGCTTCCACCACCTGGAGGCGCCGGTGCTGCGGGTGACGGGCTTCGACATCCCGTACCCGCCACCGATGCTGGAGAAGCACCACCTTCCCGGTGTGGACCGGATCCTGGACACCGTGGCCCGCCTGCAGTGGGAGAACTGATGCCGCAGGTAATGGAGTTCAAGCTCCCCGACCTCGGGGAGGGACTGACCGAGGCCGAGATCGTCCGCTGGCTGGTCGCGGTGGGCGACGTCGTCGCCGTCGACCAGCCGGTGGTCGAGGTCGAGACGGCCAAGGCGATGGTGGAGGTGCCGTGCCCGTACGGCGGTGTGGTCACCGCCAGGTTCGGGGAGGAGGGCACGGAACTCCCCGTCGGAGCACCGCTGATCACGGTGGCGGTGGGTGCGGGCGCGGACGAGACGGTGGAGTCCGAGGATTCCGGCTCGGGCAACGTCCTGGTCGGCTACGGGACGGACCACTCGCGCACGGCGCGTCGGAGGCGGGTGCGACCTGGCTCCGCAGCGCCGGCTCCCGCCGCCGCTCCCGCACTCACGGCCGCTCCTGTCGCGGCGGCCCCGGTGGCTGCTGTGGTTTCCACTGGGCCGGTGGCGGTGATCTCGCCGCTGGTGCGCAAGCTCGCCCGGGACCACGGGATCGACCTGCGCGCGCTGCGCGGGTCCGGGCCCGAGGGGCTGATCCTGCGCGCGGACGTCGAGGCGGCGCTCCGCGCGCCGGAGCCGGCGGCCGCCCCCGCCCCCACGGCCCCCGCGGTGGCCGGTGAGCGGATTCCGCTGAAGGGCCTGCGGGGTGCGGTGGCCGAGAAGCTGTCGCGCAGCCGCCGGGAGATCCCGGACGCCACGTGCTGGGTCGACGCCGATGCGACCGAGCTGATGGCGGCCCGGGCCGCGATGAACGCCGTGGGCGGTCCGAAGATCTCGGTGCTGGCGCTGCTGGCCCGGATCTGCACGGCCGCGCTCGCGAAGTACCCGGAGCTCAACTCGACCGTGGACCTCGCGGCGAACGAGATCGTGCGGCTGCCGTCCGTGCACCTGGGCTTCGCGGCGCAGACGGAGCGCGGCCTGGTGGTCCCGGTGGTACGGGACGCCCAGTCGCGGAACCCGGAATCGCTGTCGGCGGAGTTCGCCCGGCTCACGGAGCTGGCCCGGACCGGGAAGCTGGCACCTGCGGACCTGACCGGCGGGACGTTCACCCTGAACAACTACGGGGTGTTCGGCGTCGACGGCTCCACGCCGATCGTCAACCACCCGGAGGCGGCGATGCTCGGGGTGGGCCGGATCGTGGCGAAGCCGTGGGTGCACCAGGGCGAGCTGGCCGTCCGCCAGGTCGTGCAGCTGTCGCTGACGTTCGACCACCGGGTGTGCGACGGCGGCACGGCCGGCGGCTTCCTCCGCTACGTGGCGGACTGCGTCGAGTCCCCGGCGGTGCTGCTGCGTTCGCTGTAGCCGTGTTCGGCGGGGCCCCGCAGGGTCACGGCACCCGGACCGGGAGCCGTGGCGGGGTCCGGTCCGCATGGCGCAGGACGGCCCGGACCGTGACTCCGGACGGCGCCAGCCACAGCGCGCCGTTGCGCAGTGCGACGGCCACCGGGTGGGACAGCCGGTGGCCCGGGCGGCCGGCCTGCCGGGCCGCCCGGGCCACGCTCCGGGTACGGGGCCGGCGTACGGCGTCGTAGCGGGCCAGTGCCGTCTCGACGTCGGGGCCGCAGCCAGTTCCGCGGCCAGCGTGACCGCGTCCTCCAGGGCCTGGCACGCCCCCTGGCCCGGGTTCGGGGTCATCGCCTGCGCGGCGTCCCCGAGCAGCACGATCCGACCGACGGCGTAGGCGGGCAGCGGGGTAGCCAGCTCGTGGACGTCGTGGTGCAGCACGTCTTCGGGGCGTGTCGCCGCCAGCAGCCGCAGCGTGGGTTCGTGCCCGTCGCCGAAGCGGCGCCCGAGTGCTGCCCGCGGGTCTGCGTATCGGGTTCCGGCGGACGGCCTGGTCCTGGAACACCTACTCCGGGGCACCCCGGTTCCCCGGGAGGCCCTGGAGGGGCTCGTCGCCGCCGCGCTCAGATGGCCGTCGACGAGGCCCGTCGGCAGGTGCTCAGGCGCTCACTTGCTCACGTGGTCAGCAGGAGCTTGCCCACGTGGGTGCTGGATTCCAGCGTGCGGTGGGCCTCAGCGGCATCGTGCATCGGGAACGACCCGTGCACCACCGGGTTCACCCGGCCCGCGGCCACCAGCGGCCACACGTGTTCGCGTACGGCGGCGACGATGGCCGCCTTCTCCTCCAACGGGCGCGCCCGCAACGATGTGGCGGTGATGGCCGCCCGCTTCGACAGCAGTGCGCCCAGGTTGAGTTCGGCCTTCACCCCGCCCTGGAGCCCGATCACCGCCAGCCGTCCGTTCACGGCCAGCGCGTCCAGGTTCCGGGCCAGGTACTTGGCGCCCATGATGTCCAGGATCACGTCCGCGCCGGCGCCACCCGTCGCGGCCCGCAGCTCCGCCACGAAGTCCTGTTCGCGGTAGTCGATCAGGACGTCCGCGCCCAGCTCCTTGCAGCGGGCCAGCTTCTCCGGGCCGCCGGCGGTCACCGCCACCGTCGCGCCGATCGCCTTCGCCAGCTGGATCGCCATCGTGCCGATGCCGCTGGAGCCGCCGTGCACCAGCACCGTTTCGCCGGGGCGCAGGTGGGCCACCATGAACACGTTGGACCACACGGTGCAGACCACCTCGGGCAGTGCGGCCGCCGTCACGAGGTCCACACCGGCCGGCACCGGCAGCAGCTGGCCCGCCGGGACGGCCACGCGCTGCGCGTACCCGCCGCCGCCGAGCAGGGCGCACACCTCGTCGCCCTCCGCCCAGCCGGACACCCCCGGGCCGAGGGCGGAGATCCGCCCCGAACACTCCAGGCCGGGGTAGGGGGAGGCGCCGGGCGGGGGATCGTAGAACCCCTGGCGCTGCAGGATGTCGGCGCGGTTGACGGCGCTCGCCGCGACGTCGACGAGGACCTCGCCCTCACCGGCCACCGGATCGGGCACCTCGGCCCAGACGAGGGACTCGGGTCCGCCGGGCTGTTCGATGGTGATCGCATGCATGGCCCGGAGGGTACGCCAACTCCGTGTCCGGGTGGCTAGTCCGCAGGCCCGAGGGTCGCCGGCGGGGTGGCGGTCGGTGCCGCGCGGACGATGGTGATGAGACGGTCCGTCAGCTGAAGCGGGCTCGCGTGCGGGTCGTCGTACGCGAGCAGCCGGTGGCCCCGCAGCACGCTCACGACCAGGTCGTCCGTCTCCCGTACGCCCCTGCCCGCCTCGGACTTGCGCACCGGGCGTTCGACCAGGTCGAGCCCGCTGCCCTGGTGGATCAGGTCCTCCATCACCGTGCCCGCGCTGGGGCTGAGCACCGAGAGCCCCAGCAGCCGGCCCGCCGCGCTCGCGCTCGTGATGACCGCGTCGGCACCCGACTGGCGCAGCAGCGGCGCGTTCTCCTCCTCGCGGACCGCCGCGACGATCTTCGCGCCCCGGTTCATCTGCCGGGCCGTCAGCGTGACCAGCACGGCGGTGTCGTCCCGCTGTGTGGCGATGACGATCTGACGGGCCTTCTGGAGTTCGGCGCGGAGCAGGACGTCGGAGCGCGTGGCGTCGCCGACCACGCCCGTGAAGCCCTCTGCGTTGGCCGTGTCGATCACCTTGGCGCTCGGGTCCACGATGACGACCTGCTCTTTGCGGAGGCCGGTGGCCAGCAGCGTCTGGAGGGCCGAGCGGCCCTTGGTGCCGAAGCCGACGACGACCGTGTGCTCACGCAAGTTCTTCCTCCAGCGGCTCAGCCGCCACTCTTCCCGGGTCTTCTCGGTCAGGACCTCCAACGTGGTTCCGACCAGGATGATCAGGAAGAGCACGCGCAAGGGGGTGATCAGCAGGATGTTGGTCAGCCGCGCGCTGTCGCTGTACGGGACGATGTCGCCGTAGCCGGTCGTCGACAGGGTCACCGTCGCGTAGTAGAAGCAGTCGAGGAGGTCGACCGTGCCGTTGGCGTTGTCGTGGTAACCCGCCCGGTCGAGCCACACGATCAGGACCGTCAGGAACAGCACGAACAGGGCCATCAGCAGGCGTTTGCCGACCTGTCGGAGCGGCTTCTCCACGACGCGCTTGGGCAGCTTGATGCGCCGGGAGACGAGTTTCTCGTCGGGGCCGCGGGCCATCGCGTCCTGGCCGTGCAGTTTCACGTGAAACATCCTCCGGAGGCCCACGGCAGGTCGAGGATCTCCAGGTCCTGTCCGTCGCGCGCTCCGGCCGGCGGTACGACGGCCAGCCCGTCGGCGGCGGCCACGCCCCGCAGCATCGCGGGACCGTTGTAGCGCAGCGGCACGGCGTGCTCGTCGGTCAGCAGGACGGGCACGAGCCGGGTGTCGTACGGGTGGCCCGGCACGTCGCCCTGGACCGGAACCGTGTACCGGGGGCGCTGGCGGCGGCCGGCCAGGGCGCGCAGCAGCGGTTCGGCGAGGGTCAGCAGCCCGGAGACGGCGGCGAGCGGGTTGCCGGGCAGACCGACCAGATGGCGCCCAGCCTCGCGGTCGCCGAGCCGGGCCAGCAGCATGGGGTGCCCGGGCCGTACGGCGACGCCGTCGACCAGCAGTTCGGCGCCGGCCTCGTGCAGGACGGGGTGGACGTGGTCGACGGGCCCGGAGGCGGTGCCGCCGGTGGTGAGGACCAGGTCGGCATCGGAGCTCGTTACGGCGTCCAGCAGGGCCTTGGCTCCGGCCGGGTCGTCGCCGAGCCGTCGGGTGGCGGTGACCTCGGCGCCGAGCCGGGTGAGCCAGGGGCCGAGCATGGGGCTGAGGGCGTCGCGGATCAGGCCGTCGTGCGGGCGGCCTTCGGTGAGCAGTTCGTCGCCGAGGACCAGGATCTCGACGCGGGGCCGGGGCCGGGTGGTGAGCTCGTCGTACCCGGCGGCCGCGGCGAGGCCCAGCACGGCTGGGGTGACGAGTGAGCCGGCGGGCAGCAGCAGGTCGCCGGAGCGGCATTCCTGGCCCCGCGGGCGGATGTCCTGACCGGTGAGGACGGCCCGGTCGGCGTGGAGCTGGGTGCCGGACTCGCGGGAGTGCTCACTGCGGATCACGGCGGTCGCGTCGGCGGGGATGCGGGCGCCGGTGGCGATCCGTACGGCCTCGCCGTCGGCCAGCGGCTCGGGGCGGTCGGAGCCGGCCAGCACCGCGCCGCCGGGGCGCACGGTCCAGGGGCCGGGGCCGGCGACGGCCCAGCCGTCCATGGCGGAGGTGTCGAAGGAGGGCAGGTCGGTGAGTGCCTCCAGGGACTGGGCCAGCACCTCGCCGAGCGCGTCCGCGAGGGGCACCCGGTGGGTGCGGGGACGGATGCCGGATCCGGTGCGCGCGGCCGCTTCCCGGGCCTGCGGCCAGGCGGTGGCGCGGTGGGCCCCGGCCGTGGCGGGGCGGGGGGCGCGGCTGACCAGGGCCAGGGCCTCGTCGAGGGCCTGGAGGGCGTGGTCGGCGTCGGTGGGGGTCATCCTGAGCCGTTCTCTCGGGCTTCGGCTTCGGTCTCGGCGGCCCAGCGCAGGGCCAGATCGGCGGCCTTGCGGGAAGCCTCGGCGACGGCCGTGGCGGGGTCGGCGCCGGCGGCTTCGGCCCGTGCGGCCGCGTAACCGACCAGGAAGGTGGTCAGGGGGGCGGCGGGCCGGGCGACGCCGTGCGCGGCGTCCCGGGCGAGGTCGAGCAGGGTCTTGGTGTCGACGGCGAGGTCGATGCCCAGTTCGGTCTTGACGGCGTTGATCCATTGGTCCAGCACGTTTCCATGCTCCCTGATCCGGGCTCGGGCGACTGCGAGATCGTCCCAGGTGTCGCAGTCGAAGGAGGCGAGTGGCGCAGTATCCGTCACCTTGGCCAGGTCCAGCTCGGCGGTGAGGGCGCGCAGGGGGAGCCCGGAAAGGCTGCCGTGCTCGGCCGCCAGGAGGGCGATCTCGCGGCGCAGGGGCTCGGCGCGGTAGGCCGCGACGAGGGGCTGGTCGCGGCCGTCGGGGTCGCGCAGCAGGGCGCCGTCGCCGCCGGCGGCGGGGGCCCGTAGGAGGGTCTCGACGGTGGCCCGGTCGAGGAACGGGAGGTCGGCGGAGAGCACGAGGACCAGCTCGGCGCTGGTCGCGCGCAGACCTGCGTCCAGGGCGGCCACGGGGCCGGCGCCGGGCGGGTCCTCCAGGGTCCAGCGGACCGGGCGCGCGGTGGGGCGGCGGCCGCCGACCACGACGGTGGTCGAGGCGTCGGTGCAGGCGTCGAGAACGCGGTCGAGGAGGGCGCGGCCGCCCACGTGGAGGGCGGGTTTGTCCGCGCCTCCGAGGCGGCGGGCCGCTCCGCCGGCCAGGACGATCGCGTCGTAGGTCATGCCCCGAGTATGCGCGGGCCATGTCCCCTGCGGGGGACTGCATTTACCGGAGGCTCATCCGGGGGTGGCCCGGGGTGCGTCCGGGCTGTGTCCCGGGACCCGGCGCCGGCCGGACCCCGGGAAGGGGCTGCTACAGGTACGGGCCCGAGCGGATGGCGCCGTGGCCGTCTTCCTCGTCCATCGGGGCGCCCGGCGGCAGGGCCCGGCGCATCTGTTCGAGCTGGGCCCGCGCGGCCATCTGCTGCGCGAACAGGGCGGTCTGGATGCCGTGGAACAGGCCCTCCAGCCAGCCCACCAACTGGGCCTGTGCGATGCGCAGTTCGGCCTCGGACGGAATGGCCTCCTCCGTGAACGGCAGGGAGAGGCGCTCCAGTTCCTCGACCAGCTCCGGAGCCAGGCCGTCTTCC
Source organism: Streptomyces sp. NBC_00597 (assembly GCF_041431095.1). Lineage (GTDB taxonomy): Bacteria > Actinomycetota > Actinomycetes > Streptomycetales > Streptomycetaceae > Streptomyces. The sequence goes on from NZ_CP107757.1 coordinate 4,875,537, forward strand.
AGCTCCTTCACGGACGCTGCATGGATGTCCTTGAGACGGACCCGGCTGGCCTCGTCCAGAGGTGCGGCGCGGACCTCTTCAAGAAGTTGCTTGATCATGCTGCCGATCCGCATGACCTTGGCGGGCTGTTCGACCATCTCCGTCACCGGGACCTCGCGCGACTCGTCATCGGCGCCGCCGACCGGCATCCCGTCCTGTCCCACGATCAGGCCGGGCGGGGGGCTGTCCTGCGACCGTTCACTCCTCGGCATCTCCATGCCGTCATTCTCTCGCACACCGTCGTACTCACACGGTGTGCCCCCGTACAGGCGTGATCCACCCTGTACGGGGGCGAGAACGCACAGTGACCGTCAGCCCGCCGCGCGGCGGGACAGGGCGCCGCCGGACTTCGTGACCAGGGCAGCCAGCAGGGCAGCGCCCAGCGGGACCAGGACCAGTAGTCCGCCGAGGGTCTCCCACGGCACCGAGATCGGCACGTAGAGCAGGTCGTCCGGGCCGCCTGAGATTTCCATGAGGTGCGCCGCTTCCCGCCGTTGGACGAGCCGCAGGCCGACCGCCGGCAAGATGCCCGCCGCCGAGCCCAGGACCACGCCCATCAGGGCCACCACGCCGCACTGGAACCCGCTGAGCGTGCGCCGCACCCGCGGCGGTGCGCCCACCGCCGCGAGTGTCTTCAGGTCGGCCTCGGCGTCGGCCTGCGCGAGCCCGGTGGCGATGCCGGCCGCGCCGATGGTGACCAGGCCGGCGAACACGGTCAGGGCCAGCAGGGTCAGGTCCCGTTCGCCCTGGTAGCCGGCCTCGATGGTGACGGGGGCCTCCACGCCGATCTGGTCGATCCGGCCGGCCACCCGCTGCTTCTGCTTGCTGTCGGCCGTGCCGTCCAGGGTGAAGTACGAGGCGAACGGCATGGTGGTGAGCCCGGCGCTCTTGGCCGCGGAGGGCGGCAGGACCAGCTCGATGCCGTACCCCTCGGCGGCGTCGGGCGCCTGGTGGACGGCGAAGACCTTGTCCACGCCCTTCGGGTCGGTGCCCGGCTCGAACTTGTCGTCCTTGTCGTCGATCAGCCGGACGGTGACGTTGCCGTCCTTGACGTTCCTCTTCTCGAAGGAGACCGCCTTGCCCTCCTTCAGGGCGGACGCCGAGCCGGGATCGGTGACCGCGAGCGCCGTCAGCAGCTTCTCGTCGGCGACGACCGTGTCGAAACGCGTGAAGTGGCGCTTGAACTGGCACCGCGGGTCCATCCGCAGTTTCTTCCTCTCGGCCGGGCCGAACGAGTCGGGGCCGTTCGGGGCCTCGTAGAGCGGGCAGCGCTGCTCCTTGGGCCGCATGATCTCGGCGCGCCCGCACTGGTTGGAACCGGTCGACCTCTCGCAGCCGGGCTTGCCGTACGAGATGTAGTCCACGTCCGCCCGGACGGCCAACGGGAGTTCCTGGGACACCGCCTCACGGATGGCGGGCATGTCCTTGCTGCGGCCGAGCTCGTGCAGCGCCACCACTCCGGAACCGGCCGGGAGGTCGGCGACGTACGAGTGGCGGGCCTGGAGCTCCATGCTGTGCTGGTACGTGGCGACCGCGACGGTGCCCGCGACGGCGGCCAGGACGGCGGCCACGGCGGGTGCCGTACGACCCCGGTTGCGTACGGCGTCGCGCAGTGCGAGCCGGGGCGACAGAGGCAGCCAGCGCCCGAGCCGCCCGAACAGGCCCACCAGCACCGGGGTCAGTGCGACGATTCCGAGCTCGGCGATGGCACTGCCGCCCGCGACGACCGTGGCGCCCATCTGGGAGGCCGTGCCGTAGAGGGCGATCGCGGCGCCGGCGGCGAGGGCGATCAGGCCGATGGCGGGCAGCACCCGGTTGGCCCGGCGGATCCCGCGACGGCCGGTCAGCGAGGCCAGGACGGTCTGCCGGGAGGCGGTGACGGCCGGGGCGATCGCGGCCAGCAGACCGGTCAGGACGGCGAGCAGGGCGATGCCGAGGATTTCCAGCGGTCGGAACTCGAAGCCGCCGAAGCGCAGGCCGAGGTACTCCTCCAACAGCGGTCGCAGCCCCACGGTGAGGGCGACGCCGAGGACGGTGCCGATGACGGCCGCCGCGGCGCCGATGACGAGGCCGCCGGAGAGCACGATGGCCCGGATGTGGCGCCGGTCGCCGCCGTTGGCACCGACGAGGCCCAGCTGGCGGCGCGAGCGCCGGGCGCCGACCGCGAAGGCGGGTCCGGCCAGCAGGCAGATCTCCAGCATCGCGAGGCCGACGACCGTGGCCAGGACGGCCAGTTCGGTGGTCGGGAACTCGTTGCCCGGGTTGTAGTAGCCCAGCTCCTTCTGCTGGGTGATGTACGGCACGTCCGATTCGGCCGGCGGGTCGAGCTGCACGGCGCGGGAGACGACCTGGACGCTCTTCGCGTTGAGCGCCTTGACCGTGTTCCACGTGAAACCATCGCCGCCGACCTTGACCAGGTAGCTGTCGGTGGCGACCACCCCGGGGACCCCGGCGGCCTGGAAGGCCTTGTCGAGCGGGGTGATCATGGTGCCGGGAGGGGCGAGGACCTCGGTCTTCTTGAGCTCGGAGGGCAGCTCGTACGCGCCCACGATCCGGTACCAGGTGTCGGAGCCGCGCGCGCGGAACTCGGAGCCCACGAAGAAGCCGGAGGTCTCCAGGAAGGCGGTGGTGGCGACGACCTCGCCCGCCTCCTGCGCAGCCCGCCCCCGCTTCATCGTGATCATGCCCTCGACCAGCGGGTTGGCCGTGTCGATCTCGCGCAGGTCGGTGTCCAGCAGGCCGTACCGGGTGCGGATCTTGGTGTGCGCCGTGCTGTCCTTGAGGGACTGGGCGCCCGCCGGGATCACCGAGGCCAGCAGGTTCGGGTTCGGCTCCGATCTGGGGTCGTACTTGTCGTAGCCGCCGACGGGCACCGAGGTGCGGCCCTCGACGTCCTGGTAGACCGGCCCGTTGAGCTCCGAGTCCTTCAGCCGGGCGTCTGCGGCGCCGATCTGACGGGACACCAACTGCTCGGGGGTGAGCTCTGCGCTGCGCATGGTGAGGTCGGCGGCGCTCACGCCGATGATCGGCAGGGCGATCATCGAGAGGACGAGGGCGCTGCGGCCCTTGGCGCGCCAGGCGTCGCGGCGGGCGATCCGGATCGCCGCGACCCATGCGTGGTACGAGGACTTCACTGGCCGGCCGCCTGCCCCGAGAGCAGCGAGTCGGCGTGGCTGCGCAGGGTCTCGTCGACCACGCTGCCGTCGCGCAGGAAGACCACGCGGTCCGCCCAGGCGGCGAACCGCGGTTCGTGGGTGACGAGGATTCCGGCGGCCCCGGCGTCGCAGCGCGAGCGCAGCAGGGCGAGGACGGATTCGCCGGTCTCGGAGTCGAGGGCGCCGGTGGGCTCGTCGGCGAGGACCAGGCGGCGGTCGCCGACGAGGGCGCGGGCGATGGCCACGCGCTGCTGCTGGCCTCCGGACATCTCGTCGGGGAAGCGGTCGGCGAGCTGCCCGAGGCCCATCTCTTCCAGGGAGGCCAGGGCCGAGGCGCGGGCCTTGCGGGCGGAGGTGCCGTCGAGTTCACGGGGCAGGGCGACGTTCTCGGCGGCGGTGAGGGCCGGGATCAGGTTGTAGTCCTGGAAGACGTACCCGATGCTGCGGCGGCGCAGCGCGGCCAGCTCCTTGCGGCTCGCGGTGGTGATGTCGGTGCCTTCGACGACGACCCGGCCGCTGCTGGGCGTGTCGAGGCCGCCGGCCAGGGTGAGCAGCGTGGACTTTCCGGATCCGGAGGGCCCCATGACGGCGACGAGTTCGCCGGGGTACACGGCCAGGTCGATGCCGCGCAGGGCGTGCACCTCGGTGGCGCCGCTGCCGTGCGTGCGGACGAGCTTGTCGAGCTGGAGGACGGGACGTGCGGACCGGTCCGGCTGAGCGGGCGGGACGGGCCGTATATGGGATGCGGACTGCTGGTCAGGCATGGGGATCCCCCCTGGGAACGGTGGTGGCGTCAGCTCCGCGGGCCGCGGAAGGCGCGGCGCCGCGGTGCGGTGACGGCGTTGGGGACGGCGTCGGGGACGGTGTCGGCGGCCTGCGGCGGTGCGGGCTCGGCTCTCCGGTCGGCCGGCAGGGAGAGCCGTACGAGGCGTGCTTCGGAGTGGTCGAGCCAGCGGGCCTCGGCTTCGGTCTGGAAGATCAGCTGTTCCAGGACCAGCAGCCAGGCCACGTCGTCGCGCTCGCGGGACGTGCCGCTCTCGACCGCGGCGAGCGCCTGCGCCTTGAGGCGGGTGTAGTCCTGCATCGCCCTGATCGTGGCGTGCCGCTGGGCCTGGATGACGGCGCGGATGTCCACGCCGGGGGCGCCCACGGCCATGGCGAGCTTGATGGACAGCTCGTCGCGGGGCGGGTTGGTGCGGTCGACGGGGCGCTCGTACCACTGGTGCAGTTCGGCGCGCCCGGTGTCGGTGATGGCGTAGAGGGTGTGCCCGGCGGCGTCCTCGCCGCCGGGCGCGACGAGGCCGTCGCGCTCCAGTCGGGCGAGGGTGGTGTACACCTGCCCGACGTTGAGCGGCCAGGTGGAGCCGGTGCGGGATTCGAACTCGGTACGCAGCTGAGAGCCGTACCGAGGACCCCTTTCCAGCAGGGCGAGAAGGCCGTGGCGGATCGACATACTCAGTATGTATACCGAGTATGTCGGGCCACGCAACCATCCTGAGGTGTAGGCCGGAAGGGGGAGGCCGCTCTCAGAGGCCCTTGCGCAGCCGCATTCCCAGATAGCCCAGACCCAGCCCCATCAGGGCGAACCCGGTGCCGAGCGGCAGTATGTGCGCGGCCAGGTCGGCGGCGCGCTCGTTCGGCCCGGTGCCGATCGCGGTGACCACGGGCGGCGGGCTCGGCAGGGCCTGCGGGACCGGCGGCACGTGCGGCACCTGCGGCACCTGCGGCACCTGCGGGACCGGCGCAACCCGCGGAACCCGCGGCACCTGTCGGGGGTCGGCGGGGTGGGCCGGCCGGTGCTGCGGGCGGGCCGGGAGGCGGCGGTTGGCCAGCACGGTCTCCGGATTCGCGGGCTCGGCCGCCGGCCGCCCGGGCCGCTCCCGCCCGACTCCGGCGGCGCTGCCGGCGAGCTCTTCGTACGCCTCGTGGGGTACGTCGGCGACGGGATCGGCGTCGGTGTCGTCGGTCTTCGGTGCGGTGCGGAGGGTCGTGTCGGGAGTTCTGTCGGGGGCCTTGCCCGGGGCCCTTCCGCGTGCCGTGACGGAGCCGGCCGGGGCGGCCGGGCGGACGGCCGTGACCCGGCCGGCCGGGGACGAGGCGGCGGACGAGGCGGCGGATGCTGTGGCGGACGAGGGGGACAGCGCGGCGGCGGCCACTGCGGCCCCGGCCAGCCAGCGCTGAGCGCGGTGGCGTTGAGTCACGGGGAGCCCCTCCCGTCCCGAGCAGCCGAGATGCTTCGCTCAGATTGACATAGTGGGGCAAAACAGGCATCCCGGGCGCCCCGTGGGGGTCGCCCGGGATGCCGGGTGTGTCGCGGAGGGCGGCGCCGGCGCCGCCCCGTGGTGGCTCCGGACTACTGCGGACTACTCCGGTCTACTGCGGGTTGCCGGTCGACACGGTCAGCGTGTACTCCGTGCCTTCCTTGTCGATCTTGTCTCCGGCCCGGGGGCTCTGTTCGAGCACCGTGTCCTTGCCGTACACGGCCTCGTCCTTCTCGACGATCTTGTACTTGCCGCCGGAGGCCTGGATGCACGTCTTGACCGAGAGCAGGTTCTTGTAGGTCAGGTCCGGCGCCGAGTACTTGTTGGCGTCGCTGTAGGACTTGACCGGGTCCTTGCACTTGGCCGGGTCGATCGTGCGCGAGGGGTCCGGACCCTTGAAGCCGCCCTTGGCCGAGGCGGACGCGGAGGCACCGGGCGAGGCGGAACTGCCGCCGGCCTTGTCCTTGTCCTTGTCGCCGTTCGCCATGATGGCCGCGATCAGACCACCGACCGCCAACAGCGCCACCAGGACCGCGCCGATGACCACCGGCATGTTCCGCTTCTCGCCGTCCGAGGTGCGCGCGCCGGACGGGGCGTTGTTGGCCGCCGGAGAGATGGTGAACGGCGGCGGCGTCTGCGGTGCGTACTGCTGCTGGTGCGGGACCTGCTGCTGGGGCGGGTAGGCGTACCCGCCCTGCCCGTGCGGCTGGCTCACCGGCGGCGGGGTCTGCGGCGCGTACGGGGACGGCGCGGGGGTCGGCGCGTACGGCTGCTGCACCGACTGGGCGGGGGGCGCCTGGAACCCGGAGTCCACCGGCGGGAACACGGCCGAGCCGACGCCGGCCCCGCTGCCGCCCGCGTGTGAACCCGGGACGATGACCGGGGCGCCGGCCTGACCCGCCGACAGCACCCGCGCGACCTCGTCGCGCATGGCGGCGGCGGTGGGGAAGCGCTCGTTCGGGTTCTTCTTCAGGGCGCGCGCCACCAGTGCGTCCATCGCCGGGGTGACCGAGCGGTTGATGGAGGACGGCGCGACCGGCTCCTCCTGAACGTGCGCGTACGCGATGGCCAGCGGGGAGTCGGCGTCGAACGGGATCCGGCCCGTCAGCAGCTGGAACAGCATGATGCCGACCGAATACAGGTCGGAACGGGCGTCCACGCCGCGTCCCAGCGCCTGCTCGGGCGACAGGTACTGGGGGGTGCCGACGACCATGCCGGTCTGCGTCATCGAGGTGACCCCCGACTGCATGGCACGGGCGATGCCGAAGTCCATGACCTTGACCACGCCGCGCTTGGTCATCATCACGTTGCCGGGCTTGATGTCGCGGTGGACCAGGCCCATCTCGTGGCTGGTCTCCAGCGCGGCCAGCACGTCGGCCGTCACCTTCAGCGCCTTGTCCGCGGGCATCGCGCCGTACTGACGGACGTCGGCGTCGAGCACGGAGCCCAGGGGCTGGCCCTCCACGTACTCCATGACGATGTACGGCATCACCGCGGCGTCGCCCGCCCCGGGACCGCTGAACGTCACTTCGCCTTCGCCCGTGTCGAATACCGAGACGATGTTCGTGTGCGACAGTTTCGCTACAGCCTGGGCCTCGCGGCGGAACCGCTCGCGGAAGGACTGTTCGCGGCCGAGGTCGCTGTGCAGGGTCTTGATGGCGACCTGGCGGTCGAGCGCGGAGTCGTACGCCAAGTAGACGGACGCCATGCCGCCCGCTCCGAGCAAGTCCCTTAGCTGGTAACGGCCACCGGCCAGAGAGCCGCCTGCGTACTGGCCCTGAGTGCCGTCCTGGCTCATGACTGTTGCTTCCCCTCGGGATGTGTCGCTACGCGTCTGGCTGAGCGCATGTCGCGCCCAGTCTGCCGGAGGGCAAGCACACGTCAAGCCGGGTGCCCGTTCCGTGACCACACGCGTACACACGTGGATGTCCGGACGGCGATCTGTTGGGAGGCTGTAGCGTTCATCGGAGCACACGGAAAAAGGACCTACCGCGAAGCGGCGGCCGAGAGAGACGACGGCGAGGACTGATGGCACCCGAACCCGAGGGAAACGGCGCCGGGATGGCCGACGGTCCTGAGCATTGGGGGGCCGGCGGCTTGGTCGGCGACGGCCGCTACCGGCTCACCCACCGCCTGGGCCGCGGCGGCATGGCGGAGGTGTTCGCCGCGGAGGACGTCCGGCTCGGCCGCACCGTCGCCGTGAAGCTGCTGCGCGCCGACCTCGCGGAGGACCCGGTCTCCAAGGCCCGCTTCACGCGTGAGGCGCAGTCGGTCGCCGGGCTCAACCACCACGCCGTCGTCGCCGTGTACGACTCCGGCGAGGACAAGGTCGGCCCCAACACGGTCCCGTACATCGTCATGGAGCTGGTCGAGGGCCGCACCATCCGCGACCTGCTGATCAGCGCCGAGGCCCCGGGCCCCGAGCAGGCGCTCATCATCGTCTCGGGCGTGCTGGAAGCCCTCGCGTACTCGCACCAGCACGGCATCGTGCACCGCGACATCAAGCCCGCCAACGTGATCATCACGGACGCCGGCGCGGTCAAGGTGATGGACTTCGGCATCGCGCGCGCCCTGCACGGCGCCCAGTCGACGATGACCCAGACCGGCATGGTCATGGGAACCCCGCAGTACCTGTCGCCCGAGCAGGCGCTCGGCAAGGCGGTCGACCACCGCTCCGACCTGTACGCGACCGGCTGCCTGCTGTACGAACTGCTCGCGCTGCGGCCCCCGTTCACGGGTGAGACCCCGCTCTCGGTGGTCTACCAGCACGTGCAGGACGCGCCGGTGCCGCCCTCGCAGCTGCCGGAGGGCCACCACATCCCGCAGGAGCTCGACGGTCTGGTCATGCGCTCCCTCGCCAAGGACCCGGACGACCGGTTCCAGAGCGCCGAGGAGATGCGCGGGCTGGTCCAGTACGCGCTCCAGATGCTGCACGACCAGGGGCCGAACACGGGTACCTGGAACACCGGCCCGGTCACCATGTCCCTGCCGCACGGGCGCGGCGGGGCGGCGCAGACCACGGCGATGCCGATGGGGCCGGCCGGCGGGCAGCAGAACTACCCGGCGCACGCCTCGACCTCGCAGTTCCAGCAGCCCATGGTGCCGCCGCTGAACCCCGACGACGGCTCGGCCTTCCCCGGCGGGGGCGGGTACGACAACCACGGCCACGGCGGTGGACCGGGCGGCCGCGACGGCTACGACGACCGCGGCGGCAGCCGTTGGAAGCTGTGGCTGTTCGCGGTGCTGGCCATCGTCGCGATCGCGGGCGGCGTGGCGTACGCCGTCAACTCCGGGTCGCACAAGACGACGGACGACAACACGCCGAAGACCGTGCAGAGTTCTTCGGGCGGCCAGCCGAGCGTCCCGTCCGAGCAGCAGAGCACGCCGTCGCGCGAGACGCCGTCGACGCACGCGTCGGACGACTACACGCCGACGCCGGGCCGCAGCAAGTTCACGCCGAGCAGCAGCCCTTCGCCGTCGACGTCCTTCTCGCCGTCGCCGTCCGCGTCGAAGAGCTCGCCGTCGCCGTCCGCCTCGAAGAGCTCGCCGTCGCCCTCGAAGTCGACCGGCACGGGCGGGGGCGGGGCCAGTCCCGACCCGCTGGGCGACGGGAACTAGCGAATGCACAGGGGCCCGGCGGAATTCGATTCCGCCGGGCCCTTGCGCATGGAGCCGGGATCTCTGTGCGTATGGGTGAATGCGCAGCTCAGATGGTGTGCTGGTACTCCCGCTCCGGATTCCCGGCCAGGGAGTGGACGGTGACGAACTGGGGCTCGATTCGCATGTAGACGGGGTCGAACACCGCGCCGTCCGCGAAATGCGGGACCGGACCGAACAGTTCCAGTTCGCTGGTGGTGGGCTCGACGATCTGGGCCGTTCCGGTGAACTGCACGGACCACAGCAGCGGGTCCCGGGAATTGTAGTTGTCGGCCCCGTAGGCCACCACGCTGCCGTTGCACGCCTGGTGATAGCCGAAACCCGCGTGCATTCTCAGGACGACCTTGCCGTCCACCACGACGTGGCGGGCGAGCGCGAGGAAGGGCAGCGCGCGCATGCTGGTGGCCACCCGGCCGTACGGCACCCGGCGTAGCAGTTCGATGGCGTGGAGTTCCTCCGCAGACATGTGTCCACTCTCCGGTACGGACACTCGACCGAAAAGAGGAGGCGGCCCCGACGATCGGGGACGTTGGTCCCGAATGAAACGCCGCCGTCGGCGGAACGGCCTGGTCAGGCCCCGCCCGGCAGGCCCCCGCTGCGGCTCAGACGCGCCTTTCGGCTTGGAGCCGGGCCACGTACGCGGCGGCCTGGGAGCGGCGCTCCATGCCCAGCTTGGACAGCAGGCTGGAGACGTAGTTCTTGATGGTCTTCTCGGCGAGGTGCAGCCGCTCGCCGATGACGCGGTTCGTCAGGCCCTCGCCGATCAGGTCGAGGATCTTCCGCTCCTGCTCGGTGAGGTTGGACAGGCGGTCGTCGCCCTTGCCGTTCTTGCCGTCGCGCAGCCGCTCCAGCACCCGGGCGGTGGCGACCGGGTCCAGCAGCGACCTGCCGGCCGCGACGTCCCGTACGGCGCTCAGCAGCTCGTTCCCGCGGATCGCCTTGAGCACGTAGCCCGAGGCCCCGGCCATGATCGCGTCGAACAGTGCCTCGTCGTCGGCGAACGAGGTCAGCATCAGGCACTTGATGTCCTCGTGCTGCGAGCGGACCTCGCGGCAGACCTCCACCCCGCTGCCGTCCGGCAGGCGCACGTCGAGCACGGCCACGTCGGGCCGGGTGGCGGGGATGCGCACCAGGGCGTCCGCGGCGGTGCCCGCCTCGCCGACGATCTCGATGTCCTCTTCGACCGAAAGGAGCTCATGGACGCCGCGTCGTACCACTTCGTGGTCGTCCAGGAGGAATACCTTGATTTTTCCGTCTTCGCGCACGAACTCAGTTTCACACACTCACCCCTTCCCTGAGGTCGTTACCCGGGATAACGTGCCGTTGTTCCGGCCCCCTGCAAGGCTGTGACCAGTGGTTGTTCCCCGCGCTGCGGATTTACTTGGAAATCCAAGCAAAAACGCAGGTCAAGTGGGGTTTCGCAGTTATGCGGCGCACTGGGTAACGTGCATTGCGCAGGGCACTTGCCGGGGCACCTGTCACGCTCGAATCCGCACACGACGCGCACCCACCCCGTGCGCTGGTACGGATTCGGGTGAGCCGCACTGGACCCCGGAGAACCCGGGAGCCGGACCGACGGAGGAGCAACACGTGACCGTGGAGAGCACTGCCGCGCGCAAGCCGCGACGCAGCAGCGGCACCAAGCGGGCGGCAGGCGCGGCGAGCGCCGCCAAGGCCCCCGCTGCCAAGGCTGTCGCCACCGCGCAGAACGCCGAGCCCCAGCTCGTACAGCTGCTGACGCCCGAGGGTGAACGGGTCAGCGCCGCAGACAATCCCGATGCTGCGGAGTTCCTGTCCTTCGTCGAGGACATCACCACCGAGGACCTGCGCGGGCTGTACCGCGACATGGTCCTGACCCGCCGTTTCGACGGCGAGGCGACGGCCCTGCAGCGTCAGGGCGAGCTCGGCCTGTGGGCCTCGCTGCTCGGGCAGGAGGCCGCCCAGATCGGCTCCGGTCGCGCGCTGCGCGACGACGACTACGTGTTCCCGACCTACCGCGAGCACGGGGTGGCCTGGTGCCGCGGCGTCGACCCGACGAACCTGCTCGGCATGTTCCGCGGCGTGAACCACGGCGGCTGGGACCCGAGCACCAACAACTTCCACCTTTACACGATCGTCATCGGCTCGCAGACGCTGCACGCGACCGGTTACGCGATGGGCGTGGCCAAGGACGGCGCGGACTCCGCGGTCATCGCCTACTTCGGCGACGGCGCGTCCAGCCAGGGCGACGTCGCCGAGGCCTTCACCTTCTCGGCCGTCTACAACTCCCCCGTGGTGTTCTTCTGCCAGAACAACCAGTGGGCGATCTCCGAGCCGACCGAACGCCAGATGCGCGTGCCGCTCTACCAGCGCGCCCAGGGCTTCGGCTTCCCCGGCATCCGCGTGGACGGCAACGACGTCCTGGCCTGCCTGGCGGTCACCCGCTGGGCGCTGGAGCGGGCGCGCCGCGGCGAGGGCCCGACCCTGGTCGAGGCGTTCACGTACCGGATGGCCGCGCACACCACCTCCGACGACCCGACGAAGTACCGGCGGGACGAGGAGACGGCGGCCTGGGAGGCGAAGGACCCGATCCTGCGCCTGAAGACGTACCTGCTGGCCAGCGGCGGCGCCGACGAGGCCTTCTTCGAGGCCCTGGAGGCCGAGAGCGAGGCGCTCGGCAAGCGGGTGCGCGAGGTCGTGCGCGCCATGCCCGACCCCGACACGATGGCGATCTTCGAGAACGTCTACGCGGACGGGCACGCGCTCGTCGACGAGGAGCGCGCCCAGTTCGCCGCCTACCTCGCGTCCTTCGAGGAGGGTCACTGATGGCTGTCGAGAAGATGTCGATCGCGAAGGCGCTCAACGAGTCCCTGCGCAAGGCCCTGGAGACGGACCCGAAGGTCCTGATCATGGGCGAGGACGTCGGCAAGCTGGGCGGTGTCTTCCGCATCACCGACGGGCTCCAGAAGGACTTCGGCGAGGAGCGGGTCATCGACACCCCGCTCGCCGAGTCCGGCATCGTCGGCACGGCGATCGGCCTGGCGCTGCGCGGCTACCGCCCCGTGGTGGAGATCCAGTTCGACGGGTTCGTCTTCCCCGCGTACGACCAGATCGTCACGCAGCTCGCGAAGATGCACGCGCGGTCGCTGGGCAAGGTCAAGATGCCGGTCGTCGTGCGCATCCCCTACGCGGGCGGCATCGGCGCGGTGGAGCACCACTCGGAGTCCCCCGAGGCGCTGTTCGCGCACGTCCCGGGCCTGAAGGTGGTTTCCCCGTCGAACCCGAGCGACGCGTACTGGATGCTCCAGCAGGCGATCCTCAGCGACGACCCGGTGATCTTCTTCGAGCCGAAGCGGCGCTACTGGGACAAGGGCGAGGTCGACATCGACGCGATCCCGGACTCCCTGCACGCGGCGCGGGTCGCCCGCGAGGGCGCGGACATCACCCTGGCGGCCTACGGCCCGATGGTGAAGGTCTGCCTGGAGGCGGCGGCCGCGGCGGCCGAGGAGGGCAAGTCGGTGGAGGTCGTGGACCTCCGCTCGATGTCCCCCATCGACTTCGACGGGCTGCAGGCTTCCGTGGAGAAGACCCGCCGGCTCGTGGTCGTCCACGAGGCCCCGGTGTTCCTGGGTACGGGCGCGGAGATCGCCGCCCGCATCACGGAGCGGTGCTTCTACCACCTGGAGGCGCCGGTGCTGCGCGTGGGCGGTTTCCACGCCCCGTACCCGCCGGCCCGCCTGGAGGACGAGTACCTGCCGGGCCTGGACAGGGTGCTCGACGCCGTCGACCGCTCGCTGGCGTACTGAGGAGCCACGTTCATGACCATCCGCGAATTCAAGATGCCCGACGTGGGCGAGGGCCTCACCGAGGCCGAGATCCTCAAGTGGTACGTCCAGCCCGGTGACACGGTCACCGACGGGCAGGTCGTGTGCGAGGTCGAGACGGCGAAGGCGGCCGTCGAGCTGCCGATCCCGTTCGACGGCGTCGTGCACGCGCTCCTCTTCGAGGAGGGCACCACGGTCGATGTCGGCCAGGTGATCATCTCCGTGCAGACGGGTCCGGCGGAGGCCGAGGACCCGGCCGCCGCCGCCGTCGCCGCTCCGGCGGCCGCCCCGGCTGCGGCCGAGGCGCCCGTGGAGGAGCCCGTCGTCGCCCGTCAGCCCGTTCTGGTGGGCTACGGGGTCTCCCAGGCCTCCACCAAGCGCCGCCCCCGCAAGGCCGTGCCCGGCACGGGCGCCGCCAGCAACGGCACCGCCGCGGCGGTCGCCCCGGCCGCGCTGCCCGCCGTACCGGCCCAGCCGGAGCCGGTCGCGGCCCCCGGGGTGAACGGCAACGGCCACGTCGTCGGGGAGCGCCCGCTGGCGAAGCCGCCGGTGCGCAAGCTCGCCAAGGACCTCGGGATCGACCTGGCCTCCGTGGTGCCCACCGGCGAGGGCGGGGTCGTGACCCGCGAGGACGTGCACGCCGCAGCCGCGGCCGCGCTCACTCCGCAGGCCGTGGCCGCGCCGGCTCCGGCCGCTGCGGTCCAGGCCGTGGCCCAGGCTCCGGCGGCGGTGTCCGCGGCGGGCGAGGCGTCCGCGCGGGAGACCCGCATCCCGGTCAAGGGCGTCCGCAAGGTCACCGCCCAGGCCATGGTCAACTCCGCGTTCACCGCGCCGCACGTCACCGAGTTCATCACCTTCGACGTGACCCGCACGATGAAGCTGGTCCAGGAGCTCAAGGCCGATCCCGACCTGGCCGGGCTGCGGATCAACCCGCTGCTGCTCATCGCCAAGGCGGTGCTGGTGGCCATCCGCCGCAACCCGGACGTCAACGCGTCCTGGGACGAGGCGGCCCAGGAGATCGTGCTCAAGCACTACGTGAACCTGGGCATCGCGGCGGCCACCCCGCGCGGCCTGATCGTTCCGAACATCAAGGACGCGCACGCCAAGACGCTGCCCGAGCTGTCGACGGCCCTGTCCGAGCTGGTCGCCACGGCCCGCGACGGCAAGACCTCCCCGGCCGACATGCAGAACGGCACCATCACGATCACCAACGTCGGCGTCTTCGGCGTCGACACCGGTACGCCCATCCTGAACCCCGGTGAGTCCGCGATCCTCGCGGTCGGCGCGATCAAGCTCCAGCCGTGGGTCCACAAGGGCAAGGTGAAGCCGCGCCACGTCACCACGCTGGCGCTGTCGTTCGACCACCGGCTCATCGACGGCGAGCTCGGTTCCCGCTTCCTGGCGGACATCGCGGCCGTCCTGGAGCACCCCCGCCGCCTCGTCACCTGGTCGTAGCCACACACCCGGTCGTAGCGCGCATCCGAAGGCCCCCTCGCCACCGCACCGCGAGGGGGCCTTCGGCCTGCGGTCCCCACAGCGCGGCGGAAAAGCCTTGGTCAGGGCATCCGTCCGGTGTGATCATCGACCGTGATCTACCGCGCTGCGCTCGCAGACCCCGCCGGCCTCGACCGCGCCGTCGCCTTCCAGGCCGACGGTCCCGTCAAGGCCCTGTCCGCCGACACCATCCGTGAGGAGCTCGCCGAGAACCGGTTCCGTCCCGAGTGGATCTGGTTCGCCGAGGACGAGGACGGCGAGGTCCTGGCCCGCGCCCTGTGGTGGGGCCGCGCCGACAGCGAGCGGCCCGTCGCCCTCGACTGCCTCCAGGTACGGGAGTCCGTCGCCGACCCGGCCGCGCTCGCCGCCGGACTCCTCGCCGCCGGACACGCGGCCTTCGGCAACCTCCCGCTCTACAACATCTCGCTGCCCGGCGACTGGCGCACCCGCCCCGGCCTGGCCGAGGCCGTCGCCTGGCGGCAGGAAGCCGCGAGCAAGGCGGGTCTGACCCGGGAGATCGAGCGGCTGCGCTACGAGTGGACCCCCGCCGCCGGGACCGTCGAACCCACCGGGAGCCTGGTGTTCCGCGAGGGCACCGACGAGGAGTTCCTCGACGCGTTCGCCCGCCTGTCGGCCGGCAGCCTGGACGTGCACACCCAGACCGAGCTCCGCTCGATGGACGCCGAGCAGCTGGCCCGCGAGGACATCGAGTTCTACCTCGACTGCCCGGGCGAGCGCTCCTGGTGGCGACTGGCCGAGCTGCCGGACGGCACCCTGGCCGGCCTGGCCGTTCCCTCGGCGACCCCGTACCACCGCAACGTCGGCTACCTGGGCGTCGTACCGGAGCAGCGCGGCCGGGGCCTGATCGACGAGGTCCTGGCGGAGATCACCCGCTTCCACGCGGCCGCGGGCGCCGAGCGCATCACGGCGACCACGGACACCGTCAACGTGCCCATGGCCGCGGCGTTCGATCGCGCCGGGTACGAGGTCACGGAGATCCGCCTGGTCCTGGAGCCCCAGGAGGCGTAGTACCGGCGCTCCGGCACCGGCAGGGGGTAGCCTCCCGCCCGGGGAAGGGGGGCGGGGTGGCCATCGCCGAATTGCAGGTGTACTCCGTCGAGGAGGCCGACGTCACGGGCGGCGTGTGCGTGGTCCGCTGCCTCGGCGGGGTCGCGCGCGCCGGACAGGTCTACGCGGTCGGGGAACTGCGGCTCGGGCTGCGGCGGATCGAGCGGTACGGGCGCGACGTGGCCTTCTTCGACGCGGGGCACATGGCGAAGGTCCACCTCACGGGCGCCCTGGTGGCGCTGCTCGCCCGGGGGCAGGTGCTGACCGCGGTCCCGCCCGGCGGTCACGCGCTGGAGGACATCGAGGCCTGGCTGGCGACCGGTCCGCCGCTGCTGGACGAGCCGCGGCCGCGGACGCTGCGCGCGCTGGCCGTGGGTGGGATGCAGGAGGTCCGGCTGCCGGGGGAGGTCCGGTTGCGCTGGGGGCGGGTGGCGGTGGCGGCGACGTACCGCTGTGCGGAGGCGGAGGGTGCGGCCGAGCTGGTGCGGGGGATCGAGCTGGCCTCCGTACGGGGTTATCTGATCCGGGAGTTCGGGCCCGGCCGAGGCGGCGATCCGGGCCTCCTGTGCCGGGAGCTGCTCGCGCTGGTCGACCTCACCCCGGCGCAGGCGGCGGCGCGGGCCGGCCGCTGGCGGGACCTGCCCCGGGCGGAGATCGTGCACCTGCGCCGGATCAAGAGCCTGCTCCGCTGGACGGACGCGGCGCGGCCCCACCTCCCGGAGGACGACCCCCTTGCCGCGTCCCTCGATGCCTGGTCACAGGTCCGCCCCCGGCTTCCGTAGGGCCTTTTCCGGCCGTTGTGGCTCGGATACGCTGCCATGTCATGCACACAGCCGGGGACCCCGTAGAGCAGCCGCGGACGGACCGGACGGCGGTCGCCGAGTTCGTCTACGACCCGGCCCCGTCCGACTACCGGAGGGCCGTCCGCCGCTTCACGTTCGGGACCTGGCCGGGACGCCGCGGCATGATGGTGGGGCCGGTCGTGGGACTCGGCCTCGCGGTGGCCATCTCCCAGCTCAAGGGCTTCTCGCCGACCGAGTCGGCCTTCGTGATCGGCGCGGTCACGCTCTCCCTCTTCTTCATCCTCCCGCGGCACCTGGCCCGCCTCGCCCGGCAGCAGTACGAGGACATGGAGGCCTACGGGACCTGCCGGACCGAGGTCACCGAGGACGGGATGACCACCGCGGGCGGACCGGTCGCCGAGGGCGCCCCCCTCAGCAGCACCATCGACTGGCAGGCCTTCCCCTGGTACGTCGAGACGGACGACCTCTTCGTCCTCACGACCAGCCGCACCCGCATCTACTTCGCCCTGCCCAAGCGGGGCGCCCAGGACCCGGCCGACGTCGACCGGGTCCGGGCCGTGCTCGACCGGCATCTGCGCCGGCTCTGAACGCCCCGGGGGCGGACCCGTCAGCCGGTCGCCTTCGCGGCGTTGCCGAGCACCTTGGACGGGGTGATGCGGACGACGACGCGGACGTCCTCGGCCGGGGCCTCGGCGTACTCCTTGCCGGCGCCCGGGCCCATGTACTCCTCGGCGATGCGGACGGCGACCGCGCGGCCCGCGTCCTCGGTGAGGGTGGCCGTACCGCGGATCTCGACGTAGACGAACGGGTTGGCGGTGTCGAAGACGGTCAGCCCGACGCGCGCGTCCCTGGCGATGTTCCGCTCCTTGCGGCGGCCCTGCTCGGTGGAGACCAGCACGTCGCTGCCGTCCCGGGTCACCCAGACCACCGAACTCTGCGGACTGCCGTCGGGGTTGAGGGTGGAGAGCACCGCCGGATGCGGGGAGTCGAGCAGCTTGCGAACCGTCTCGTTCAGCACAATGGTCATGCGGGCGAGGCTAGTTGGCGGTCTCCGGACCCGTCCAAGGATTCCCGACTACTGGGGCAAGTCGGCTGCCGCCACTACTTCCAGGGGATGTTGAGCCAGGGACTGGCGGGCTCGCCCGTCAGCGTCAGGTGGGTGGCGAGGGAGCTGTCGTACCACTCGCCGAACTCCTCCTCGTCGAAGTGCAGGCACCGGCCGAGCAGGTACCCGGCGGAGAACTCCGCCCAGGAGCGGTACGTCTCGCCGGCCACCTCGCCGGCCCGGAGCACGGCGCGCTCCGCCTCCTCCAGGGTGCCGTAGCGGGCGCCGAGTCCCCAGCGGGCCATCTGGGAGGCCCGGCCGATGTCCCAGCCCTCGACGGAGCGCACGTACCCCTCCTCGGGGAGCAGCCCGTCGGCCCGGAAACGCTGCTCGTACCGGGCGATGCGGCCGATGAGGCGCTGCACCCCGGCGATCTCGCCCTCGACCTCGGCGGTGGGGCGCGGCTGTGCGACCGTGACCCCGTCGGGGGTGAGCTGCGGCTCGGCGGCCCGTTCGGCGCTGCGGCGCAGACTGGCCTCGGCGGCGTGCCGCCAGTGTTCGACGTCGACCGGCCCGGCGAAGTCGGAGGCGAGGATCCGGCGGACGCGCAGGACGAACTCCCAGACGGGGCTGACGATCTCGGCGTTCAACATGCGGTGCAGGACGTCGAGCCACTCCTCGCGGGTGGTGATGCCCCACCACCCGCGCAGGCGTTCGCGCTCGCGGACGTAGCCGCTGCCGTGGTAGGCCAGCGCGTTCCAGAACTCCCCGTTGGCCACGGCGAGATGGGCGCCGACGGCGAGTCCGCGGGCGACCGGCCCGTGCAAGGGCCCGCCGACGTGCAGGGCGTGCACCTCGCCGACGGCCAGGCCCCAGCCGGTCGCGGCGTCCGAGTGGGCCCGCCAGCGCGCCAGATCGGCGGGGCCCGTGGTCAGGTAGGCCTCGGCGGGGCTGCCGGGGTTCACCGCCAGGTACGCCGGGTCGTGGCGTTCCCAGACGCCCGCGAACCAGGACAGGCGCTGGCGCACGAACACGGTCTCGGGAGTGGGGACGGGCAGCATCCCGGCGGTGTACACGGGCAGGCTGTGGCCGACCGGGTGGAACCGGGCGTGCGTGGGCTCGGCGTCGACCTGTGCGCGGACCTGCGGGAGGAACAGCTCGGAGCGGGCGAGCACATCGAGGAACCGGTCCCACGCGCCGGCGCTCTTGGCCTCGTACAGCTCTCGTTCTATGGCGCTCGGTGCGGTCCAGGTCCCCATACGGGCACACCCTAGCCGGGCCCGTCCCCGAGCTGCGAAGTGGTGGCCGGGCCACCGCCGGGGGGCCGCGCGGTGGTGGGCGGGGCACCTTCGCCCGGGAACCACCGGGGCGTGGTGCGCACGGGGAGGGTGGTCCGGTCCGTCTCCAGCGGGGCTCCAGGAGTCTGCGAGCCGCTGCTGCCCTGGCCAAGGGCCTGTCGGGGACTCCGTCAAATGATCATCCGGGTCCCCGTGGTCCGTCCGGGGCTGATGACCCCCTGCGCACGCCGGGCCGAATGTGTGTGACCGCTCCACCTGGTTCTCCCGCCGTGCCCGGCCGCAGGGTTGAGGAGCTGGAGAGAACACCGGGGGAAGGGATGGATCCATCATGAGCGCACCGAGTCTCGAACGTTTGGAGACCCTGAGCAGCCGGTTCGTACCGGACCTGGTCGTGGACGAGCTCTGCACCGAGCTGTTCGCCTCGCTGCCGCGCAGCGACCAGCGACGCAAGGGGGAGGTGTACCTGCGCGGCCTGCTCAAGGCCGAGGGGCGCAAGTCGATACGCAACATCGCGGCGCACGTCGGCGACCGGGCGGCCGAGCAGAGCCTGCACCACTTCGTGGTGTCGTCGACCTGGGACTGGGGTCCGGTGCGCGCCGCCCTCGCCCGGTACCTGGAACGTGCGCTGCGCCCCCGCGCCTGGGTCGTGCAGCCGGTGGTGATCTCCAAGGCCGGCACGGAGTCCGTCGGGGTCGCCCGCCGCTTCGTGCCCGAGCGGGGCCAGATGGTCAACAGCCAGGTGGCGTTCGGCGTGTGGTCCGTCGGCGAGGACCAGAGCTGCCCGGTGAACTGGCGGCTCGCACTCACCCAGAAGTGGCGCGACAGCGTCGGCCCCCTCTCCCCGAACGTCCACGAGTCGGAACTGGCCACCACCCCCCTCGAATGCGCCGCCGGAGCCGTCGAGGAGCTGCGCGACTGGGTCGGGCAGAGCCGTCGCCCGGTGGTGTTCGACCTGCCCGACGTCGATCCGGCCGCGGTGGCGCGCCGGTTCGGCCCGGTCGGGATGCACTTCGTGGCGTCGGCCCGCGGCTCGCTGCGGGTCCGCTGCGTGGATCCGGTCCTGCCGAGCAGCGGCAACCGCGAGCTCGCCGCCCATCAGCTGCTGCTGATGGCCCGAACCCTGCGCCGCCCGGTGACCTGGGTGGACCCGGTGACCCTCCAGCAGCGCACCACGCTGGTCGTCGGCGTACGGGTGGAGCTGCCGCAGGCACCCCGTCCGCTGCTGCTCTTCGGCGAGTGGAACGACCCGCGGGGCTGGCCCGAGCAGTGCTGGATCAGCGATATGACGCAGGCGCCGCCCGGCGGGCTGCTGCGGCTCGCGAAGCGGGCGCAGAACGTCGAGGCGGACTTCGCGAACGTCTCGCAGAAGGTGGGGCTCACCGATTTCGGCGGCCGTTCCTTCGGCGGCTGGCACCGGCACACCACCTTGGCCTCCGCCGCGCACGCGGTCCGCATGCTCACCGAGCGCTCCGTCGACCGCTAGCCGATGATCTGCCGCGGCTGGCCGGTGCGGGGGGCCTTCTTGTTCAGGGCCTGGCGGGTCCGCTGGAGCTGGAGGGCCAGTTGTACCTGGAGGGCCTGGGTCGGCTTCTGCCAGTCCTCGCCGAGGATCTCGGTGATGCGCTCCAGCCGGCGCGAGACCGTGTTGGGGTGGACGTGCAGGGACTCGGCCGCCCGGGAGGGGCTGTTGGCCGAGGCGAAGTACGCCTCCATGGTGCGGATCAGTTCGGTGTACTGCTGGTCGTCGTAGTCCAGGACGGGACCGATGGTCTCGTTGATGAACCCCGCGATGTTCGGCTTCTCCGAGAGGAGGACGCCGAGGAAGCCCAGTTCCTCGGGGGAGGCGGTGCTGCCGGCGCCGGTGAGCGCCGCGACCGCGTCCAGGACCCGGCGGGCCTCCTGGTACATGTGGACGATGCCGGCCGGATCGTCCACGGGACCGGCGGAGCCGGCCGTGACGGGCTTGCCGAGCACCTCGGAGAGTTCCCTGGACGCCGTACGGGCGATGGCCCCGGCCTCGGTGCCGGGCAGCAGCAGCACCACGACGTCGCCGTCCACGCTCTTGAGGCCGTGGTGGCGGTTGGCGTACGAGGCGGCCCAGGCGACCACGCGGCCCTGGACCCCGCCTTCGGGCCGGGCGATCACGATGACGTGGGGCTCGTCGAGGTTCAGCGCGAGGCGGCGGCTCTGCTCCGCGATCTGTACCGGGGACAACGAAGTGCCGCGCAGCAGGTCGTGGAAGAACTCGTCCCGCATGTGGCCCTCGGCGGCGGCCATGCCCTGCTCCATCAGCAGCACCACGGCGGTGACCTGGGCGGTGAGCGCGAGGAGCTGGACCTGGCGGTCGGTGACGGGCTCCGCGCAGGACAGGATCAGCGTGCCCAGCATCTCGTCGCCGGCGGCGACCGAGGCGATCCACACCCCGTCGCCCGTGCTGCGCGGCTGCCGGTCGGTGTGCGCGTCCAGCAGGACGGTGCGGACCTCCGCCTCGTTCAGTACGGGGGGTTCGCCGCCGGGGCAGGCGAGGTTGCGGCCGGCCGCGTCCCGTACGAGGAGGGTGCCGTCGAGGCCCTTGACCGCCTCGGCGGCCAGGCGGCCGAGACCGCCGCCCTGGAGCACCAGGTCGAGCAGCCGGCCGTGGGTCTCGCGGAGCAGGCGGGCGGTGGTGGAGGAATCCAGGGCGCGGGAGGTGTCCTGCTCCAGCTCCACCACCTCGTACCGGGTCTGCTCCAGCAGCCGGGCCTTTTCGATCGCAACGGTCGCGAGGTCGGCGAGCGAACTCATCAGCGACACTTCGTCCGGTGTGAAGTGCCGGATGTTGCGGTCCGCCACGTACAGGGCCCCCAGGGCGGTGCCGGCGTGCCGCAGCGGGACGGCCATGACAGCGTGCAGGCCCTCGGCCTGCACCACCTCGTCGATGACGGGGCTGTGCTGGAAGGTTTTGTCGTTCATGTAATCGGCCGACCAGAACGGGGCGGAGCCGTCCGCGGCGCGCTTGCCGACGCCCCCGCCGGTCAGCGGGATGGCGAACCCGATGGTCAGCGCGGAGGCGTGGCCGTCGGCCGAACGGACCCGGGAGCACTGCTCTTCGAGGTCGTCGAAGCTCACCCAGGCCATGTCGAGCCCGAGGAGCAGCCGGGCCCGGCGGGTGATCACCTTCAGGAGTTCGTCGAGGTCGTACGGCAGGGTCAGGTCGCGTGCGGTGTCCACGAGTGCGGCGAGGCCGGCCTCGCGCTGCTGGCGGCGAACGAAGAGCGCCCGGATGCCGAGACTCTGGTCCCTGGCCCTGGTCAGCTGGGCGAGGGCGTCCCCGGACAGGCCGGACTCACGCGCTTTGCGGACCACGTCGTCGAAGGCAGCCGCAGGCGCCTCTCTGTTCAGCAGTTCCAGCATTTCGTAAGCGTGGTCAACCACGACTTCTCCCCCGACCCCCATAAAAGCCGTTCACGTTTGCACCAACCGAGGTGCAAGCAATCCCGGACCTGCCTGAAAGTATCTCTTGGGGCAAGAACCGGTCAAGAATCACTTGAGATTCGATCCAGGTCAGGGACGCGGAGGGTGATCGGATCACCACGGTCCATGAGCGACGCTGTCATCTGACCACCTTCTGGTCGAGGCTCACTCAAGGGCAGGCTGATCACCGAGCGTTCCGGTGCCGACACCACCATCGCCGCCGTCGACGCCACCACCGCAGCCTGACGTTTCCTTGGGGGGATTCGCATGTCACAGCTGTCACAGCTGTCCCAGCTTCAGAGTTACGAGCGGTCGCTGCTCCGCAGCCGCCTGTCCCTGACCCGGCAGGACCGGCCGCGCGTGTTCACGCTCGGCGACCGCGAGTGGGACCTGTTCGACGAGGTCTTCGCCCCCGTCTACTCCCCCTCCACGGGCGTGGCCCTCGAACTGCTCGGCCTCAACGAGGTGGCGCCGAGCCCGCGTTCTGGTTCGTTCCTGGAGATCGGCTGCGGCACCGGCGTGATAGCCGTGACGGCAGCCCTGTTCGGATACGAGCGGGTCGTGGCGGCCGACATCAGCCCCTCCGCCGTGGAGAACGCCGCCGTCAACGCGGACCGGCACGGGGTCGGGGACCGCCTCCAGGCCCTGCACAGCGACCTGTTCTCCGGATTGCGCGAGGACGAGCGGTTCGACGTGGTCTTCTGGAGCTCCAACTATGTGATGGGGCCCGAGAGCTACGAGTACAAGTCGGTGCACGAGCGGGCGTACGTGGACACCGGCTACCAGGCACACCGCCGCTACCTGGAGCAGGCCGTGCACTGGACCGCACCGGGCGGCCGCGTCCTGCTCCACTTCAGCGACCGGGGGGACCTCGCGGCGCTGCACGAGCTGGCGGACGTCAGCGGGCGCGAGCTGTCGACGGTGGCGAGCTGCCGCGTCCGCGAGGGGGAGTACGGAGAGGACATGGTCGAGCACATGCTGCTCGAAATCAAGCCAATCCAGGCCTGATTTAGCCGGGGGGATATTTCATCGTGCGTACGCTTCTTGTAGACAATTACGACTCGTTTACTTATAACCTCTTCCACTATCTGGCCCAGGTCAATGGACGAGAGCCGGAAGTCGTTCGAAATGACGACCCGCACTGGAAGATCGCACAACTCGACGCCTTCGACAACGTCGTCATCTCACCGGGTCCCGGTACTCCGCGCCGGGAAGCCGACTTCGGCATCTGCGCCGAGGTCATCGAGCACTCGCAGCTGCCGCTGCTCGGCATCTGCCTGGGCCACCAGGGGATCGGCCACGTCCACGGCGCCACGGTCGACCGGGCGCCGGAGCCCCGGCACGGCCGCACCTCGCCCGTCCTGCACGACGGCACCGGGCTGTTCGCCGGGCTGCCCTCGCCGCTGGAGGTGGTCCGGTACCACTCGCTCGCCGTGACGGACCTGCCGGACGAGCTCGCAGCCACCGCGTGGACGCCGGACGGCATCCTGATGGGGTTGCGGCACCGGTCGCGGCCGATGTGGGGGGTGCAGTTCCACCCCGAGTCGATTTGCAGTCGGTATGGGATCGAGCTGCTTGCAAATTTCGCCGGGCTGACCCGTGCGCACCAGGCGGAACGCACGGACCGGGCGCCGCGGAGCCCTCGCCGGGCCCCCGCCCCCGCTGCCGCGCCGGCCGGAGCGCCCGCCCCCGCTGCCGGTCCGGCTCCCGCAGCCGCCGGGGCCCCGGTCCGCAGGCTGCGGCCGGCCGTGAGCAGGCTGGCCACCCGCTGGTGCCCCGAGACGGTCTACGACCAGCTCTTCCGGGGCAACGACCACGCCTACTGGCTGGACAGCAGCCTGCCCGGCGGCGAACGCGGCCGGTTCTCGGTCATGGGCGACGCCACCGGCCCGCTCGCCCGCGTCGCGACCGCCGACGTGTGGAGCGGGTGCGTCACCGTCGAGTCGGCGGGCGGGGAGAGCGAGCTGGTCGCCGCTCCCTTCCTGGAGTGGCTCGACCGCGACCTGCGCTCCCTGCACACCGAACTCCCCGAGCTGCCCTTCGACTTCACGCTCGGCTGGGTCGGCTACCTCGGCTACGAGCTGAAGGCCGAATGCGGCGGCGACCTCGTGCACCGCTCGCCCGTCGACGACGCCACCATGGTCTTCGCCGACCGCGCCCTGGTCTTCGACCACGCCGAGAACACCACGTACCTGCTCGCGCTGGTGGAGGGGACCGGGGAGGAGTCCGCCGCCGCGGCCGACGCCTGGCTCATCGGCACGGGGGAACGGCTCGCCGCGCTCGCCGGCCTGAGCCTGCCGGATCCCCGGCCGACCGCCCCGAGCGGGGAGATCAGCCTGCGCCACGACCGCGGCGCCTACCTGGACCTCATCGACACCTGCTTGGAGGAGATCGCCGCGGGCGAGACGTACGAGGTCTGCCTGACCAACATGGCCGAGGCCGAGGCCAGCCTCGACCCCTGGGCCTCCTACCGCACCCTGCGCCGCACCAGCCCGGCGCCGTTCGCCGCGCTGCTCCAGTTCGGCGAGCTGTCCGTGCTCAGCACCTCGCCCGAGCGGTTCCTGCGGGTCTCGCGCGACGGGCTCGTCGAGTCGTCCCCCATCAAGGGCACCCGGCCGCGCGGCGCCACCGCGCGGGAGGAGGCGGAGCTGATCGCGGACCTGCTGACCGACGAGAAGGACCGCTCCGAGAACCTGATGATCGTCGACCTGGTCCGCAACGACCTCGGCCGGTGCGCGGTACCCGGCTCGGTCGAGGCCGAGGACCTGTTCCGGGTCGAGACGTACGCCACCGTCCACCAACTGGTGAGCACCGTACGGGCGCGCCTGCGACCGGAGCTGTCGGCAGTGGACTGCGTACGCGCCGCCTTCCCCGGCGGTTCCATGACCGGTGCCCCCAAGCTCCGCACGATGCAGATCATCGACCGGCTGGAAGCCGGCCCGCGCGGGGTGTACTCGGGCGCCATCGGCTACTTCTCGCTGTCCGGCGCCGCGGACCTGAGCATCGTGATCCGCACCGCCACGGTCACGGCCGACCGGGTCCGGTACGGGGTCGGCGGGGCCGTGGTGGCCCTGTCCGACCCGGCGGCCGAGTACGAGGAGACGGCCGTCAAGGCAGCTCCGCTGCTGGCGCTGACGAACACCCGGTTCCCGGAGAGGCAGCGAGACCGGATCCCGTCCTGATCTCCCAGCTGTGCTGGAGGCGGGCGAGTCCCGCCGTCTCCAGCACGGCCGCGACCTCCCGGGCGGGGACGCCGAGCCGGTCCAGGGCCCGCAGGGCGCAGGTCGCCTCCGCGTCGGCGTTGAGGAGGGTGTCGCCGGTCAGCTCCGGCTTCTGCGCGGCGGCCTCCAGGGTGTCCACGGACAGGGCGAGCGCGGTGTTCCAGCCCACCAGGGCGCCCACCCCGCCGTCCGCGCCGGTGCCCCACAGCAGTCGCGGCTGCGGGGCACCGTTGGCCCGCAGCACCCGCCACCAGTCCCCGGACAGCCGTTCCTCGCGCAGCCGGTACATCCTGCGGGCCACGGCCAGACCGGCGGCGCCGCGCACCTCGTGGCCGGGGTCGACGCCCAGCCCGTCCAGCCGGGCGTCGACCTCCGCGTCGAACAGGCCCACCGGGAACGAGGCCACCATGGGGGCGTCGCCGAGCGGCCGGCCGCAGGACAGGGACCGCTCCAGCCCGGCGACGTAGGCGTCGAGCACCTCGGCGTACCGCTCGTCCGAGAAGACCATCGCGGCGTGCACCCCGATCCCGTCGGCGAGGCAGTCGGTCAGCGCCTCCAGGCCCGCCGGGGTCATGGGGATGCGGACGAGCGCGTTGCGGCGGGCCACCGACCGGTGCAGAGCGCGGGCGGCGGCGCCCAGGGCCTTCGCGTCATGGGCCCAGCGCGGTGACACCGGTACGGAGACCTGCCCGACCATGCCCTTGCTCACCTCGAACACGGGCAGCAGGAGGTCGCAGGCCCGGCGGAGCTGGGCCAGGCTACTACCCGCCGGTGCCAGCGCGTTGTGGAAGTGGGTGCCCAGGGTCGGATACCTGACTCCGGCGTCGAACTCTCTCGGATCCTGCGCGCTCAGCCACGGCGAGACCCCCTCGGACACCAGTTGTTTCAGCAGCGCTCCCGCTCCTTGACTCACCACGGGACCGACCTTAGAACGTCATGACCTTGCGCCTGAATGAAGCCGTTGATGGTGTGTCAAGTACGGCGGTGACGGCGCTCCCTTCCCCCCTCGCGGTGTGCGGACCCTAAAGGGCCGGCGGACGCCCGGACGTACCGGTCCCGATAATGCGTCAGGTTTATTTCTAAATCCTCCAAGGGACCTGACCGAATACGCGCCCACCTGACGGAGTGGCGAATCTATGGTGGTTCACTCGAATGGCTGTTTCACACACTTCTGGCTGCATCTGATGTCACGGCAGGTTCAGCACTGGGAGGTGCCACATGTACGGTGTTGCACGCTGGAAATCATTGCCCGCGGGCCAGCAGCCCGTTTGGCCGGATGAAGACGCCCTGGAGAATGCCAGGGCCGAACTCGCGGACTCGCCCGCACTCGTTCGTCGGGAGGACGTCGAAGACCTTCGCGCCCTGCTCGCCGCGGCGTCGCGGGGCGAGGTGCAGGTCGTCCAGGGCGGCGACTGCGCGGAGGACCCCGCGGAGTGCACCCCCGGCTATGTGGCGCGCAAGGCGGCGCTCCTCGACGTGCTGGCCGGTGTCATGAAGACGCGTTCGCTCAAGCCCGTCATCCGGGTGGGCCGGCTGGCCGGGCAGTTCGGCAAGCCCCGCTCCAACCCGACGGAGACGGTGGCCGGGGTCGAGCTGCCCGTCTACCGCGGACACATGGTCAACAGCCCGGAACCGGACCCCGAGCTGCGCCGACCGGACCCGCAGCGCCTCGTCGCCGGCTATCAGGCGGCCTCGGGGGCCATGGCCTCCCTCGGCTGGCACGGCGAGGGCCGCCCCTCCGCGGCCGAGGCCCCGGTGTGGACCAGCCACGAGGCGCTCCTGCTCGACTACGAGGGCCCGATGCTGCGCACGCAGCCGGACGGCTCGGTGCTGCTGACGTCGACGCACTGGCCGTGGATGGGCGAGCGCACCCGCGAGCTGGACGGCGCCCACGTCGAGCTCTTCGCGACGATCGCCAACCCGGTCGCCACCAAGGTCGGCCCGAAGATGACCCCGACCGAGCTGGTGGAGCTGTGCGGGCGGCTCGACCCGCGGCGCGAGCCGGGCCGGCTCACGTTGATCTCCCGGATGGGGCAGGGCGCGGCCGCCGAGAAGCTGCCGGAGCTGGTCCGGGCGGTCCGCGAGGCCGGGCACCCGGTGCTGTGGATGTGCGACCCGATGCACGGAAATACCGTGAGCGCGCCCGGTGGAATCAAGACCCGTTACGTCGAAACCGTCGTACGTGAGGTCGAGGAATTCCAGAAGGCCGTGGTCGACAACGGCGGGGTGGCGGCCGGACTCCACCTGGAAACGACTCCGGACCAGGTCCACGAATGCGTTTCCGACGAATACCACGTGGACGAGCTGGGTGAGAAGTACACCTCGTTCTGCGACCCGCGCCTCAATTCCGAGCAGGCCATCGAAGTCGCCTCCGCCTGGCGCGGCTGAGGCCGAAGAAAAAGAGGGGGTTACTCCATCATGGAAGGAAAGATCGCTCTGGTCACCGGAGCGGCAGGCGGCATCGGCGAGGCCATCGTCCGTGCCCTGGCCGCCCGGGGCGTCCGGGTGGCGGCGGTCGACCGGGACGCCGACCGCCTGCGCGACGTGGCCAAGTCCGTCGGCGAGGAGGGCGGCCGGGTCGACCCGTTCCCGGCCGACGTCACCGCCAGCGCCGACGTCGAGGCGCTGGTCGACGACGTCGAGGCGCTCGTCGGACCGCTCGACTTCCTCGTCAACGCGGCCGGCGTGCTGCGGCTCGCCGAGGCGCGCAAGCTGACCGACCAGGAGTGGAGCACGACGTTCGCGGTCAACACCACGGGGGTCTTCTTCGTCTCCCGGGCCGTCGTCAACCGCATGGTGCCGCGCCGGCGGGGAGCGATCGTCACGATCGCCTCCAACGCCGCGGGCACCGCCCGTACCGAGATGTCCGCGTACGCCGCCTCCAAGGCCGCCGCGACGATGTTCACCAAGTGCCTGGGGCTGGAGGTCGCCAAGTTCGGCATCCGCGCGAACCTCGTCGCGCCGGGCTCCACGGACACCCCCATGCTCAACTCCATGTGGGAGGACGAGAGCAGCGCCCGGGCCTCCATCGACGGGGTCCCGGACGCGTACCGCGTCGGCATCCCGCTCGGCAAGCTCGCGCGTCCCGAGGACGTCGCCGAAGCGGTGGTCTTCCTGCTCTCCGACAAGGCCGCCCACATCACCATGCACGACCTCACCGTGGACGGCGGTGCGGCGCTCGGTGCCTGAGAACGGTGCGACCCGTCAGCGAACCGTGAACGAGAGCGTGAACGAGAGGGAGAAAGGCATGGCAGGCATACCTGCGATCAGCCCCTATCCGATGCCGTCGGCGGCCGACCTGCCCGCCTCCGCCGTCGACTGGGACGTCGATCCCGACCGCGCCGTCCTGCTGGTGCACGACCTTCAGAAGTACTTCCTGGCCGCCTTCCCGGCGGGCGAGCAGCCCGTCGTGGACCTGTCCCGCAACGCCGGCGAGCTGCGCGTACGCGCCGCCGAGCTCGGCATCCCGGTCGCGTACACGGCGCAGCCGGGCGGCATGACACCCGAGGAGCGCGGGCTCCTCAAGGACTTCTGGGGACCGGGCATGCAGCCCAGCCCGGAGCACCGCCAGGTCGTGGACCCGGTGGCGCCCGCCGCCGGCGACTGGATGCTCACCAAGTGGCGCTACAGCGCCTTCTTCAAGACCGACCTGCTGGAGCGGATGCGCGCGCAGGGCCGCGACCAGCTGATCATCTGCGGGGTGTACGCCCACGTGGGCGTCCTGATGACCGCGGTCGACGCGTTCACCAACGACATCCAGCCCTTCCTCGTCGCCGATGCCATCGCCGACTTCAGCTGGGAGGAGCACCGGATGGCGCTCGCATACGCCGCCGGCCGCTGCGCCCGCCTCACCACCACCAAGGAGCTCCTGACCGCCCTCCCCGACCGGGTGGCCGCGTACGCGGGAGCGGGAGGGGAATCCGTATGACCGCGGACCTGCTGGGCCAGATCCTGACGGGCCGGCCGCCGGCCTTCGCGCTGATCCACCGTCCGGAGACCACCGTCACCCGGCAACTCGACCTTTTCCTCGGTGAGTTCACCGAGGCGGCCACCCTCGCCGACATCCCGCTCCGGGACGTCGAAGCGGGCGCCGGGGCCCGCCAGGACGTGCTCACCCTGGTCCCGTACCGGCAGCTCGCCGAGCGCGGCTTCGAGGCGCCCGACGACGGCACCCCGCTGCTCGCGATGGTGATCGAGGAACAGGGGCAGGTGCCGCTCGACACCGTCCTGGCCGCGATCCCCGACGCCCCCGTCCACCTCGCGGCGGGCGGCGACTTCGACATCGACGACGACGCGTACGCCGAGACGGTCCGCCGCGTCATCGCGGACGAGATCGGCACCGGCGCCGGCGCCAACTTCGTGATGAAGCGGTCCTTCGTGGCCGACATCAGCGAGTACTCCGTCGCCGCGGCCCTGCGCTTCTTCCGCCGGCTGCTGGAACGGGAGACCGGCGCGTACTGGACGTTCATCGTGCACACCGGCGGGCGCACCCTCATCGGCGCCTCGCCCGAGCGCCACGTCAGCCTCTCCGGCGGCCGGGCCGTGATGAACCCCATCAGCGGCACGTACAGGTTCCCCGCCTCGGGGCCCGAACTGCCCGGCGTCATGGACTTCCTCGCCGACCGCAAGGAGGCCGACGAGCTGTACATGGTCGTCGACGAGGAACTCAAGATGATGGCCCGGATCTGCGAATCGGGCGGCCGGGTCGTCGGGCCGTACCTCAAGGAGATGGCCCGCCTCGCCCACACCGAGTACTTCATCGAGGGCCGCACCTCCCGCGACCCCCGGGAGATCCTCCACGAGACCCTGTTCGCACCGACGGTCACCGGTTCCCCGCTGGAGAGCGCGGGCCGGGTCATCAAGAAGTACGAGCCCGGGGGCCGCGGCTACTACAGCGGTGTGCTGGCCCTGATGGGCCAGGACGAGAACAGCGAGCGGACGCTGGACTCGGCGATCTTGATCCGCACCGCCGACATCGACGCCGGCGGCCGGATGCGCATCGGCGTCGGCGCCACCCTCGTGCGCCACTCGGACCCGCTGTCCGAGGTCGCCGAGACCCGCGCGAAGGCGGCGGGCCTGCTCGCGATGTTCGAGCAGTCGGGGCCGCGCCGCTTCGGCGACCACCCGGACGTCCGGGCGGCGCTGAGCCGGCGCAACGCCACGATCGCCGGGTTCTGGCTGGACGACGACGCTTCCCGGGCCCGGCCGGTGCCGTTGCTGGTGGGCCGCAAGGTACTGGTGGTCGACGCGGAGGACACCTTCACCGCGATGATCGAGCACCAGCTGCGGGCCATGGAGGCCGACGTCACGGTCTGCCGGTTCGACGAGCCGTACAGCTTCGCCCCGTACGACCTGGTCGTCATGGGTCCGGGGCCGGGCGACCCGCGGGACGTGGACCACCCGAAGATCGCGCACCTGCGGTCCGCGGTGGACGTCCTGCTCGCCGAGGGCCGGCCGTTCCTCGCGGTCTGCCTCAGCCACCAGGTGCTCAGCACCAAGCTGGGCTTCTCGCTCAAGCGCCGGGAGCAGCCCAACCAGGGCGTGCAGCGGGAGATCGAGCTGTTCGGGCGCCGGGAGCGCGTCGGCTTCTACAACACCTTCGCCGCGCAGAGCGCCTCGGACTCCGTCGAGGTGCCCGGGATCGGCACGGTCGAGGTGTGCCGGGAGCCGGGGACCAGGGAGGTCCACGCCCTGCGCGGTCCGGGCTTCCGCTCGATGCAGTTCCACGCCGAGTCGGTGCTCACCGAGGACGGCATCCGCATCGTCAGCGAGGCCCTCTCCGGACTGCTCCGGGAGCAGGCCGTATGAAGGCGACGGTGGCATGGTGGGACCTGAAGGGCTCGGGGCACACCAGCGACTCGCTGCGGGCGTACCTGCGCGATGAGGCGATCGACCGGTTCGCCGCGGTCGAGGGGCTGCGCCTGAAGTTCTGGATCGCGGACCCGCAGACGGAGCGCTGGGGCGCGGTGATGCTGTGGGAGTCCGCGGAGGCGGCGGCGCAGCCGCTGGCCCCGCGGGCGGCCGAGCTGATCGGGCGGGCCCCGGTCCAGTACACGGTGTTCGACGTGGAGGCGACCGTCGAGGGTGTCCCCGAGCTGCCCGGGAGGGTGTGAGCCACGAGAACACCGACGAGAACACCGACGGCCCCTCACGTCCCTTCCGGGGTGTGGGGGGCCGTCGGCGTGGGCTCACGACCGTTTGCTCAGGACGTCGCGCAGGACCTCCGTCATGGCGTCCAGCGTGCCGTGGAAATCGCTGTCCAGGTCCCGCAGATAGGTGTTCTGCGCCAGGATCGCCGCTGCCGGGCGGTCGGTCAGGGTGATGCTCAGCGTGAGCGTGAGCCGGCCGTCCTCGTCCTCGCCGATCTCGTTGCGTATCTCGGCGATGTCGGTGTCGTTCAGATGCCGGTAGGTAATGCGTCCGGCACTCTCCTGCGGAGTGACGCGTTGCAGGAACGTCAGCTCACCGCGCCGGATTTCCCGGAGAAATCCATCGGCGTAGCGCTCGTTGATCCGGCATTCCGTAATGGCCGGAACATAACCGGTGGGGAACTCCGCCTTGTGGAGCAGAGCCTGCCACAGGCTCTCCCGCGTGGGAGCCGGACACCCCTTCTGAGCTGCGCCGACGACTGGACGGGTCCATGAAAGCGTCAGCATTGATCTCCCTTTTCCGCCGCTGGGCCGGCGTGCAGCATCGGTCGGGAGAACGACCGTGTCAAAGCGCGGCGGGGCATTACGTCACCTGCCCCGAGGACCTGACGAAGTGACCGGATTCCACTGCCTCACCGGCGCCCTTCTCTTGCAGTGTGACGGTTGGTTGGCGGCGTTCCACAGAGCGCCTTCCCGTTAAATCCGACGCGGAGAATCAGGAGAACGCTGATGTCTGAACGGTTCGACGGCCAGGTCGTCCTCGTCACCGGAGGAGGCGAAGGCATCGGCCGGGCAGCGGCGGTTGCCTTCGCCCGGCTCGGCGCCCTGGTGGTGGTCGCAGGCCGCCACCCGGAGACGCTCGAAGGAACGGTCAAACTGATCCGTGACGAGGGCGGGCGGGCCGACAGCGTGGTCGCCGACGTGTCGGACACGACGGCCGCCGCCGACACCGGCGCCGGATACGTCGTCGCCGAGACCGTGCGCCGGCACGGCGCCCTGAACGTGGCCTTCAACAACACCACCGAACTCGGCCCCCACCAGTCCGTCGCGGACATCGACGAGACGGTCTGGGCCCACACCCTGACGGCCAACCTCACCGGCGTCTGGCTGTCCATGAAGCACGAGATCGCCCACATGGAGACCGCCGGCGGCGGCGTCATCGTCAACACCGCCAGCAACATCGGCTCCCAGGGCATGCTCCCCGGCCTCGGCGCGTACGCCGCCTCCACGGCCGCCGTCAGCGCCCTGACCCGGACCGCGGCCCGCGAGTACGTCTCCCAGTCCATCCGCATCAACGCGATCAGCCCCTGCCCCCTCGGCCGGGGAGCCAGCGTCGAGGAGATCGCGGACACCGTGGTCTGGCTCTGCTCCGACGCCGCCGCGTACATCGTCGGGCACGACCTCGTGCTCGACCGCAAGACGAGCGAGTAGAGCCGTGACCACTCCCACGACCACCGCCGTCGACGACCCGGGCGAGCCCGGCTGGTCCAAGCAGGGCCGCGTACGGACCGACCCCGACGTGGTGCTGATCGCCACCGCCGGTGAGGTCCACATCGCCCGCGACGCCCGCGCCATCCTGGGCCGCGAGGGCATCGCCGCCCGGGTCGTGTCGACCCCGGGCCCGCAGCCGTGCGGCGTCCGGGCCCGCGTGTCCGTACGGGCCGGCTCCGCGCTCGGCTGGTACCAGCTGCTCGGCGACGCCGGAATCCCGGTCCGCCTCGACCAGTTCGCCCCGGGCGGCCCGTACACCGCCCTCTACGCGCAGCACGGCTTCTGCGCCGAGCGGGTCGCCGCCACCGCCCGGGCCGGCCTGGCCCGCGCCGGACACCGGGAGGGCGCGTGACCAGCGCCACGGCCGTGCTGACCGCCCGGATCCCGGGCTCCAAGAGCATCACCAACCGGGCGCTGCTGCTGGCCGCCGCGGCCGACGGGGTCTCGCTGCTGCGGGCCCCGCTGGTCAGCGAGGACACCATCGCCTTCCGGGAGGCCCTGGCCGGCTTCGGCGTCCCCGTCGCCCCGGACGGCGACGGCTGGAAGGTCACCGGGAGCGGGCGCGCCCCGGCCGCCGGCGGCGCGGTGTGGTGCGAGGACGCGGGCACCGCCGCCCGGTTCCTGCCCCCGTTCGCGGCGACCGGCAGCGGCGCCTTCACCTTCGACGGCACCGACCAGCTGCGCGCCCGGCCACTGCGCCCCCTCGCGGACGCACTGGGCCGGCTCGGTGCGGACGCCAGGGTCACCGAGCCGGTCGGCGGACTGCCGCTGACCGTCGCCGCCCGGGGCCTGACCGGCGGCGAGCTGACCGTCGACGCCTCGCTCAGCAGCCAGTACCTCACCGGGCTGCTGATGGCGGGACCGTTGATGCGCCGGCCGCTGACCGTGCGGGGCGCGGGGCTGGTCAGCCGCCCGTACATCACCATGACCCAGGCGCTGATGCGCCACTTCGGCGCGTACGTCGACGAGTTCGAGGACGGCGCGATCCAGGTGCTGCCCGGCGGCTACCGGGCCGCCGAACTCGACGTCGAACCCGACGCGTCCACCGCCTCGTACTTCTTCGCCGCGGCCGCCGTCACCGGGACCACCGTCACCGTGCCCGGCCTCGGCCGCGGCAGCGTCCAGGGCGACCTCGGCTTCGTGGAGGTGCTGCGCCGGGCGGGCGCCCGGGTGGAGATCACCGACCGGGCGACCACCGTCACCGGCACCGGACCACTGCGCGGCGGCTTCGACGTCGACATGGGCGACATCTCCGACACGTTCATGACGCTCGCCGCGGTGGCCCCGCTCGCCGACGCGCCGATCACGGTGCACGGCATCGGGCACGCACGGCTCAAGGAGTCCGACCGGATCGCCGCGGTCGAGGAGAACCTGCGGGCGCTCGGGGTCCGCACCGAATCCGGACCGGAGCGGCTCACCGTCCACCCGGGCCGCCCCGCCGCGGCCCGGATCGCCTGCCGCCGGGACCACCGGATCGCCATGGCGTTCTCGGTACTGGGCCTGCGCGTCCCCGGCATCACCCTCGACGACCCGTCCTGTGTCGGCAAGACCTTCCCCGGCTTCCACGCCGAACTGGGACGGCTCTTCCCGGCCCACCGCTCGGGCACCCACAGTCACTGACAACGAAAGGGATGGGAAAAACCCATGGCCGACATACTCATCGCCGGCGGTGGCATCGGTGGCCTCGCCGCGGCGCTCGGACTCGCGAAGCGCGGACACCGGGTCACCGTGCTGGAGCGCCGGGACGTGTTCACGGAGGTCGGCGCGGGCATCCAGCTCGGCCCGAACGCCTTCCACGCCCTCGACCTGCTGGGCGTGGGCCAGGACGTCCGCGACCGCGCCGTCTTCATCGACGAGCTGCGCTTCATGGACGGCACGACCGGCGAGAAGGTCGCCGCCATGCCGGTGAAGGAGAAGTACCGGGCCCGGTTCGGCAACCCGTACGCCGTCGTGCACCGCGTCGACCTGTACCTGCCGCTGCTGGAGGCCGCCCGCCGGCACCCCGGCGTCGAACTGCTGGGCCGCCACCACGTGGTGGCGTACGAGCAGAAGGCGGGCGCGGTCTCCGCCGTCCTCGCGGACGGCCGGCGCATCACCGGCGACGCCCTGATCGGCGCGGACGGGCTGCACTCCGCCATCCGGCAGCAGATGGTTGCCGACGGCTCCCCGCGGGTCTCCGGGCACACCATCTACCGGTCGGTGATCCCGATGTCGGAGGTCCCCGAGGAGCTGCGGTGGAACACCGTCACCCTGTGGGCCGGCCCGAAGTGGCACTTCGTCCACTACCCCATCGCGGGCGGAGAGCACTTCAACCTCGCCGCGACCCGCGACGACGGCGCCACCGAGGCCGTCGCCGGCGTACCGGCCGAGCACGGCCACGTGCTGAACTCCTTCCCCGAACTGTCCGGAGCGGCCCGGCGGTTGCTGGAGCTGGGCCGGGACTGGAAGGCCTGGGTGCTGTGCGACCGCGACCCGGTCGACCGCTGGACCGAGGGCCGGGTGGCGCTGCTGGGCGACGCCGCGCACCCGATGCTCCAGTACGCCGCCCAGGGAGCCTGCCAGGCCGTCGAGGACGCGGTGCTGCTGAGCGGTCTGCTCGACGGCTGCCCGGCCGACTACGAGCAGCGCCTGGAGAAGTACAACGCGGCGCGGCGCGAACGGACCGGGCAGGTGCAGCTGGTGGCGCGCGAGATGGGGCGGCAGCTGTACCACGCGGCGGGCGACGCGCGCGTCGAGCGCAACGCGATGCTGGCTTCGCTGTCGGACGACGACATGTACGACAAGGTGGCCTGGCTGCACGACGCGTACGACTTCGGGACCGAGGCGGCCCGTTGAGCAGGCTGCGCTGGCTGACCGCCGGGGAGTCGCACGGCCCGGCGCTGGTCGCGACGCTGGAGGGGCTTCCCGCCGGCGTTCCGGTCACCACCGGGCTGGTGGCCGGCCATCTGGCGCGGCGGCGGCTCGGGTACGGGCGCGGTGCGCGGATGAAGTTCGAGCAGGACGCGGTGACGTTCCTCGGCGGTGTCCGGCACGGTCTGTCGCTGGGGTCGCCGATCGCGGTCATGGTCGGGAACACCGAGTGGCCGAAGTGGGAGAAGGTCATGTCGGCCGATCCCGTGGACCCCTCGGAGCTGAAGGCGACGGGCCGGGGTGCCCCCCTGACGCGTCCGCGTCCGGGCCACGCGGATCTGGCGGGCATGCAGAAGTACGGCTTCGACGAGGCCCGGCCGGTGCTGGAGCGCGCGAGCGCCCGTGAGACCGCAGCGCGCGTCGCCCTCGGCGCGATCGCGCGGTCCTTCGTCAAGGAGGTCGCGGGCATCGAGATCGTGTCGCACGTGGTGGAGCTGGCCGCGGTCAAGGCCCCGGACGGCGTGTACCCGCTGCCCGGGGACGTGGAGCGGCTGGACGCCGACCCGGTGCGCTGCTTGGACGCGGACGCGTCGAAGGCGATGGCCGCGGCGATCGACCAGGCCCACGCGGACGGCGACACCCTCGGGGGTGTCGTCGAGGTCCTGGCCCACGGGGTTCCGGTGGGCTCGGTTCGCACGTCCACTGGGACCGTCGCCTGGACGCCCGTCTCGCGGCGGCGCTGATGGGCATCCAGGCGATCAAGGGGGTGGAGGTCGGCGACGGCTTCGACCTGGCCCGCGTGCCGGGCTCCCGGGCGCACGACGCGATCGTGTCCACCCCCGGGGGCATCAGGCGGACCTCGGGCCGCTCGGGCGGTACCGAGGGCGGTCTGACCACCGGCGAGCTGCTGCGCGTCCGGGCGGCGATGAAGCCGATCGCGACGGTCCCGAAGGCCCTGGCCACGGTGGACGTGGCCACGGGCGGGGCGGCCGCGGCGCACCACCAGCGCTCCGACGTCTGCGCGGTCCCGGCGGCCGGGATCGTGGCGGAGGCGATGGTCGCCCTGGTCCTCGCGGACGCGGTCGTGGAGAAGTTCGGCGGCGATTCGGTGGCCGAGACCCGGCGCAACGTCCGGTCGTACCTCGACGCGCTGCGCATCGGCTGATCGCGGGAGGGGGCACGGACACCCCGTGCCCCACCGTGGGCTCCCGCCGCGCGCCTCCCACCGGGCGGCCGTGGGAAAACACGGCTCGCCGAGCTGCCGGGGCGGCTGGCAGGGTGCGTACATGCCACCGCTGTACGAGGTACGAGCCGACTACGACGCCCGGACGATCGTGGTCTACCAGGCGTACTCGCCCGCCGTGGCCGCTCCCGCCCTGGAGGCAGGCCGGTTCGTGCCGCCGTTCTCCTTCCACCGCATGACGTGGATCAAGCCGTCGTTCCTGTGGCTGATGCACCGCAGCAACTGGGCCCGCAAGCCCGGCCAGGAACGCATCCTCGCCGTGCGGATCACCCGGGAAGGATGGGAAGAGGCCCTCTCCCGGGCCGTCCTGACGACCTCGGACCCGGCCGCCGTCGCCGGGGCACCGGTCCACGTCCAATGGGATCCGGAGCGCTCCCTGCGGGGAGGGGCGCTCAACCAGTACAGCATCCAGGTCGGCATCGGCCGCGGTCTGATCCGCAGGTACGTCGACGACTGGCTGGTCGACATCACGGACGTCACCGCCCGGGCCCGCAAGATCGCGGACCTGGCCCGGACGAGCCACTGCGCAAGTGCCGGACGCCTGCTCCCGCCGCAGCGCCCCTACCCGCTCCCTCCGGAGATCGGCCACCGCCTCACGGCAGGCTCTTGACGTAGGCCTCGATGGCGGCGATCACGCGGTCGCGGTCGGCGGCGGAGATGTCCGTTCCGGCCGTCTGCTGGAGGAAGAAGTAGGTGAGCGAGGCCGTGCAGACGTCTGCCTGTTCCTTGGGGAGCAGGCAGACGAGGCCGTTGGTGGTGGGGTGCGCGCCGCGGAAACGCAGCAGGTGGAGCATGGCTTTGACATCGGTCGACCGGTCTTCGCGGCTGGTCCCCACGTAGAGCCCCGGGACGCCGCTGGGGATGTTCACGGTCCTGCCCGTGTCGGCTTCCTTGCAGGCGCTTTCCGTGACGTCCGGCGGCAGCTGTTCCAGCAGCTCGGGCGAGGTCTTGCCGAAGTCGGAGCAGTCGGTGGCCCTGCCGCTCAGTTCACTGACCGTCAGGCCCTGCCCGTAGCCCTCCATGAGGACGGGGTGGTCACTCACGCTCAGCTGCCAGTTGGCTCCGGATTCGAAATAGGTGTAGGCGCACGTCTGGCCCGCGGGCGCGATCAGGTGGTTGTTCGGGCGTGCCGCGTAGACCCGGGCTCCGGCGGGCAGCTTGACCTGGTTCGGCAGGCGGACCGAGGGCGCTACGGACGGCAGCGCCTCCGGCGGTACGGTCGGGAGGGGATACTCGGACGGCGCGTCCTGCGTGCAGGCGGTGACGGGGACCTCCTGGGCGGGCACTTCGATCGGCTTCGCCTCGGGCAGGGTGGGGACCACGAGCTTCTCCAGCACCGCGTTCAGTTCGGCGGCGTCTTGGGTGAACTGCGGGGCGGCGCTGCGGGTCGCCGACGCCAGCCGGGTCAGGACCTCCTTCTCCGCGACGGGTACCCGGTAGCCGACGAAGCGGAACTCCAGGTGCAGGCCCAGGCGGTCCATGCGGTCGCGGACCTTCTCGTTCATCGCGACCGGGTCGCCGCCGCAGCCGTCGGTGCCCTGGGTGGTCACCACGACGATCCGGTTGCGCTTGCTGCCGCGGAAGGGGTAGCGCCCGGAGAAGTCGTCGATCGCCGCCAGGAGCCCGCTGCTCAGGGTCGCTTTCCCGCCGGGCGTCAGCGCGCGTGCCGCCGCGCCGATCCGTTTCCCGTTCCCGGTCGCGCTGCTGACGAGTTCCTCCGTGTTGTCCGGTTCGCCGCAGCCGCCGCCGAAGCGGCGCAGGGAGAGCGCGTCGCCGTCCCCGGCGTTGCGGACCGCCGCGCCGACCGAGTCGGCGAGGGCGCCGAAGTCCCGCTGCGCACCGGACGGTCCGGGGTCGGAGGTGTCGACGAGGAACGCGGTGCGGTACTGCGGGGTGGACCGGACGACGTACACG
The DNA here is from genome assembly GCF_041431095.1 of Streptomyces sp. NBC_00597. Taxonomy (GTDB): domain Bacteria; phylum Actinomycetota; class Actinomycetes; order Streptomycetales; family Streptomycetaceae; genus Streptomyces. The sequence goes on from NZ_CP107757.1 coordinate 4,914,481, forward strand.
ACGGTCGCCCCCATGCCGATCACGACCACCGCGAGGGCGGCCAGGGCGATCCGCAACCAGCGCCTGCGAGGCCGGGCCGCAGGGGTCGTCATCGAGCCGCCGGGGCTTTGGCGCGCAGTGCGGCGAGTGCCTTGTTCATCGCTTCCACCCGGGTGTTGTAGTCGGCGGCGGCCTTCTCGAAGGCCTCGTGCCGGGGGCCCAGCGGGGCCTTGGAGCGCGCCGCCTCCAGCAGCCGGTCGGCGGTGTCGAGCACGGTCTCCTGCTGCTCCCGCAGGTCCGCCGCCCGGTCGTTGATGTCGCGTCCCTCCGGGGTCTTGGCCCGTCCGCCGAGGTCTTCGAACTCGGTGCCGATGTGCGGTTCCCGGGCCCGGTCGAGGTTGCGGCCGGCCTCGTCCAGCCGGCCGTCGGTGATCTCCTGTACGGCGGTGTTGATGCGGGTCACGGTGGGGTTGAGGACGTCCACGATCTTCGTGGCGTTCCGCAGGACCGGTTCGGTGTTGGTCGACCATTCGAGGGCCGCGTCGAGGTCCGCCTGCGTGTTCGCGAAGACCGGTTCGGTCGGGTTGGAGCCGGCGCCGGCGATCGACTTCAGGCCTTCGCTCTGGTCCTCCGGTACCTGGTAGCCGATCAGGCGGAATTCGATGTCCAGCCCGGCTGCGCGGATCCGTTCCCCGATCTCGCGCCGGACGAAGTCGGTGTCGTCGTCGCAGGCGTCCTTGCCGTGTCGGGTGACGACGACGATGCGGTTCACCTGTTTGGCGCGCTGACCGGCGCCGATCGCGAACGTGGTGGTGAAGTCGTCCACGGCCTGGACGATGCCCCGCAGCAAGGTGGCCCGGCCGCCCACCGGGGCCTGCCGTGCGGCCCGGACGATGTCCTGCCGGTTGTCGGTGCCGAAGTCCACCAGCAGCTTGGTGTTGCCGTCCGCTCCGCACTCGCCGCCGAAGCGGCGCAGGGCCAGGGCGTCGGAGTCGCCGGAGTTGCCCAGGACGGTCCCGAGGGAGGCGGCGACGGCGGCCGCGTCCGCGGCATCGGCGGCGGTGGCGTCCATGAGGAACTGCGTCTTGTAGGTCGGCGCGTAGGACGGCAGCACCCAGTGCACCACTGCCCATGCCCCGCCGCCGAGCAGCGCCAGGACCAGCAGGACGAGGAACGTGTTCCGGATGCCGCGAGGGATGCGGATGTCGAGGACGCGCATGTCGCGGCCGGCCTGGTACACGCGGGCCTCGCCCGACGCGGTGGCCTCTTGCCGCACCCCTGCCCGTTGCGCCTCGGCGTCGTCGTCCGCACCGCCGGAGTCCGATGGGGGAGATCCCTTCATGCCGACCATCGTCGGCGACAACACATGATCACTTTAAGTGGTCGTCACATGTGTTTTTGTCACCATCGCGCCACCCGTCACCACGGCGCCACCCGTCACCGCCGTACCGCCCGTCGGCCGAGGGGCGGTACGGCGGCTGCGGATCAGACCGTGAGGACGATCTTGCCCGTCGTGTGCTGCGACTCGCCGAGCTCGTGGGCCTTGCGGACCTCCTGGAGCGGGAAGGTCTCCGCGATCAGCGGGCGCAGCCGGCCCGAGTCCGCGAGGGCGGCCAGTTCGGCCAGCACCACGTGGTCGGGGGCCACGTTGACCGTGATGGCGCGGACGCCCGCCGCGGTCGCCTTCACCGTGATCTCCTCGATGGCGAGGGGGTTCGTCACGCCGATGTAGAGGCCGCCGGGGCGCAGGGTGCGCAGCGAGCGGTCCTCGTAGTCGCCGCCGATCAGGTCGAGCACGACGTCGACGTCCTGCACGGCGGTGGCGAAGTCCTGCGCCGTGTAGTCGATCAGCTCGTCGGCGCCGAGCTCGCGCAGCAGTTCGTGCTTGGCCGCGCTGGCCGTGCCGATGACGTACGCGCCGCGGGACTTGGCGATCTGGACGGCCAGGTGGCCGACGCCGCCGGCCGCCGCGTGGATCAGCACCCGCTGGCCCACCTGGATGTCCGCGCCGTCGATCAATGCCTGCCAGGCGGTGGACCCGGCGAGCGGCAGGGCGGCCGAGGAGACGTGGTCCAAGGTGCCCGGCTTGCGCGCGAAGTGGCGGGCGGGTGCCGCGACGTACTCCGAGTACCCGGCGGCCTCGTGCGGGAAGGAGGGCAGGCCGAAGACCTCGTCGCCGACCTTGAAGCGGTTCTCGCCCGCCGCGACCGCGACGACGGTGCCGGAGACGTCCCAGCCGACGCCGAACGGCGGGGTCAGCCACAGTCCGTACGCTCGGATCTTCCAGTCGATGGGATTGACGCCGGCGGCGTGGGTCTTTACCAGAATTTCCGTGGAGCCGGGAATCGGGAGCGGGGAATCCGTCAAGTTCAGTACTTCAATTCCGCCGAGGGACTCCTGGCGGACGGTGCGCATGGTTTCTGTCATGCATTCGATGATCTCAACTCGCAAAGCCGAATCCCCATCGATATCCGGCCATTCACGACCTGACAGACCGGGGTGGAATGGTTTTCGAGCCGCAGTGGCCTGCTCAATGCTGGGGTATATGACTCAGCTGCGATCACTTGGTTCGGCCGGCCCCGAGGTATCCGCTCTCGGCCTCGGCCTGATGTCCATGTCCGACTTCTACGGGCCCGCCGACCGGGCCGAGGGAGTCGCCACCGCGCACGCCGCCATCGAGGCCGGGATCACCCTCCTCGACACCGGCGACTTCTACGGCAGCGGCCACAACGAGCTCCTCCTGCGCGAGGTGCTGGAGAGCCACGACCGCGAGCAGCTCACCCTCAGCGTGAAGTTCGGCGTCCTGCGCGACCCCTCCGGCGGCATCCTCGGCGTCGACTGCCGCCCCGAGGCCGTGAAGAACTCCCTCGCCCAGACCCTCCAGCGGCTCGGCACCGACTACGTGGACGTGTACCGGCCGGCGCGCCTCGACCCGGCGGTGCCGATCGAGGAGACCATCGGCGCCATCAAGGAGATGGTCGACGCCGGGCACGTCCGGCACATAGGCCTGTCCGAGATCGGTGCGGAGACCCTGCGCCGCGCCTCCGCGGTGCACCCCATCGCCGACCTCCAGATCGAGTACTCGCTGCTCTCCCGCGCCATCGAGGACGAGATCCTGCCGACCGCCCGCGAGCTGGGCACCGCCATCACCGCGTACGGGGTGCTCGCCCGCGGCCTGCTGTCCGGCCGCTGGAACCACCAGCGGGCCGCCGCCTCCGACGACGGCCGCAGCAACTTCCCGCGGTTCAGCGGCGAGAACCTCGACCGCAACCTCCAGCTGGTCGAGGCGCTCGGCAAGGTGGCCGAGGCCAAGGGCGTCACCACCTCGCAGCTGGCGATCGGCTGGGCCATGGCCCAGGGCGTCGACGTCGTCCCCGTCGTCGGCTCCCGCCGCCGCGACCAGCTGACCGAGGCGCTCGGCGCGCTCTCCCTGGAGCTCACCGCCGAGGACGTCGCCGAGATCGAGCGGGCCGTCCCCGCCGACGAGGTCGCCGGCACGCGCTTCGACGCCGAGGGCATGGCCATGCTCGACAGCGAGAAGAAGGGCTGAGCATGCGGCCCATCGGCAGCGCCGCCCAGTGGCAGGCCGACCGCCTCGACGTCGGGGCGTACCTCGACCGCCTCGGCATCACCGGGCCGCTGGAGCCGGACGCGCAGACCCTGCGGCGGCTGCACCGCGCGCACGCCCTGACCATCCCGTTCGAGAACCTCGACATCCTGCTGGGGCGGGGCATCGACCTCGACGTGGACGTCATGCAGGACAAGCTCCTGCGCAGCAGGCGCGGCGGGTACTGCTACGAGCACAACATGCTCTTCGCCCTCCTGCTGGAGCGGCTGGGGTACGAGGTCACCCGGCTGTACGCGCGCCCGATCCTCGACGCGCCCAAGCCGCTGCCCCGCACGCACCTGATCCTGAGCGTGGCCGTGGGCGACGAGACGTACCTCGCCGACGTCGGCTTCGGAGACGAGGGCCCGCTGGAGCCGCTCCTCGTCTCCGACGGGATCGTCTCGGAGCAGAACGGCTGGGTGTACCGGTTGGCCCGGGTCGGGGGCGCCGACAAGGAGTGGGTGCTCTCGCTGAAGCGGGACGACGACTGGTTCCCCCTGTACTGGTACGCCACGGAGGGGCACCACCACATCGACTGCGTGGTGGCGAACTACTTCATCTCCACGCACTCCAGCTCGCCGTTCACCGGCCGGGTCTTCCTGGAGCGGATCGCGGAGGACTGGCGGCTCAACCTCAACCACCGCAAGCTCACCCTGACCCGGGCCGACGGCACCGGCGAGGTCCGGTACGTGGTGGACGCGGAGGTGCGCGAGCTGCTGGCCAAGCAGTTCGAGATCGAGCTGACCGAGGAGGAGGTCGCGGTGGTCGTGGCCGCGCTGCCCGCCCCCGAGCCCTCCTGAGCCTGCGTACGGACCCTGCGGGGCCCGTGGCGCGCACCCGGCCGGTGCGCACCGCGGGCCCCGTTCCGTTCGCCGTCGGGGCCGCGGGGGCGCAGCCGCCCGTTCACGGCAAAGCCGTACGGGCCCGGCTGGGGGGAGCCGGGCCCGTACGGCGGACGCCTGAGGGGGGTGCAGCGGGGGTGCGGGTGGTGCGGGGGTGGTGCGCAGGGGGGGTGCGCAGGGGGGTGGGGGGTCAGCGGGGCTGGACGGCGATGCGGGTGGCCTTGCCGGTGGAGGCGCCGCTGGTGACGAAGGAGCCGTCGAGGTTGTTGATGGTGAAGGCGAAGTCGAAGTTGGCGGTGTTCTTGCCCGTCACCGTGATGTTGGCCTTGAACGTGATGGTGGAGGCGGCCTTGCCGTCCGTGCCGATCAGGAAGGCGGTGTCGGTGTCGGAGTAGGTGCCGCAGCCGGTCTGGCGCCATTCGCCGTGCGAGGCGGTCGTGGTGTTGTTCGGCGAGGTGAAGTTGACGACACCGGTGGTGGCGGTGGCGCTGCCGTAGTAGCTGCCGAGGAAGGTGTCGTGGGTGTTGTCGTCGACGACCTTCCAGCTGCCCGGCAGGGTGTAGCAGCCGCTGCCGCCCTCGACCGCGGCGTTCGCCGAACCCGTGACGGCCGTCGCGGTGGCGAGCGCGGCGACGCCCGCGAAAACGGCGACCTTGATGCGGGTGCTCTTGCGCATGTGAATCTCTCCCAAGGAATCGATGTGTATTCCGGCAATTCCTATGATGGCGCAGTGAATTCATAGGAGGTATAGACCGGATGTCGATTCGTCAGGTCCACGAAAAACCCCTGTGCCGCACGCAGGACGCGTGCGGCACAGGGGTGTGTGAACAATGAAAAGAGAAATCAGTCGATCTGCATGATGATGCGGATCGCCGGGTCGACGTCCGGCTGCTTCGGCATGGCCGCCGGGTCGATGACGATGCCGAAGTTCTCCTCGTAAGCGGCGCGCAGGGCGGCGTCGTCCGCGAGCAGGGTCGTCACGGTGCCGTTCTCGTCCGTGCGCGTCAGCTCGCGGCCGTTGACGGTGACCCGGCCGGCGTCGTTCTGCATCGAGCAGATCAGGTTGTGCAGGAACACCGAGTCCGGCGCGCTGCGGTACCACCACAGGGTCGGGTAGAAGTCCCCGATCCGCACCGGCCGCTCGTCGAGGCGGTACTGGACGTTCCCGTTCAAGTGGACCTGGAGGAAGCCCTCCTCGGGCCGGGTCACCTGGTATGCGCCGTGCGGGTCCTTCTGGACCTCCGCCGATGCGGTCTGGAGCGGGAACCGGCTGTTCTTGCCGAAGCCCACGTCGACCAGCCAGTCCTGGTCCTCCAAGCGCACCCGCAGCGCCAGGTGGCACAGCGGGGCGCCGAACGCGCCACCGAGGAAGACCTGGCCGGCGAGGATCTCCACGGAGAAGCCGAGCGCCTCCAGGAGGTGCCCGAAGGAGGGGTTCAGCTCGTAGCAGCCGCCGCCGCGCCGGCGGGTGACGATCTTGTCGTAGAGGAACTCGCGCTCAAGGCCCAGCTCGGCGCCCTCGACGTGGTAGTCGATGTTCTCGAAGGGCACCGACAGCACATGGCGCTCCTGGAGGTGGCGCAGGGCGTGGATGTCGGCCTTCTCGGGCCGGCGCGCGCCGATGCGCTCCAGATACGCGTCCACCATCGCATCGCTGAGCATGGTCTTCGTCCTCTCCTCCGTCATCGGGACCACCCCGTCGGCGGGATGTTGTGGTTCACGCGGAACACGTTCTGCGGGTCGTACGCGTCCTTGACCGCGACGAGCCGGGCGTACGTCGCCTCGTCGTACGCCGAGCGCAGGTGCTCGGGGGTGCTCTCCAGGGCGCTGATGAAGCTGAGGAACGGGCCGCCGATGCGCCAGGGCTCCATCGTCTCGATCAGCCGCTCCTGGAACTCCCGTACGTCCTCGATGTGTTCGGGCCACACCGGGGCGCCCGCGAACAGCGTGTACGCGGTCTCGCGGTGCGGCAGGGCGTTGGGGTGCTCGGGCTGCCGGCCCAGGGCTCCGCCCAGGTGGCGCAGTTCGATGCCGGGTCGGACCGCGTCCACGCCCTCCTTGATCAGCGGGAGCAGCGTGTCGATGGCGGCGTCGTCGAGCTCGCGGATCCGGGTGGAGCGCTCGAAGTACACGAACGGCATGGTCGGGTCCATGTTGATCTCGGCGACCCGGGTGTACGGCATGTCCGCGACGGTGTCGAGGACGGCCGGGGCGATCTCGCGCAGCGGGCGCAGCAGTTCCTCGCCCTCCTCGTTCGACCCGTTGAAGGCGATCCGGACGTGGGCGAGGAAGCGGCCGCGGACCGGCTCGGGCAGGACGTCGATGTCGGGGAAGCGCATCACGGCGATGGAGGACTGCATCGCGTCGGGGACGGTCCGCGTCCAGTCGCGCCAGGTGCGCAGGATCTCGTCGATGTGCTCGCCGGGCAGGAACAGGCCGCCGCCGTAGAGCCGGGTGACGGGGAACAGGCCGATCTCGATGGAGGTGACCACGCCGAAGTTGCCCTTGCCGCCGCGCAGCGCCCAGAACAGGTCCGGGTGCTCCTCGGGGGACACCAGGCGCAGTTCGCCGTCCGCGGTGACGAGGTCGATGTTCTTCACGTGGTCGGCGGAGTAACCGTACGAGCGGCCGAGCGGGCCGAGGCCGCCGCCGAGGGTGTACGAGACCACGCCGACGCCGGGGGAGGCGCCGTTGAGCGGGGCCAGGCCGAAGGCCGCGGCCTCCTCGATGACCCGGCTCCACTGGACGCCGGGCTCGATGCGGGCGGTGCGGGTGCGCGGGTCGATCCGTACGCCGCGCAGGTTGCGGGTGTTGATCAGCAGCGCGCCGTCGGCGGGCCGTGCGACGCCGTGCCCGGTGGCCTGGACGGCGAGGGCGATGCCGCGGCGCGCCGCGAAGCGCACGGCGGCGATGATGTCGGCGGTGCCGTCGGCGAGGATCACGGCGGCGGGCCGGCTGTCCGCCAGGATCCGGTTGAAGCCGGTCTCCGTCTCGTCCTGGTAGGCGTCGGTGCCGGGCAGGAGCAGCGGCCCGCGCAGCTCTGCGGCGAGCGCGGCGAAGTCGTCGGTGGTCACGGCGGTGGTGGTCTCGGCGGTGTTGGTCACGGATGACGTTCCTTTCGCTGACGGGGTGCTCACCGGGCGTCCTTGCCGGCGGTGCGCAGGCTCGGGAGCGTGAGCGCGGTGAGCAGCACCACGACGCCGCCCAGCCATGCCACGGTGATCAGCTCTACCTGGTCGACGATCAGACCGCCGACGAGCGCGCCGAGCGCGATGGCCAGGTTGAAGACGGAGACCCACAGGGCGGAGGCGGCCTCCATCGCGTCGGGCGCGGACTTCAGCATCCAGGTCTGGAGGCTGACGGAGACGCCGCCGAAGGCCAGGCCCCACAGGACCAGCAGGGCGATGCCGCCGGCCTGGGTCTTGCCGAGGACCGGGAAGAGCAGCATCGCGGCGGCGAGCGCGACGATGATGACGGCCATGGTGCGGCCCAGGTTCTTCGCGACGGCCGCGCCGGCGACGAAGTTGCCGATGATGCCGGCCACGCCGAAGCCCAGCAGCAGGACGCTGATCAGGTCCTCGTCGATGCCGGAGACCTGCTGGAGCATCGGGCTGACGTACGTGTACGCGGCGAGGTGCCCGGTGACGATGAGGGCGGTGGCGATGATGCCGGAGCGGACGCCGCGGTTGGCGAACTGGCCGATCAGCTCGCGCACGCTGACGGGCTGGGTGGCGGGCAGCGAGGGCAACAGGGCCAGCAGGGCGACGAGGACGACGAAGGCCAGGACGCCGAGCGTGGCGAACGCGGTGCGCCAGCCGGCGAGGCCGCCGATCAGGGTGCCGGTCGGTACGCCGAGGACGTTGGCGGCGGCGACGCCGCCGAAGATCAGCGCGGTCGCCCGGGGGATCGCCGCCGGCTGCACCAGCCGGAACGCGAGACCGCCCGCGACGGCCCAGAAACCGCCGATGGTGACGCCGACCAGGACGCGGGAGGCCAGCAGGATGCCGAAGCTGGGCGCGAGGACGGTGACCAGGTTGGCGACGGCCATCACGGTCATCAGGCCGACGAGCAGGAAGCGGCGGTCCATGCGGCCGACGACCACGGGGATCAGCGGCGCGGACAGTGCGGCGACGAGGCCGGGCACCGTCACCATGAGGCCCGCGGTGCCCTCGGAGACGTGCAGGGCGCCGCCGACCGAGGTGAGCAGGCCGATGGGCAGCTGCTCGGCGGTGACGAGGGTGAAGATGCCGACGGCGACGGAGATGACGGCGAACCAGCTCTTCAGGGAGGTGCGTTCCGGCACCGGTGCCGGTGTGACGGTCTCGGCGGGTGTTTCGAGTGTTGCCATGACAGGAACCTCATTCGTGTCTGGGGGCGGGAGCCGGCCTGCTGGGAGGCGGCAGGGCGGCCGCGGGGCAGGTCAGGTGCGCGGGACCCAGCCGGACTCGTCCCAGAACCGCAGCTGCCGCAGCTTCGACGTGGTGGCGATCTCGGCGATCCGCTCACCGCCGAGGACCAGCGTGCTGGGGTGCTCGGGATCGAAGACCGGCCAGGCGGGGGCACCGGGGCCGGTGGGCACGCCGTCGCGGGCGAAGGCGGCCACCAGGTCCATGAAGGTCTCGGAGACGGCGCGCTCGTGCGGCCCGTCGTGGAACAGCGGAGTGGTCTCGGGTACCGGGTAGGTGGCGGAGATCGCCGCGGGGTCGGCGTACGTGCCGAACAGGAACGGCGAGGTCGCCTCGTGCGGGGTGCCGTGGTGGGGGGCCCGGACGGGCTGCGCGAACTCCATGACGTACTGCGGCGAGCGGCCGTGGCGGGCGTGCCGCTCGGACAGCCGCACGATCTGGTAGCGGAACAGCGCGTCGCCCCAGATCTCCGTCCACAGCGACAGCGGGTCCCGGGGCAGCCCGTCGGCCTCCGCGGCCTCGCGGTACGCGGCTATGCAGGCATCGGTCAGCTCGTACGGGACCTTCTCCATCCCCTTCTCCAGCACGCCGCGGACGGCTTCGCGGAGCTCGGCCGCGTCGGTGGGGGGCGGGGTCGGGGTGGGCTGCGGCGGGCAGGGGCCGGTGTAGAACGAGCCCTCGGTACGGGTGTGGACGGCCAGCACCGGGACCTCGGGGGTGGGCAGTTCGTAGTCGAAGGCGCTCATCCAGCGCCCGTCGACGACCGGGCCGCGGAACTCGCGGCCGCTGCCGACCTCGCGTTCGCCGGGCAGGCCGCCGAACACCTCCTCCCAGGCGTCCATCAGGGCGGCCGCGGGGACCTCCCGCAGGCCGGCCACGGTCGTGCCGAGCCGGCGCGCGACGGCCTCGTACGCCTGCCGGGAGTCGGCGGGGGACATTGAGGTGGCGGGCTCCCAGACGTGGCAGGCGCTGATGGGGACGATGCGGCGGATGATGCCCCGCAGTTCGGGCAGCAGCGCGAACTGCCAGGTGCTCGCGCCGCCGGCGGAGGTGCCGGCGACCGTGATGTTGCCCGGGTCGCCGCCGAAGGCCGCTGCGTTCTCGTAGACCCAGCGCAGCAGCGCCGCCTGGTCCTGGAGGCCCCAGTTGGCGAAGTCGCCGGTGTCGGAGTCGGTGAACTCCTCGTGCAGCCCGAAACCGAGGGCGCCGAGGCGGTAGTTGAAGGTGACGACGACGAGGTCGCCGCGGTCGGCGAGGCGGGCGCCGTCGTAGACGGGCAGGCTGCCGCCGCCGACCATCCACCCACCGCCGTGGATGTAGACCAGCACCGGCTTGGCGGCTTCCTCGTCGGCGTCGGCGTCGGTGTCCGGGCCGGCGTCGACGGAGCCGGTCGGGGCGGGCGTCCAGACGTTCGCGTACAGGGAGTCCTCGCCGCTGCCGGGGATGATCGGCTGGAGCGACTCGGGGGCGAACGCCGTGGCGTCGCGCACCCCGCTCCACGGTTCGGGCGGCCGGGGCGAGGCGAAGCGCAGGGTGCCGACCGGCGGCGCGGCGTACGGGACGCCGCGGAAGACGGACAGCCGGCCGGAGCGCTCCCCGGCGATCACGCCGGCGCTGGTGCGGGCGAGCACGGCTCCGGCGGGCGCGGCTGCGGCTTCGGCTCCGGCTTCGGCTCCGGTTTCGGGCGAGGGGCTGGGGGCGGCAGAGGTAGCCATTGCCGTGGGTTCTCCATCGTCATCGGCGGGCGGTCAGTCACGCCGACTCCACGGTGCCCATTCGAACCGAATGTGCCGCGTCGGATGACTCCGGACCATCCGATGCTGGTAACCGCGCAAGAACCCGGCAACAAGTGGCGGGGCACTTTGTCAGGTGCCGGATTGTCCGTCAGATCGATTCGGGTACCACCGGTGGCCGTGTATTTTCATTCGGCGTACGCTGCCGGGTTCGAATCGTCAAGGAGAATGCCATGCTGGACGACGCAGGAGTGGCCGAATACCTCGACCGAATTGGCGCGAAAAGGCCGGAGCGGCCCGATTTCGCGGGTCTGCGCCACCTTCAGGAGCGGCATGTCCTCTCGGTGCCCTTCGAAAACATCGACTACCACCTCGACCGCGAGATCCACCTCGGCGAGCAGGTCGTCGACAAGATCGTTCGGCAGCGCCGCGGCGGCGGCTGCTACGAGGTGAACTCGGCCTTCGCGGTCCTGCTGGAGGCCCTCGGCCACCAGGTCGAGATCCTGCCCGGCCGGGTCTACCGGCCCGACGGGCTGGGGCCGGCGATGTGCCACCTCGCCCTGCGGGTGACCTTGGACGGGGAGCCCTGGCTGGTCGACGCCGGGTTCGGCCGCAACAGCCGCCATCCGCTCCGCTTCAGCACCGCTGACGTGCAGCGGGACCCGCACGGCGAGTACCGGGTCGAAGCGGCCGGGGAGGGCGGGTTCGACGTGTCCCTGAACGGGAGCCCGCTCTACCGGATCGACGACCGTGCCTGCCGCCTCGACGACTTCGGGCCCACCCTGTGGTGGTGGCGCAGCAGCCCGGATTCGCCGTTCCTCCAGGAGCTGTTCTGCTCGCTGGCGCTCGCGGACGGCCGGGTCACCCTGAAGGGGAACCGCCTGGTCAGGGTCGAGGGCGGACAGCGCACGATCGAGAAGCCCGAGAGCGACCAGGACCTTCTGGACGCCTACCGCACCCACTTCGGAATGGTTCTCGACGAACTCCCCGACAGCGGTGGCGCAAACCGGACCATCGGGATCCAGCTGACCTGACACAGACAGTTGACGTACTCACCCGAATAACGTGGACCGCCTCGTTCGGCCCGGCGCACGATGCCCGGAGTACGGCGTTACTCCGTATCCGGAAGGAGCATTGTGTCCATCGTTGATCCCTTGCTGGAATTTCCACTCGACACCCAGCCGGACCCCGACGAATTCCTGCGCGCCGCCCTGCGGTGGCATTTCTCCCCGGAAACGGGTTCGCCGTTCTGGCTGGAACGCGCAGGAACTCTCGGGTTCGATCCGCTGACCGACATCAGCGGTTTCGCCGACCTGAACAAGTTCCCCAACCTCGCCAACGAACTGCGCGACGTACGGGCCGAGGACCTCATACCCCGCGGCTACGGGGACAAGCCCGAGGTCGTCGGCGTCTACGAGAGCGGCGGCACCACCGGCGCCCCCAAGCGGATCGTCCTGCTGCAGGAGTGGTTGGACCGGCTGCTCGCCTGGAGCAGCGCCCAGCTGGACCGCCACGGTGTTCCGCAGAACGTGAACTGGCTGGTCGTCGCCCCGACCGGACCCCACATGGTCGGTGACGTGATCAAGCGGCAGACCGCCTTCCGCGGTGGCCTCGCCTTCACCGTCGACCTCGACCCGCGCTGGGTCAAGAAGCTCATCTCCGACGGCAAGGGCGCCGAGGCCGGCGCGTACGCCGAGCACATCGTCGACCAGGTCGCCTTCCTGCTCCAGACCCAGGACATCGGTGTCCTGATGTGCACGCCGCCGGTCCTGGAGCGCCTGGCCCGCCGTGACGACCTCGCCAAGCTCATCGACGAGAAGGTCAAGGCGATCAACTGGGTCGGCACGCAGATGGACGCCGACACCCGCTACCTGTACCGCACCGAGGTCTTCCCCAAGGCCCACCTCTACAGCGGCTACGGCTCGACGATGATCCTCGGAAACGCCAGCGAGCGCCCGGGCCTGTCCGACGACGACCCGTGCGTCTACGACCCGTTCTCCCCCCACATGATCTTCGACGTGGTCGACCCCGAGACCCGCGGGACCGTCCCGTACGGCGAGCGCGGCCAGGTCGTCATGCACCACATCAGCAAGAGCCTGTTCATGCCGAACAACCTGGAGCGCGACTACGCGACCCGTGTGCCCGGCCCCGAGGGCATCTGGCAGCTCGGGGACTCCGTGGCGGACATCGCGCCGGTCCAGGAATTCGACAACGAGACCGTCATCGAAGGGGTCTATTAATGAATGCCGGCCTGATCACGCTGGACGCGCTCGGGCCCGCCGGACCGTTCCGCGCGCGCAAGCGCACGACCGTCACCGATGTGACGGGCGCGCCGGTCGCCGAACTCAGCCTGGTCCCGAAGCTGTTCGTGACCCGTGCCATGGACGCCCTGCGCAAGGCCGACTCGCTGCCGGCCGACGAGCGGACGGCGGCGCTGGCCCGCGCCGGGAAGATCTTCGCCGAGGAGACGATCGACGGGCTGTCGTTCGCCGAGTACGAGCGCACGGTCGCCCGGGTCTCCGGCGTGCCGATCGGCGTCGTGCAGGCCGCGACCGCCGCCATCATCGAGGCGACCGAGCAGTCCCGGTTCGCCGCGTACCAGGCCCGGCCGGCCGGCGCCGTGGACGACTGGCGCGCCGAGGACACCCGCAGCGGCAGCGCCGTGTGGACCCGGCGCGGTGACGTGTTCGCGGTGCACGCCGCGGGCAACCACCCCGGACCGCACTCGCTGTGGGTCGAGGCCCTCGCGCTCGGCTACCGCGTCGCGGTGCGGCCCTCGCGCCGCGAGCCGTTCACCCCGCACCGGCTGATCTCCGCGCTGCGGGCCGCGGGCTTCGGCAGCGACCAGGTCGTGCTGCTGCCCACGGACTACGAGGCGGCGGACGAGATCCTGCGCAGCGCCGACTACGGCCTCGTGTACGGCGGTGACGACGTGGTGCGCAAGTACGCGGGCACCAACGTGCTGCCGCAGGGTCCCGGCCGCTCCAAGATGCTGGTCCCGGCCGGTGTCGACTGGCGCGACCACCTCGACACCATCGTGGACTCCATCAGCCACCAGGGCGGTGTGGCCTGCATCAACGCCACGACCGTGCTGATCGACGGCGACCCGGAGCCGCTCGCGCAGGCCATCGCCGAGCGCCTGGCCACGATCCCCAGCCTGCCGCCGGAGGACGAGAAGGCCGTCCTCGCGGTGCAGCCGGTGGAGGGGGCGCGGGCGATCGAGAAGTTCCTGCTCGCCAAGGCGGCCGGGACCACGGCGCACCTCGGCGGCGACGGCGTCGTGGAGGAGCTCGGCGACGGCAGTGCCGTACTGCGTCCGGCCGTGCACCGGCTGGAGCGCCCGGACGCCGAGCAGGCCGGCATCGAACTGCCCTTCCCCTGCGTGTGGGTGGCTCCGTGGTCGCCCGCCGACGGGATCGGGCCCCTGCGCAACTCGCTGGTGCTGACCGCGTTCACCGAGGACGAGGCGCTGATCGACGCGCTGCTCCAGGAGCCCACCATCAGCAACGTCTATCTGGGCGACCACCCGACGTACTGGATCAGGCCGGGCGTTCCGCACGACGGCTACCTCGGCGAGTTCCTGATGCGGACCAAGACCGTCATCCGCGACTGACACACCCGACGGGTCCGGGCCGCGGCGGCCGCCCTGCCGGCCGCCGCAGCCCGGACCCGCCTTTCGTACGGCCACCGTTCCCGCCACCTCCCCGTCACCGCACAAGGAGCACTGTTGTCATGCCCATGAACGGAACGACCGGTTCCAGACCTGCGAGACCGCCGCGGCTCCCGTCGCTCACCGGACTGCGCTTCCCCGCGGCCCTCCTGGTCTTCTTCTTCCACGCCTCCCTCGGCGTCCCGTGGATCCGCCTCTTCGCCGACGACTCCGCCAACGACGCGTTCGCCACGTACGCCTCGCAGGCCGGCGCCCTCGGCGTCACCTTCTTCTTCGTCCTCAGCGGCTTCGTGCTCACCTGGTCCGCCCGCGACCAAGACACGATGCGCGCCTTCTGGCGCCGCCGCTTCGTCAAGATCTACCCGAACTACGTGATCACCTGGGCGCTCGCGCTGGTCACCTTCGCGGCCGTCATGACCAAGCCCTGGCAGGCCGTGGTCAACCTGCTGATGGTGCAGGTGTGGGTGCCCGACTTCGCCACCAACTTCAGCGTGGACCCGCCGAGCTGGTCCCTCGGCGCCGAGGCGATCTTCTACCTCGCCTTCCCGGCGCTGTTCCTGTTCATCAAGAAGATCGACCCGGCGCGGCTGAAGTACTGGATAGGCGGCGTCGTCGCCGCCATATTCCTCACCCCGACGCTGACCTACGCGGTCATCCCGGGCGGCGGCATGCAGATGCCCGGCGCCGACGGGACCTCGACCGTGCAGTACTGGTTCGCGTACGTCCTGCCGCCCGTCCGGCTGCTCGACTTCGCCCTCGGCATCCTCGTCGCCCGCGCCGTGCTGGCGGGCCGCTGGCGCAACATCGGCACGACCTGGTCGGCGCTGCTGCTGGCCGTCACGTACGGCATCGCGATGAACGTGGAGCACCTGTACGCGCAGCGCGCGGTCACCCTCATCCCGATCGTGCTGCTGATCGCGGCCGTCGCCCAGCGCGATGCGGAGAACAAGCCGACGCCGTTCAACAACCGGTTCATGATCTGGCTCGGCGAGATCTCCTTCGCCTTCTACCTGCTCCACTACATCGTCCTGGCCTACTCCCGCGAACTGCTCGGGGACCAGCTCTACTCGACCCCGGTCGCCGTCGCCCTGATCGCCGCCCAGATCGTCGTCGCGGTGCTGCTGTCCTGGGCCCTGTACGCCTGGGTGGAGGCGCCGATCACCCGCCGCTTCTCCAGCTCGCGCAAAGCCAGGGCCGCGAAGGCCGCGGCGGCCGAAGCAGCCGTCCGGGACGACCGCACCCTGGAAACCGTCTGACCCGCCGTTCCCCGCGCCGCCCTTCGGGTTCCCCGGAACCCGGAGGGCGGTGTCGTGCGTCCCGCCCCGCACGGCGTGCGCCGCTCAGGCCGCGGGGGCCAGCACCCGGTGTCCCGCCGCCGGCAGGCCCAGGCCGACGTACGGCCGCAGCTCCCCGTACGCACGGGCGTCCCCGACCAGGATGCCGCCGAGCAGGGTCGCGCAGTCCGCGTCCAGCACGAGCTTCGCGTACGTGCCCGCCGCCTCGTCCAGCCGGCTCAGCTCCACCGCGCCCGCGGTCGCCGCATGGGCGTCGCCGAAGCTCGCCACCTCCACGCCGAGCAGCTTGAGCTTGGTGGACAGGTCGGCCTCCCCAAACGGCTCCCCCTCCTCGCCCAGCAGCTGCCGGGCCACCGAGGCCGCCATCCGGTAGCCCGGTGCGGCCAGCCCGTGGCAGCGCCCCGACACGGCCGCGCACTCGCCGATCGCCCAGATCCGCTCGTCCTGCGTCCGGCACCGTTCGTCGACGAGGAACCCGCCGCGCTCGCCGGTGGCCAGGCCCGCCGGGCCCGCGAGCTCGTCCCGCGGCCGCACTCCCGCCGAGAACACCACCACGGAGGCGTCCAGGGTGCTGCCGTCGGCCAGGGCCACCGAGGCCACCGCGCCGTCCGGGCCCGCCTGGAGCGCGGCCGTGGCGACCCCGCAGTGGACGTGCAGCCCCTGCTGAGCCACGCGGCGCCCGAGGACACCGCCGCCCGCCGCATCCACCTGCAACGGCATCAGTCGGGGGGCGAGTTCCACCACGTGCGGCTCCATGCCGAGCAGCCGCAGCGCGTTCGCGGCCTCCAGGCCGAGCAGCCCGCCACCGATCACCACGCCGGGGCGGCCCGGTACGGCGGCGGCGCGGATCGCGTCGAGGTCGGTGAGCGAGCGGTAGCCGAAGGCGCCGGGCAGGTCGTGGCCCGGCACGGGCGGGATGAAGGGCCGCGAGCCGGTGGCCAGGACGAGGGCGTCGTACCCGAGGACGTCGCCGGCGGTGGTGGTCACGGTGCGCGCCGCCCGGTCAACGGCGGCGACGCCGGTGTTCAGCCGCAGCTCCAGCAGCGGGTCGTCCGCGAAGCCGGGTCCGGCCAGGGCGAGGTCCGCGGCGCTGCGGCCGTCGAGGTACGAGGACAGCGCGACCCGGTCGTAGGCGGGGTGCGGCTCTTCCCCGAGGACCACGATCCGCCAGAGCCCGGCGGTGTCCAGGGACCGCAGGTCGGCCACGAGCCGGTGTCCGGCCATGCCGTGCCCGGCGATGACGAGGGTACGAGCGGTACGGGTCATGACGTGCTGCTCCCTTCGGTGCGTACGACGCCGCAGAGGGCGCGGACGACGTCCGTGCAGCCCCCGCAGCCGGTGGTGGCGCGGGTCGCCGCGGCGACCCGCGCCAGATCGGCGGCCCCGGACCGGCAGGCCTCGGTGATGGTGTGCTTGGTGACGTTGTTGCAGCGGCAGACCACCGCGTCGTCGGGGAGCGCGTCGGGCCCCGGCGCGGCCGGTGCGATGCCGAGCAGGAACTCCAGCCGTCCTGCCGGCACCGGCAGGTCGAGCTCGTGGAGCCGGCTCACGGCGGCGATGGCCCGCGGCAGTCCCAGCAGCACCCCCCCGGTGATCCGCCCGCCGTGCAGGGTGAGGCGGGCGTAGCGGCCGCGCGCCGGGTCGGTGAACGCGACCACCTCCGCACCCTCGGGCTCCGGCCCGCCCCGCCCCAGGCGGACGAGGTCGATGCCGGGCACCCGCAGCCGGGTGATCTGCCGGGTGCCGTGGTGGTGCACCGGGGTGTGGGTGAGGGTCCTGGCCAGGGACTCGGCCTGCGCCCAGGCGGGTTCGAGGTACCCGGCGGTGTCCCCCGGGTGCTCTGCGCAGTCGCCGATGGCGTGGACGTGCGGGTCGTTGGTGCGCAGCAGCCCGTCGACGACCACACCGGTGCGGACGTCGAGTCCGGCCCGGCGGGCGAGCCCGGTCTCGGGGACGGCGCCGGTGCACAGCAGCAGCGTGTCGGCGGCGAGGACCCGGCCGTCGTCGAGGGTGAGCTTGCCGGTGCAGTACGCGGCCGCCGTGCGGCCGGTGTGGACCTCGACCCCGAGGCCTTCCAGGCTGCGGGCGAGCAGCGCGCCCGCGGTGGCGTCCAGGTGCCGGTCCAGCAGGTGCGGGCCGCGGTGGACGAGGGCCACCTCGTGCCCGGCCCGGCGCAGCGCGGCGGCCGCCTCGATCCCGAGCGGCCCGCCGCCGATGACGACGGCGGCCCCCGTGGGCTCCGCCGCCAACCGCTCGGCATCGGCGAGGGTCCGCAGCACGGTCGCCGCGCCGGCCGGCAGCCCGGGGATGCGGGGGACGGCGGGGCGGGACCCGGTGGCCAGGACCAGCGTGTCGTAGTGGTGCACGGAGCCGACCGTGCCGTGGGTGGAGTGGACGAGCCGGCGGGCGCGGTCGATCCGGGTCACGGTCACCCGGGTGTGCAGGCGGGTGCCCGCGGGCAGCGCGGGCAGGGCGAGGGCGGGGGCCGGCAGCGTCCCGTCCAGGACGGAGGACAGCAGCGGCCGCTGGTACGGGGCCTGCGGCTCGGCGCCGAGCAGGGTCACGCCGCCACGGTGTCCGTGGTGGTGCAGCCGCTCCGCGAACCGCTGCGCGGCAGGTCCCGCGCCGACCACCAGCACCTCGCCCACGCTCACGGCCGCACCGCTTCCGCGTTCTGGGGCGCGGGCTCGATCCGTACCGCGCACACCTTGAACTCCGGCATCTTGCTGCGCGGGTCGAGCGCCGCACTGGTGATCAGGTTGGCCCGGCCCGCCCCGGCGAAGTGGAACGGGAGGAACACCGTGTCGGTCCGTAGCGAGGGGACCAGCCGGACCCGGGCGAGCGTGCTGCCGCGCGCCGAGCTGACCCGGGCTGCGGCGCCGTCGGTCAGCCCGTACCGCCCGGCCGTGTCGGGGTGCACCTCCACGAAGGCCTCCGGCGCGGCCGCGGCCAGCTCCGGGACCCGACGGGTCTGCGCGCCCGACTGGTACTGGGCGAGCACCCGCCCGGTCGTGGCGTACAGCGGGAACGCCGCGTCGGGCGTCTCGGCCCCGTCGCGGTGCTCGACCTCGGCGAACCGGGCCAGCCCGTCCGGGTGGGCGAAGCCATCGAGGAACAGCCGCGGGGTGCCGGGGTGCGCCGCCTCGCCCTCGGCGGTCGCGGGGCACGGCCAGTGCAGGGCCTCGCCCGCGTCGAGCCGTTCGTAGCTGATGCCGGAGTAGTCGGCGCGCCCGCCGTGCGAGGCCCGCCGCAGCTCCTCGAAGACCTCGCGCGGCGCGGTCGGGAAGCGGTGCGCGGGCTGGCCGAGCCGGACCGCGAGGCCGTGCAGCACCTCCAGGTCGCCGCGGGCCTCGCCGGGCGGGAACAGCAGCCGGCGGCGGCGCAGCACCCGGCCTTCGAGGTTGGTCATCGTGCCCTCCTCCTCGGCCCACTGGGTCACGGGGAGGACGACGTCCGCGATCTGCGCGGTCTCGGAAGGTACGAAGTCGGCGACGACCAGCAGGTCCAGGGACTTCAGCCGGTCCCCGATCCGGGCCGCGTGCGGCGCCGAGACCACCGGGTTCGAACCGAAGACGAGCAGGGCGCGCGGCCCGCCCTCCGTGCCGAGCGCGTCGAGGAGTTCGTACGCGCTGCGGCCGGGGCCCGGCAGCGCGTCGGGGTCCACGCCCCACACCTGGGCGACGTGGGCGCGCGCGGCCGGGTCGGTCAGCATGCGGTAGCCGGGCAGCTGGTCGGCCTTCTGGCCGTGCTCGCGCCCGCCCTGGCCGTTGCCCTGGCCGGTCAGGCAGCCGTAGCCGCTGCCCTCGCGGCCGGGCAGGCCGAGGGTGAGGGCCAGGTTGATGAACGCGGCGACCGTGTCGGTGCCCTTGCTGTGCTGCTCGGCACCGCGCCCGGTCAGTACGTACGCCCGCTCCGCGCCGGCCAGCAGCCGGACCGCCTCCCGCATGTCGGCGACGGGGACCCCGGTGACCCGCTCGACCCGCTCGGGCCACCAGGAGGCGGCCCGCGCCCAGGCGGTGTCGAAGCCGGTGGTCCGCTTGTTCAGGTAGCCCTGGTCGGCGTGGCCCTCGACGACGGCGAGGTGGAACAGGCCGAGCGCCAGAGCGAGATCGGTGCCGGGCGTCGGCTGGAGGTGCAGGGCCGCGCCCTCGGCGGTGGGGGTGCGGCGCGGGTCGATGACGATGAGCTGCGCCCCGGTCAGGTGGCGCATCAGCGGCGGCATGGTCTCGGCGGGGTTGGCCCCGGCGAGCAGGATCACGTCGGCGCCGCCGAGGTCGGTGGCGGGGAACGGCAGGCCCCGGTCGAGGCCGAAGGCCGCCGAGCCCGCTGCTGCCGCCGAGGACATGCAGAACCGGCCGTTGTAGTCGATCTGGCTGGTGCCCAGCGCGACCCGGGCGAACTTGCCGAGCTGGTAGGCCTTCTCGTTGGTGAGCCCGCCCCCGCCGAACACGCCGACCGCGTCGGGTCCGTGCTCGGTGCGGATCGCGTCGAGCCGGGTGGCGATCAGGTCGAGCGCGGCGTCCCAAGTGGTGGGGGCGAGCCGGCCGTCCGCGCCGCGGACCATCGGCCGGGTGAGCCGGCCGGGCGCGTCCAGCAGTGCGGGCGCCGTCCAGCCCTTCTGGCACAGGCCGCCCTGGTTCACCGGGAACGAGGTCGGGGCGACGGTGGTGCGGTCGTCCTGGTGGGTGAGCCGGGTGCCGCACTGGAGGGCGCAGTAGGGGCAGTGGGTGGTGACCTCGCGGACGTCAGACACGGGAGGCCTCCGCGCGGACCGTGGCGGAGCCGGCCGTCCCGGCGGCCGCTGCGGCGGCCGCCTGCGCACCCGGGCGGCGCCACAGGTACACCGTCCAGGTGACCAGGACGCACACCAGGTAGAAGCCGAGGAAGGCGATGAAGGCGGGTTCACCGGACTGCCCCGCGGAGCTGTAGGCGCTGCGGAAGACCAGGTTGACCCCGACCCCGCCGAGGGCGCCGACCGCGCCGGCGATGCCGATGACGGCGCCGGAGAGCCGGCGGGCCCTGGCGAAGGCCGCCGCCGCGTCGTGGCCGGAGGTGACGTCGTCCTGCGCCTGCCGGGCGAAGACCGCCGGGATCATCTTGTACGTGGAGCCGTTGCCGATGCCGGTCAGGACGAACAGGGCGGTGAAGCCGGCGACGAAGAGGCCGAAGGAGCCGTTCGCGGAGGCCAGCAGGAGCACGCCGGTCCCGGCGGCCATCGCGCAGAACGCGGCGAGCGTGACCCGGGCTCCGCCCCACCGGTCGGAGAGCAGTCCGCCCACGGGCCGGAACAGGGAGCCGAGCAGCGGCCCGAGGAAGGTGTACGAGGCGGACTGGAGCGGGGTGGCGCCGAACTGGCTCTGGAGCACGAGGCCGAAGGCGAAGCCGTAGCCGATGAAGGAGCCGAAGGTGCCGACGTACAGGAGGGAGATGAACCAGGTGTGCGGGTTGCGGGCGGCCTCGCGCTGGGCGCCGGGCGCGCTGCGCACCACGGCGAAGTTGTCCATGTGGAGGGCGGCGAGGAGCGAGGCCAGCACGATCAGCGGCAGGTAGACGGCGACGACGTACGCGGGGTGGGTGCTGCCCGCGGTGGCTATGACCAGCAGGCCGATGAGCTGGACCGCGGCGACCCCGAGGTTCCCGCCGCCCGCGTTGATGCCGAGGGCCCAACCCTGGAGGCGCTGCGGGAAGAGGGCGGTGATGTTCGTCATCGAGGAGGCGAAGTTCCCGCCGCCGACTCCGCCGGCGGCGCCGATCAGGAGGAACACCCACAGCGGTGTGCCGGGTTGGCGCACGAACCAGAAGGCGGCGAGGGCGGGTACGAGCAGGATGCCGGAGGCGAAGACGGTCCAGTTGCGGCCGCCGAAGCGGGTGACCGCGTAGCTGTAGGGCAGCCGCAGGGCGGCGCCCACGAGGGTGGGGACGACGACGAGCAGGAACTTCTCGGAGGGCGCGAAGCCGAGGCCGATGGCCGGTGACATGAAGAGCACCAGCACTGACCACATGCTCCACACCGAGAACCCGATGTGCTCGGAGAGGACCGAGAGGGCCAGGTTGCGGCGGGCGGTGCGCTTGCCGGTCCGCTGCCAGAACTCCTCGTTCTCGGGGTCCCAGTCCTCGATCCAGCGTCCGGCTGCGGGACGTGCGGGCGACGGCGACGTCATGGCTCCTCGGCTTTCTCTGCTCGGTGACTACTGACTTGAACCATACAGTTCAGTTCAGTTGAGCTCAATGGCAGATCCGCCGAAGTCGTCAAGTCGACGGCTCCGTCCCTGCGTACGGTCAGTCGCGCCGGGCCAGGGCCCGGTCCACCAACGGCCCCGCACCGCCCGTGTAAGCGGCCGGATCGCACAGCCGCTCCAGTTCGTCCTTGCTCCACCGCCCGCCCGGTACGGGCTCCTCGGCTAGCAGTTCGCACAGCGGCCGGCCGCTCTCCCCGGCCGCGGCCGAGACCCGGGTCAGCAGCTGCTTCGCCGCCGCCTTGCCCAACTCCGGTGCGAGCACGGCCGCGATCCGTTCGGACACCACCTGACTGCCGGTCAGCAGCAGGTTGGCCCGCATCCGCTCCGGCCGGGCCGTCAGCCCCTCGGCCAGCTCGACCGCCGTGTGGGCGGCGCCGCCGACCAGCCGCAGACACTCGCGCAGCAGCTGCCATTCGGCGTGCCAGGCCCCCGCCGAGCGTTCGTCCTCCGAAACCAGGCACTGCACGAGGCCGGTGGCCAGGACCGGCACCTGGAGGGCGGCGCTGCGCACCAGCGTGCTCAGGACCGGGTTGCGCTTGTGGGGCATGGCCGAGGAGCTGCCGCGGCCGGCCACCGCCGGCTCGGCGACCTCGGAAACCTCCGTGCGGGCCAGGTTCTGCACGTCGATCGCGATCTTCCCGAGGGCCCCGGCGGTGAAGGCGAGCGCGGCGGCGAGATCTGCGATCGGGGTGCGCAGGACGTGCCAGGGCAGTGCGGGGCGGGCCAGTCCGGTCTCGGCGGCGAACGCCCCGACCAGGTCGTCCAGGTACGCGCCGGGCTCCGACGCTCGGTCCGCGCCGTCGATCCGGGCGTATTCGAGGTAGCCGGCCAGCGTGCCCGCCGCGCCGCCGAGCGACACGGGTAGCCCGTCCTCCTGCACCCGGGCCAGCCGCCGGTCGGCGTCCAGGACCAACTGCCGCCAGCCGGCCGCCTTCAGCCCGAATGTGGTGGGTACGGCCTGGAGGGCCAGCGTCCGTCCCGCCATCGCCGTGTCCCGGTGCGCGCCGGCCAGCTGGGCCAGGGCCCCGGCGGTACGGGCCAGATCGGCCCGGATCAGCTTCAGCGTCCGGTCGGCCACCAGCATGGCGCCGGTGTCGAAGATGTCCTGGCTGGTGGAACCGCGGTGCACGTACTCGGCGGCGCCGGTGCCCTGCGTGTCCTGCTCCGCGACCACCCGGGTCAGCGCCTGCACCAGGCCGACCACCGGGTTCGCGGTCTCCCGGGCGGCCAGCGCCAGGGCCCGCAGGTCGAGGTTCTCCGCCCGGGCCGCACGGGTGATGGCGGCGGCGGCGTCCTCGGGGAGGGTGCCGAGTCCGGCCTGGGCCCGGGCCAGGGCGGCCTCGGCGTCGAGCATGGCCTGGAGCCAGGCCAGGTCGCTGACGGCCTCCTCCGTGGGGGTGCCGACCCGTACCGGCGACAGCAGCCCCGCGTCGGTGAGCGCGTCCTGCCCGGCCCGGTCCTCAGGGGCCGTGCTCATACCAGGACCCCGGTGAGGTCGGTCTCGGCCGGCAGCGGCGCGACACCGCTGGGGACCACGCCGGCGGCGGCCAGGGCCAGGACGGAGCGGGCGATGGCGTCGGAGTCGCCGAGGGTGACCGAGTCGACGCCCGGGCGGATGCCGGCCGCAGTGACCCAGTGCACGGATTCGGTGGGCACCCCGTAGGCGAACCGGCGCGGGTGGGCCCGGCCGCGGGCGTCGAGCAGCCGGTACGGGCGCTCGGTGACGGCGAGGCCGCCCGACTCGTAGCTGCTGCCGTCGGAGCCGGCGATCCGGTAGGTGGTGCACTGTTCGGTGTCGAGCAGGTGGCGCAGCAGCGGGTCGTCGGTGCGCCGCAGGTCGGGCTCGGGCAGCCGGGCCTCGATCAGGACGGCGGCGCGGATCGCGGGGCCGGGGACGGTACGGGACTGGGCGATGAAGGTGGCGTCGTCGCCGGCGGCGGTGTCGACGCGGATCTCGGTCCCGGGACCGGTCAGGACGAGCACCCCGGCGTCGATCAGGGCGATCATCTCCTCGATGCGGGAGGCCGGCGGGCCGATGGAGAGGAAGGCGTTGAGCGGGGTGTACCAGCCTTCGAGGTCGTCGCGGTGCGAGTGGCCGTCCAGACCGCCGTGGTCCACGGCGAGCCGGATCTCGTTGCGGAGGTCGCGCATCACGTCCAGGGCCGCCTTGAGCGGGCCGCTCAGGTTGCCGGCCTTGGCTTCGGCGACGTCCTTGGCCAGGTAGCCGACCAGCCAGTCCCGGAACTCCTCGCGGCTGGTGAACTCGCGGTCGCCGTACGGGCGGGAGAGCTTCTCCCAGTCCCAACGCTGCTCGTACTCGAACCCGTAGACGTCCAGCAGCGAGGCCCGGTCGTCCGCGTCCTCCAGCGACAGGTACCGCCGGGTGAAGCCCTCGCGCTCGGCGCCACGGCCGCGGGACTCCAGCAGGGTGCCGTAGTACACGCTCTCCGTCTCGCGGGAGATCAGCGGCCACAGGTCCGCGGAGAAGCTGATGCCCTCGCCGTCCTGGGAGCGGCGGCGCATCTCGGCGATCTTCTCCGGGGTGAGCAGCCGGGGCAGGTAGCGGCCGTACGCTCCCTTCTCGTTCTCGCCGCGGGCGTGGTACGGGATGCCGCGCCGCGAACTGGCGTACAGCGTGGGCTCGTTGCCGGAGGCGCGGTAGGTCAGGCGGCCGTCCTCGGCGCGGACGAAGGTGCCGCCGCGGCCGGAGGTGAAGAGCGCCATGTGGTCGAAGAAGTTCAGGCCGAGGCCGCGCAGCAGGACGTTCTCTCCGGGCTTCACGACGTTCAGGTTCAGGTCCGCCGGGTTGGCGGGCGTGACGTACGTGAGGTGGTGGATCCGGGCGAGGCTCGCGGTCTTCGCCTCTCGCGGCGTCAGCCGGGCCGGTACGTGGCCCTGCGCCATCACGATCGCGTCGAGCTTGTTGAGTCGGGTGCCGTTCTCCAGCCGGACGCCCTGCTCCCCGCCGGGGGTGCCGTGCGTGTCGGCCATGGCCACGGCCCGGGAACGGTGCACCTCGATGCTGACGTGGGCGGGGGCGCTGCGCACGACGCGCTCGAAGGTGGCGCGCAGGTAGCTGCCGTAGAAGGCGCGGGTGGGGTACGTGTTCGGGCCCAGCCGGCGGGCCTCGGCGAGGGTCGCCCCGTCCGCGGACTCGCAGGCGATGTCCTTGGCCCATTCGTACAGGCTCGGGCCCGGCTCGATGGGGCCCTCGGTACGGACGCTGTCGTCGGTGTAGATGGTGATCTGGGAGGCGACCGTGTTCATCAGCAGGTGCTGGGACTGGTCGGAGCGCCAGACCTGGCCGGCGCCGGGCGCCGAGGGGTCGACCACGTGGACGGTGACCGCGGAGTGCGTGGGGTTGCGGCGCTCGTTGGCGCACAGCCGCTCCAGGACCGACAGGCCGCGGGGGCCCGCGCCGATGATGGCGATCTGGATCCGTCCGGTCTCGCGTACCTGGTGCGTGCTCATCGCTGCTCTCCGTCCGGGGTGGTGTTCTCGTCGAGGGTGCGGGCGCCGTGCATCCAGGCCACGTAGTCGTGGAGCTGGTCGGGGGTGAGGGTCGAGAGGTACTCGTTGCGGGCCGGGACGGCCTCCCCGGCGGTGTGCCAGAGCTTGATGCTCTCCCGGGCGAGGAGCTGGATCTTCGCGGTGCGCTCGCGCCGCTCGGCGTTGAACTTCTCGAAGCGCTGCGGGAGTTCGTCGGAACCGCAGTCGAGCAGGTCGCCCAGGATCACGGCGTCCTCAAGGCCCTGGCAGGCGCCCTGCGCCACGTAGTGGAGCATCGGGTGGGCGGCGTCGCCGAGCAGTGCGACCCGGCCGTCGGTCCAGGTGTCGACCGGGTCCCGGTCGACCAGGACCCAGGACTTCCAGCCTTCGCCGAGTGCCAGCAGGCGCTGGGCGTCCTCGCCGAGGGCGGAGAACTCGCGGCGGATGTCTTCCGGGCTGGCGGGGACACCGGCGAGGGTCTCGGTGGCGTGGTTGTCGCTGCTGGCCGCGAGGTTGAGGTACTTGCCGCCGGCGATCGGGTAGTGCACGAAGTGGCAGTGCGGCCCGGTCCACCAGGTCACCGAGGTCAGGTGGCGCAGCTCCTCGGGGACCTGTTCCATCGGTATGACGGCCCGGTAGACGGTGATCCCGGAGTTGCGGGGCGCGCCGTCGCCGACGAGCTGGGCGCGGATCGCGGAGTGGATGCCGTCGGCGCCGATGAGGGCGTCGCCGGTGATCCGCTCGCCGTCTTCCAGGACGACCGAGGCGCCGGTGGCGTCCTGTTCGTACCCGACGGCGGTGACGGCGCTGCGCAGTTCGATGGCGTCGGAGGCCTGGCAGGCCTCCAGCAGCTTGGTGTGCAGTTCGGCGCGGTGGACGACGGCGTACGGGTTGCCGAACCGCTCGCGGTAGCGCTCGGTCAGGTCCATGCTGACCACGTGCCGGCCGGTGACCCCGTCCATGAACCGGAGCTCGTCCATCTGCACGGCGGTGGAGCGGACGGCGTCTCCGAGGCCGAGGCGGTCGAGGGCGTGCAGGCCGTTGGGGGCGAGCTGGATGCCGGCGCCGATCTCGGCGAACTCGGGGGCGCGCTCCAGCACGAGGACCTGGTGTCCCTGGCGGGCGGTGGCGAGGGCGGTGGCGAGTCCGCCTATTCCGCCACCGATGATGATCAGCTTCGACATCAGACCTTCTCCTCGGTGCGGTCGGCGGTGGCGCCGGTGGTTGCGGTGGTGGCGCCGGCGGTGAGCAGTCGGGCGAGCTCCAGCCGCTTGATCTTGGTGGTGGCGGTCTGCGGCAGCTCGGACTGGCGCCACTGGACCGGTTCGGCCATCGGCGGGAGCCCGGCGACGGCGGCCTTCCAGGCCTCGGGGTCGAGGGGCTCGTCGTCCTTGGTGCAGACGACGGGGACGGCGCGACCGCTCTCGTCGGGGATGATGATGACCTCGGCGAGTGCGTCCAGCCGGGTGAAGAGGGTGTCCTCGGCGGCGAGGGTGGAGCCGAAGCCCTCGATCAGGTCGACCTCGCGGTCGAGCAGGTGCACGCAGCCCCACTTGGTGCGGTAGCCGACGTCGCCCATGCGCCACCAGCCTTCGTTGACCTGCTTGTCGTAACGTTCCTGCTCGCCGAGGTAGGTGACGATCCGGCCGTCGCTCTTGACCTCGATGAAGCCCGGGTTGGTCTCGGACGGCGGGAGCCCGTTGCGGCTGACGACGCGGACGTCGGTCATGCCGGGGAAGGGCATGCCCACGCAGCGGCCGTCGGCGTCGAGCCCGCGGCGCTTGGAGAAGGAGCGGGCGACGGCCGGGCCGATCTCGCTCTGTCCGTACAGCTGGCCGAAGACCGGGGCCCTGCGCTTCGTAGCCTTGAGCAGCCGCTGCACGGTGCGCGGGTGGATGGCGTCGAAGGTGCTGCTGAAGAGCTTCACGTTCGCCAGCGGCCCGCGGGGGTCGTCGACCATCTCCTCCCACTCCATGAAGGAGTTGGGGTGGGCTTCGAGGATGCCGGGGCGCAGTTGGGCGAACAGGTCGGCGGCCTTCTTGGGGTCGGAGTCGGCGAGGACGACGATCGGGAAGCCGCGGAAGAGGGAGATGGCGAGGGCGGTGATGAGCCGTGAGTGGACGAAGGAGACGTGCAGGGCGATCGTCTCGCGGCCGGGTATGAGCGGCTTGGTGATCGTGGCCTGCGGTCGGTAGCGTGCCTGGAGGGTCGCGCCGGTGTGGACGGCGAGCTTGGGGGTGCCGGTGGTGCCGGAGGTGTGCGTGATCAGGGTCGGGTGTTCGGGCGGCATGGTCACGGCGGGGACCCGGGGCGCCCCGACGAGCGAGGCGAGCTCGGTGGCCTCCTGGTAGCTGCCGGAGGTGAGCAGGACCTGCTCGGCCTCCTCGAAGACCGAGGCGGGCAACTCGGTCTCCAGCTTGTCCTGGTCGGTGAGCAGGTAGGGCTGGTCGGTACGGCGTACGAGTTCGGCGACGGTCTCGCCGTCGAGTTTGGGGGACAGCAGCACCGGGACGGCGCCGATGCGGGCGACCGCGCAGGCCAGCAGGGTGATGTCGAAGCCGTCGGACTTGTAGACGACGACCCGGCGGCCGGGGCGGACCTTGGCGGCCCAGAGCCGGGAGGCGAAGTCGTCGATCAGGTCGGCGACCTCGGCCACCGTCGCCCGGCGCCCCAGGGCGGGGGCTATGTCCAGGTCGTGATCGAGGATCACGACGTTCGTCGGGTGCTTTCTCGCGGCCCGCTCGAAGAGCGTCCCGAGCCGGATTCCCTTGTTCCCGATGCGCTGCAGAATCATCGTCTGGCCTTTTCCCAAGTCAGGTGTGGTGGAGGTGAGTTGCCAACCGGATTGCTCGGGCGCCCGGGCGCCGGTCCGGATGGGTCCTGCTAGGCGAGGTCCTTTTCGATGACGACCTTGATGCGTTCGAGGGTCGTGGCGAGGTCGCCGGCCACCTTCTCGCCCCACTCGGTGAAGAACTGCTGCTTCTCGCCCCCGTCCATCTCGGCGGTGATGCCGGTGATCCCCTCGGTGGCGGCGCCCATCCGGAAGTGGTGGACCAGGAGGCTGCCTTCGCCGTCGGCCTCGATGGAGAAGCCCCAGATGCTGTCCTGCTTCTCGCCGGAGCTGTTGTGCATGGCCCACTGGAAGGTCCGGCCCGGCTCGGCGGCGACGACCTCGGCGTAGGTCGACCACTTGCCGCGCACCACCGGCGCCCAGGAGACGACGTCCTCGCTGCGCTCGTTCTCGCCGTGGAACACCGAGCCGACCGCGCCGGGGGTGCCGGTGGTCCATTCCCCGCCGAGGCACTCGGGGCTCCACTCGCCGCTGCGGGCCAGGTCGGTTACCACGGCGTACACCTCGGCCGGCGTGGCGGACACGTGGATCTGGGCTCGCGACCGGAAGAGGGGCGTCTGGGTGTCGCTCATGGGGATGGGCCTCCTTTGGACTGGAACGTCTCAACTGCGGTGTATTGGCGCCGTGTTTGGCGCCTCCCACTTCCTGAACCATACAGTTCAGTTCAATTGAACGCAACGGTACAGTTCAGTTGGGATCTAGACTGGGGCCCGCACCCCCGAGGAGTAGGGATCGACATGACCGCACGGACCAGCGCACGGACCAGCGCCAACGACGCCCACCAGGCCGTTCCCACGGGGGCGCGCGCGGCGCGCAAGCGCGAGGCCATCCTGGAGGCGGCGCGCACCGTGTTCCTGCGCGAGGGCTTCGGGGCCGGAGTGGACCAGCTCGCCGCCGAGGCCGGCGTCTCCAAGGTCACCATCTACAACCACTTCGGCAGCAAGGAGAACCTCTTCAACGCCGTGATCGGGCAGACGCTCGACGAGGCGCTGGAGGTGGCCCAGTCGGTGATCCAGGCCAAGCTCGCCGAGTCGGACGACGTCCGCACCGACCTGCTGGAGGCCTGCCGCACCTGGGTCGCCGGCCTCACCACCCCGGAGGTGCTAGCGCTGCGCAACGTGATCGCGGGCGAGCGCCACCGCTTCCCGGAGCTCGGCACCACCTGGCAGGAGGAGGGCCCCGGCCGCCAGCACGCGGCCCTGGCCACGGCCCTCGGCCGGCTCGACGACCGCGGCCTGCTCCGCATCCCGGACATGGAGCTGGCCGTCCTCCAGCTCTCGGGCCTGGTCCTGTCCCCCCACCTCGTCTACGGGGTGTACGGCACCGCCCTCGACGCGGACCTCGCGGAGCGCCTCGTCCAGGGCGGCGTGGACATGTTCCTCCACCAGTACGCCGTGAGCGAGGTCTGACCGGGGCCGAAGGGGGCCGAACGGGTCACCGCGCCTGCCGCCCGCCGTTTCGCCGGGGCCATGGCCTCCGGGCGTCCTAGGGTGGCCGTCGCGCACGGGTGACGCAGGAGCGGAAGAACGGACGGACGTTCATGACGTCGCAGCAATGGGACCGCTCGCTCCTCAGCGCCGCCTCGGGCCCCGCCGTTCCCGTCACCACCGTCGCCCATGACGTCGGCCTGCTCGTGCTGCGGCTGGTCGTGGGCCTGACCATGGCCGGCCACGGCACGCAGAAGCTCTTCGGCTGGTTCGGCGGCCCGGGCCTCGACGCGTTCGGCAAGGGCTTCACCGCGAGCGGTTACCCGGCCGGGAAGACCACGGCCGTCGTCGCCGGCCTGTCCGAGACCCTGGGCGGGCTCGGCCTCGCCCTCGGCCTGCTCACCCCGCTGGCGGGTGCGGCACTGATCGGCGTGTTCGTCAACGTCCTCGCCGTGCGGGGCCTTGGCGCCTACTTCGCCCCCAAGGGAGTGGAGCTCGAATTGGTGCTGCTGGCCGGGGTCGTGGCCCTGACCCTCATCGGGCCGGGCCGCTTCTCCGCGGACCACTTCCTCCCCGTACTGCGCGAGTCGCGGCCGAGGTACGGCGTGCTCGGCGTCCTGCTGGGCGTGATGGCGGGCCTCGCGGTCGTCCTCCTGCGCGACTGACCGCAGCCGTTTGCGCCGGCCTGCGTCTGTGCCGGCCTGCGTTTGCGCCGGCCTGCGTTTGCGCCGGCGTCGCGGCGGCAGTGTCAGTGCAGGGCCAGCCAGGTGATTCCCCCGACGCCCACCACGGCGCCGGCGGCCAGCGCGGCCACCTCGTGGCGCCGCAGGGCGTACCCGAGGAGCAGGGCGCTGAACGGCGTGGCCGCCGTGCCGATCGCCCCGTGCAACGGCCCTCGGCTGTAGCCGAATTCCCCGAAGTGACGCGCCAGCCACACCAGCCAGAACAGCCTCATGACGCCCCCTCCGAGCCCTGCACCTGCCGAAGATCGTATCTTCGGGCCCCGAAATGCCACCGGGGGCACCCGCCGGGAGTCGGCGGGGTGCCCCCCGTTGTGGTCTGTTGTGCGGGTCGGGATCAGTCCTCGTAGCGGCCCAGGCGGTCCGCCGCGTAGTCGTCGAAGGCCTGGTCGATCTCCTCGGCGGTGTTCATCACGAACGGGCCTGCGCGGAACACCGGTTCGCCGATCGGCTCGCCCGTCAGGAAGAGCAGGTCGGCGCCGATCGGGCCGCCCTCGACGTGGACCGTGTCGCCGTCGTCGGCGAGGACGGCCAGTTCCCCGTCGGCCAGCTCGCTCGCGGCGACCCTGCCGCTGCCCGACAGGACGTACACCGCCGCGTTGCGGCCCGCCGGCGCCGGGAGTTCGGCGCTTGCGCCCGGCGCGATGGAGGCGTGCACGACCGTCACCGGGACCTGCGTGTCGAAGGGCCCGGTCACGCCGAGCGCGGAGCCCGCGATGACCTTGAACCAGGACCCGTCCAGGGTGCGGACCACCGGGATCTGCTCCGCCGTGCGGTTCTGGGTGCGCGGACGCAGTCCCTTGCGGGCGGCCGGCAGGTTCACCCAGATCTGGAGGTTGTGCTGGAGGCCCCCCGCCGCGCGGAAGGCGTCGGTCGGCTGGGCCGAGTGCACCACGCCCGCGCCCGCCGTCAGCCACTGCACGGCCCCGGGCGGTACGACGCCGCGGCTGCCGGTGGAGTCCGCGTACTCGATGTCGCCCTCCAGGACGTACGCGATGGTCTCGAAGCCGCGGTGCGGGTGGTCGGGGGCGCCCTTGGGCTCGCCCGGGCCGAGGTCCACCGGGCCGACCTGGTCGACCATCAGGAACGGGTCCAGCTGCGGGATCCGCGGGGTGGGGAAGGGGCGGCGGACCGGGAAGCCCTCGCCCTCCAGCGTGTGCACCGGCTGCAGCACGTCGACCACCGAACGGATCGCGGTGGCGGTGGCGGTGGCGGAACCCAGGGTGGTCATGATGCCTTCTCTCGTTCGTTCGCGGTCGTCGCGGTCCGGCGGTGATGAGCTGACGTGTGGGACGTGAACCATACAGTTCAGTTCAGTTCGAGGTCAGTTATACGGGAGAGACCGTCCTCGATCAAGTCCTGAGCACCGACCCGCCCGCCGATAGATGACAGATACGGCCGTCCGCCGTTGTCGGTGCGTCCCGTGCGCGGACAGACTCCAGCTCATTCACCGACGTTCATCTCGCAGGGGCATGCCGGGCACGGCATTCGCTGCGCATGTCACCTTCGCGGAAGGACAGTTCATGCCCGAGCTCAAGATCCTGGCCATCTCCGGCAGCCTGCGCGGCGCCTCGTACAACAGCGCCCTCGTGCGCGCCGCCCAGAAGTTCGCCCCCGGTGACCTGGCCATCGAGATCTACGAGGGCCTGCGCGACATCCCGCCCTACGACACCGACCACGACGTCGACCCGGCGCCGGTCGCCGTCGCCGACCTGCGTCGCCGCATCGCCGAGGCGGACGGCCTCTTCATCGCCACCCCCGAGTACAACTACGGGATCCCCGGTGTCCTGAAGAACGCCCTGGACTGGGCGAGCCGCCCGGCCCTCGCCTCCTCGCTGACCGGCAAGCCGGTCGCCATCGCCGGCGCCGCCCCGACCAACTTCGGCACCGTCCGCGCCCAGCTCGCGCTGCGCCAGATGTTCCTGTGGACGGACTCCAAGGTCGTCGGCAAGCCCGAGCTGCAGATCTTCCGCGCCCACGAGCGCTTCGACGAGCACGGCAACCTGACCGACGACACCACCGTCGAGATCCTCCAGCAGCTGCTCTCCGCGCTCGGTACGAAGATCCGCGAGACTCGCGCCATCGCCGAGGCCGGCCTCTGATCCACCCCAGGCCGGAGTCGCCAGCTCCTGCACTGCTCCCCCCTCTCCGAAGGGCCGCTCACACCCCCGTAGCGGCCCTTCGGCCATGCCCGGATCCCGGTGCCGCGCGGCTGCTTCCGGGAGTTGACGAAGCCTTCGCCGCACGCTGCCCGAACGCCGCCGGCCCTTGCGAGGATCGCGCCATGCGTGCAGCTTTCATCGAAGAACTGGGCCCCGCCGAGAACATCCGCTACGGCGAGATCGTCCCTCCGGCCCCCGGCCCCACGGATGTCCTGGTCGAGGTCGAGGCGGTGTCCGTCAACCCGGTGGACACCTTCGTACGGTCCGGCCTCTTCCGCACCCCCGTCGAGTTCCCGTTCGTGATCGGCCGCGACCTGGTCGGCACCGTGGTGGCGGCCGGCCCCGGAGCGGCCGGCTTCGCCCCCGGGGACCGCGTCTGGTGCAACAGCCTCGGCCACGGCGGCCGCCAGGGCGCCGCCGCCGAGCTGGCCGTCGTCCCCGTCGACCGGCTCTACCGCCTGCCCGCAGCCGTGGACGCCGCCGAGGCCGTCGCGGTCGTGCACCCCGCCGGCACCGCGTACCTCGCCCTGTTCACCCACGGCCGCGTCCGCCCCGGCGAGACCGTGCTCGTCGCCGGCGCCGCCGGGAACGTGGGCAGCGCCCTGATCGTCATGGCCGTGGAGGCGGGCGCCCGGGTCATCGCCACCGCCGGTGCGCGTGACGCCGGGCACTGCCTCGCGCTCGGCGCCGAAGCCGTCTTCGACTACAAGGACCCGGACCTCGCCGACCGCATACGGGAGTTCAGCCCGGAGGGCATCGACGTCCACGTCGACACCTCCGGGACGAACGACCTGGCCGGCGCGGTCGCGCTGCTCGCCCCCCGCGGCCGGATCGTGCTCCTCGCCGGCGCCCGCTCCCAGCCCGTCCTGCCGGCCGGGCCGCTCTACATGAAGGACGGCTCCGTCGTCGGCTTCGTGATCTCGCACGCCACCGCGGCCGAACTCGCCGAGGCCGCCGGTTCGATCAACCGCCTGCTGGCGAACGGCAGGCTGCGCGCCCGCTCCGTAGAGCGGGTCCCGCTGTCGGACGCGGCCCGTACGCACCGGCGCATCGAGGACGGCGAACTGCACGGCAGCCGCGTCGTATTGCTGCCGAAGGAGTCCTGACGACGGCTCCGCCCCGCACGCGGCGGCGCAGCTGCCGGCAGACCTGACGGACTGAGCCGGCGGCGCCCCCCGCTGCTGTCAGCGACTGCCAGACTCGCGGCATGGACGATTCCCCAGAGGCCCGGGCCCTGGCCGCCCCGCGCAGCACCTGGGCGCGGTTCGCGATCCTCGGCGCCGTGCAACTCCTGCTCAACGCCTCGGTGTCGGTGACGTTCGCCGCCGGTCCGGCCATGCAGCGGGAACTCGGCCTGAGCCGGATCGACCTCATCCTCGACAGCGCCGCCTACGGCCTCGCCTTCAGCGGCCTGCTGCTGCTCGGAGGCCGGCTCACCGACCGGATCGGACAGCGTCGGCTGTTCTCTCGGGGCACGGCCCTGTTCGCCGTCGCCTCGCTCGCCGCGGCGCTCGCCCCCAGCTCCCACGCCGTCCTCGCCGCCCGCTTCCTCCAGGGCTGCGGGGCCGCCCTCGCCGCCCCCGCGGCCATGGCCCTGCTGCGGGTCGTCTTCCCCGAAAGCCGGGCCAGGGCCGCCGCCCTGGCCCGCTGGGGCCTGCTGGCCAGCCTCGGCGCCGCCGTCGGCATCGTCCTCAGCGGAGCGCTCGTCACCTGGCTGACCTGGCGGTGGAGCTTCGCACTGCTCGCCGCCGCGGCCACGGCCGTACTGGCCCTCGCCCCCCGCTCGTTGCCGACCGGGCCGGCTCCCGTACGGGTCCCCGTGGACCTCCTCGGTGCGGTGCTCGCCACCCTCGGGCTCTCCACCCTCGGCTACGGCCTCGTGATGGTCGGCCCGCACGGCTGGACCGCCGCCCAGGTCCTCGCCCCGCTCGCCCTCGGAGCGGTCCTGCTCGCTGTGTTCGTCGCCGCCCAGCAGCGCGTCCGCGCACCCCTGCTGCCGCTCGGCTTCCTCGCCTCGCGCCGCCGGGCGACCGCCCTCGTCTGCGCGCTGCTCGGCCCGGCCATCGGCGCCAGCACCGCCTTCCTGCTGGCCCTCTACTTCCAGCAGGTACGCGGCTATTCGGCCTTCCAGAACGCGCTGGCCTTCATCCCGTACAGCGCGATGCTGCTCGGTGTCGGCTTCGTCGCGGGGCGGATCGTCGCCCGCCACGGGGTCCGAGCGGTGGCGGTCGCAGGACTGGCCGTCATCGCCGCCGGGTTGTTCCTGATCGGCGGAGTGGGGCTGCGTACGGGCTCGACCCCCTGCGTCCTGGCCGGCCTGGTCATCCTGTCGGCCGGCATCGGCACGCTGATGTCCGCCGCGGTGGTGGGTGCCGTCAGCGGGGTCCCGGAGGAGCAGTCCGCGCTGGCCGGGGCGGTGGTCAACACGGCCATCCTGGCCGGGCCGACCATCAGCCTCGCCCTGATCACCTCCGCCGCCGACGCCCGGACGGCCTCCCTGCTGGCCGCCGGGGATCCGGCCGCCGCAACGGGCGGGTACGCGTTCGCCTTCGAGGCGGCCTGCGTGGTGTTCCTGCTGGCCATCGGCCTGGCCGGGTACGGGCTCGCGCCGGACCGGCGCTCCGTCCGCCGGGCCGGGGCGCGGGCCGCCGACCGGCAGGCAGAACACTCCTCCACTCCGGCCTGACCAAGGGGGGCAGGCCGGGGTGGAGGTCCCGGACACCGTGACGCTCACGCAAGGTGATGGCTTCACGCGTGCAGCAAGCAGTGGAGTGAAAGAGATTCATGCAGGTCACGGGGGCTAAAACGGCCGGTCCGCGGTGCATTTCCAGGGGTGCGCGGCCCGGTTTCCGGTTGCCGAATGTGACCGGGTGGCGGTGAGTGGACAGGGGCAGGTCCCGTGCCCCTCCCGACTCTGAACAGGAGTGAGCTCTTGCACCGCATCACCCGCTACACCCTCCCCGCGGCCCTCTGCGTGTCGCTGCTGACCGTGTCCCCCGCCCTGGCCGGTGCCGCCGACGCCCCCACCAAGGCGGCCCCGCCGGCGGCGAAGAAGGCCATCCCCGGCGCCGAGGCGCTGACCGCGCAGGTGGAGTCCTTGGGGGCCGCCGGCAGCCTGATCACCCCCGTCACCAACTTCCTCGGGGAGGTCCTGAGGTCACCGGACGGCAAGCTTGCGGACGCGGACCTGGCCGCGCACAAGCAGAAGATCGAGGCGGCGCTCGCCGGCCTGAAGAAGACCTTCGCGGCAGCCGCCCCGGCGGCGGCCCCCGCGGCGCCCGGGGCCGCGACCAAGCAACCGGCGAACCTGCCGGTGACCCAGGTGGTCCTGCCGAAGTCTCCGACGGACGACACCCCGCCGGACGAGCCGCCGTCGGAGGTCGCAAAGCCGCCGGTTGAGGCCGCGAAGCCTCCGGTGGAGGCCGTGAAGCCTCCGGTGGAGGCCGCGAAGCCGCCGGCCGAGGCCGTGAAGCCTCCGGTGGAAGCTGCGAAGCCTCCGGCCGAGGCTGCGAAGCCTCCGGTTGGGGCCGCCAAGCCTCCAGTGGAAGCCGCGAAGCCGCCGGCCGAGGCCGCGAAGCCTCCGGCTGAGGCTGCGAAGCCTCCGGTGCAGGCAGTGAAGCCGCCGGCCGAGGCCGCGAAGCCTCCGGTTGAGGCTGCGAAGCCGCCGGTGGAGGCCGCCAAGCCGCCGGCCGAGGCCGCGAAGCCTCCGGTAGAGGCTGCGAAGCCCCCGGTGCAGGCAGTGAAGCCGCCGGTCGAAGCCGCGAAGCCTCCGGTCGAGGTGGCCAAGCCGCCGGTCGAGGCCGTGAAGCCGCCTGCCGAGGCCGCCAAGCCCGTCACGCTCCCGGCCGCGGTGCCGGCGGTCGTCCCCGCCGTCTCGATGCCCCGGGCCGTGAACCGCACCCGTCTGGACGTCGTGACCGCCGCCGTCGACCACCTCAAGGCGTCCGTCGACGAAGTCGCCAAGGCGGCCGGCCCCTGCGGCTGCACGACCGACGCCAAGGCCAAGGCCACGAACGTCGTGGCCGACCTCGGCGCCACCGTGGCCGCCCTCTTCACCGGCCTCGGTCTGCCCGGCATGCCCGCCGCGGCCCCCGCGGCCCCGGCGGCCCCGCTCGACTAGCGCTGCGCGCCATGCGCCCGTCCGCCCCCGGTGTCCCTCTGATGCCGGGGGCGGACGGGCGACCTCCGTACACCCCCCCCGTGCGACCGCGCGACCTCGTGAACACCCTTGACGCGCCCCACCGCCCGGTGGACGCTCCCGGGTCTCGCATCAGAACGGTTGCAGCTGGGGGGCCGGTATGCCGGAGCAGTCTGTCGAGTCAGGATCAGAGTCGGAGTCAGGATCCGTTCAGACGGTGGGGGAGCTGCGTGCACAGCTCGTGGAGCACGGGGCGCGCTGGTCCGTCATCGAGCACCTCGCCGACGAGGAGGCCGTGCCGCGGCCTTCCCTCGGCCTGGAGCCCGGGGCGAACCTCACGCCCGCCGAGGAGGCGGGCGCCGTCGATCTGCGGGAGCTGATCGGGCACGAGAGCGGTAATCCGCACCTCACCCGGCGCCGGGCCGCCCACGGGTTGCTGCCCGACGCGCGGGGACCGGTCGTCGGAGGCCGTCCCGCCGCCGTCGACTGGCGCAGCCGCTGGGGCTGGCCCTGGATCACCAAGGTCAAGGACCAGAACCCGTGCGGTTCCTGCTGGGCCTTCGGGGCCGCGGGCCTGGTCGAGTCGATGGCCCGCATCGAGCACGGCGTCTGGGCGGAGCGGTCGGAGGGGGACGTCCACGACGGTCTGAAGTCCACCTGTGGCCAGGGTTCCAACCCCGAGACGGCCCTCGACTGGATCAAGGGGAACGGCGGTCTGGCCGACCCGGACTGCTGGCCCTATTCGCCGCCCCCGTCCACCGTCCCGGCCGACCGCCGTGACGCCTGGCGCGCCGAGTACACCCCCAGCTGGGACCGGTCGGGCCGTACCGTCCGGATCACCGACTACGTCCGCCTCGGTGAGGTGGAGCAGCAGAAGGTCTGGCTCGACACCGTCGGCCCGCTGACCGCGTGCTTCGACGTGTACGACGACTTCTTCGGGCTCGGCTCCGGCGTCTACCACCGCACCAGCGACCGCCTCGCGGGCGGCCACTGCGTGCTGATCGTCGGCTACGACGACGCCGCGGGCTGCTGGCTGTTCAAGAACTCCTGGGGGCCGGGCTACCACGTCGGCGGGTACGGGCGGATCGCCTACGGCGAGGTCAACATCGACCACTGGGCCAAGTGCGGGCTGCGCGGCACCAACATCGATCCGTGGAGCAAGCGCCGTCTGCACGCCGGAAACGTGTACGAGAGCGGGAACGGCCGCGCCCACCGCAACTTCGAGATGCTCGCCACCGCCGACGGCGGCCGCCTCCAGCACTGGTGGCGCGAGGGCGACGCCCCCTTCCCGTGGGCCCGCGCCCGGGCGTACGCGAACGACGCCTCCGGGCAGCCCGCCTTCACCGGGACCACGTACAACCGGAACATGGAGTCGCTGCACGTGACCACCGGCGGCCGGTTGCGCCACTTCTTCTACGAGCAGTCCGGCGGGGTCTGGCGCGACGGCGGCGCCTTCGGTCCGGGCGACGCGGCGATCGGTTCGACCCCGGCGTTCATCCAGAGCGACTACGGCAAGCCGGGCAACTTCGAGGTGGTCGTCCGCACCGCCGACGGTCGGCTGAACCACTGGTGGCGGATCAACGGCGCCCCCTGGACCTGGAACGACGGCGGGCGCTTCGCCTCCGGCATCGCCCACTTCGGGCCCGCCCTGGTCCAGACGCGCAGCCGCCACCTCGACCTCGTCGCCACCCGTACGGACGGCCGGATGCAGCTGTGGTGGCGCGACGACCCGAACGGTTTCGTCTGGCGCCCCGGTGAGGTCTTCGGCAGCGCGATCACCTCCGCGCCCTGTCTGATCGAGGCGCAGTACGGGGCGCTGGACGAGGACACCGCCGGGAACTACGAGCTATGTGCGGTGGGCGCCGGCGGCCGGGTCGAGCACTGGTGGCGGGGCAACGCCTCCGGCTCCGCCTGGAGCCGCAGCGCCGTCTTCGGTCACGACGCGCTCGCGGTCACCGGGATGCTCCAGGGCAGTTTCGGGTTCAACCTGGAGGTCATCGTCCTGCGCGCGGACCGGCAGCTGCAGCACTACTGGCGCGGGGGCACCTCCTGGACGGGGTCTGGGGGAGGGTCGGGCTGGCACGAGGGGCCGGTGATCGGTTCCGCCTGAGCGGGGAGGTCGTCGCGGGTGGAGGTGCGCAAGGTAGCGCTCGGCGCCGGTGAGTCGTACGAGCTGCGGCTCACCGGGCGCGGGGCACGCGGGTACGTGTGGACCTGGCAGGTCAGCGGGGACGCGGACGCCGTCTCCGTGGACGAGGCACCGCCGCCGCCCGTGCAGGTCCTCCCGGGTGCGCCGTTGGAGCGGACGTACGTCGTCCACGGCCGCTGTCCGGGCGGGCGGGCCCGGATCCGCTTCGCGCAGATCCGCCCGCCCTACCCGCAGGAGGCCCCGTACGACGAATTCGTCCTGGAGGTGGAGGTCACGGCTGCGGACGGGGGCGCGGCGCCCGCGCCCTGAGGGCCCGGTGCTGTACGGCCTCCAGCGGGCCCCGGTCGAAGTGGCGCAGCCACAGTCGGGACGCGGTGAGCAGGGCGAGGCTCACCGCGGCCCACAGGCCCATCACCCACCAGGGCCCGCTCCCGGCCATCCGGTCGGCGAGGCCCAGCCCGATGCCGTAGCAGAGCAGCATGCAGAGCAGGTTCTGGCCGACGTAGCAGGACAGGGCGGTGCGCCCGACGGAGGCGAGGGCGCCGGCCCCGGGCACCCGGAACCGGTCCAGGGCGCAGCCGATCAGGCCGATGTACCCGACGGAGATCAGCGGGGCGATGCCGTAGCGGCCCAGGACGAAGAGGTCGTGGCCGCCGAGCGCGGCGGCGGCGCCGAGCGGCAGCCCGAGGCCGAGGCCCCAGGCGGCCATCCGGACCCGGATGCGGCGCCCGGCGGCGGTCGGTGCGAAGGCGCCGGCGCGGTGCAGTCGGACGCCGAGGAGGAAGAGGAAGACCAGCAGTCCGAAGGAGAAGACGGGCTCGATGCGCAGCGCGAGGGCGTGGTCGAGCCGGAATCCGATCTGGTCGAGGTAGCCGCCGTGGGCGTACAGCTCGACCGCCGAGGGGTCCGCAGCCTTGGGCCCGTGGTCCGGCTCGGCCAGGTTCCCGAGCGTCACGAGGCCGATCAGGGCCAGGTGGAGTGCGCCCGCGGTCCACATCGCGGCCCGCTGCACCGTCTCGGAGCGGGCGAGCAGCCGGGCCACGAGCAGGGCGGTGACGGCGTACCCCATCAGGACGTCCCAGGCGAAGACGAGGACGAAGTGGACGGTGCCCTCCAGGAAGAGGAACGCGGCGCGTCGCGGGTAGCGGCCCGGCCACGGTTCGCCGCGGCGGGCGGCGGAGTCGTACTGGATGGCCAGGCCCACCCCGAACAGGATGGTCAGGAGGGACAGGAACTTCCCGTCGGCGAGGAACCGGAAGAGCGCCTCGGCGATGTTCGCGGCGGAGGGGTCGGAGACCGGGTCGGGCAGGGTCAGTCCGCCCTGGAGCACGGCCCGTTCGGAGCCGGGGGAGGCGAAGATCCAGACGTTGGTCATGAGCGTGCCGAGGATGGCGGCCCCGCGCAGGACGTCGAGGAGGGGGAGCCGGGTCGTGGTCACCCCGGGGGCGGGGAGGGTGGTGTGGGCCATGGCTCCAGCGTCCCGGCGGGCGGTGGCCCGTACGTCCTGCGGGTGAACGAAGACCGGGTACATCCTTCGATGCAGCGGCGCGGGCCCGCGGTCCGCATCGCGGACGGGGAAACCGTTGCACTGTTCATGTATCTATCCTGTGCGCATGCCATCAGCCGCACCCACCGCTGCGACCGCCGCGACCACCGCCCCGACCACCGGGTCGACCTCCGTCACCGCCGCCGAACGCGTCTACCGGCACGTCAAACAGGCCGTACTGGTGGACCGCCGCTACGAGGGCGGCACCCTCCTCACCGAGGGCGAACTCGCCGACGCCGTCGGGGTGTCCCGTACGCCGGTCCGCGAGGCGCTGCTGCGGCTGGAGACCGAGGGGCTGCTGAAGCTGTACCCGAAGAAGGGCGCTCTGGTGCTGCCGGTCTCCGCACAGGAGATCGCCGACGTCATCGAAACGCGGTTGCTGGTCGAGGAGTTCACCGTACGCAGGGCCGTGCCGGCGCCGCCCGGCCTGCTGGAGCGGCTCGCCGCCCTGGTCGAGGAACAGCGCCGGCACGCCGAGTCGGGGGACCTGCCCGCGCTGATGGCCGCCGACCGGGGCTTCCACGCCGAGATCGTGCGCAGCGCCGGCAACCAGATCCTGAGCCGGCTCTACGACCAGCTCCGCGACCGGCAGCTGCGGATGGGCGTGGCCCTGCTGCACGGGCATCCCGAGCGGGTGGAGCGGACGCTGGGCGAGCACACGGAGATCCTGGACGCGCTGCGGGCCGGGGAGGCGGAGACTGCGGCCGCCGCCGTCCGGGCCCACGTGGGCCGCGTCGAGGCGCTGGTGCGGAGGGCCGACCGTTGAGCGGGCCGGTGAGCGCGCCAGTGGGCGGGCCGGTGAGCGGGCCCGCACTGTTCCGGGACCCCCCGGGAGGCCGTACGGCGGTGGCCGTCTGGTCCATCGGCGTCGCCGTCTACTTCGTCGCGGTGATCTTCCGTACGAGCCTGGGCGTGGCCGGGTTGGAGGCGGTGGACCGCTTCCACGTCAACGCATCCGCCCTCTCGGCCTTCTCCCTCCTCCAACTCCTGGTCTACGCGGGCATGCAGGTTCCGGTGGGCCTGATGGTGGACCGGCTCGGCACCAAGCGCGTGCTGACGCTCGGCGCGGTCCTGTTCACGGCCGGGCAGAT
Source organism: Streptomyces sp. NBC_00597 (assembly GCF_041431095.1). Lineage (GTDB taxonomy): Bacteria > Actinomycetota > Actinomycetes > Streptomycetales > Streptomycetaceae > Streptomyces. The sequence goes on from NZ_CP107757.1 coordinate 4,955,845, forward strand.
CGGCTTCGCCCTTTCGCCCTCGTACGAGATGGCCCTCGCAGCCCGCGCCCTGCTGGGCTGCGGCGACGCGATGACCTTCATATCCGTACTGCGGTTGGGCACCCGGTGGTTCCCGGCCCGGCGCGGCCCGCTGATGGCCCAGCTGGCCGGCCTGGTCGGCATGGCCGGCAACCTCGTCTCCACGCTGGTGCTGGCCCCCGTCCTGCACGGGGTCGGCTGGGTCCCGGCCTTCGCGGGCAGCGCGGTGGCGGGCCTCGTCGTCCTGGTCCCCCTCACCCTCTTCCTGCGGGACCACCCGGAAGGCCACGAGCCGCCGCCGGTGCGCCGGGGCGGCGGGGGCTTCGTACGCCGCCAGATCCGCGACTCCTGGCGCGAACCCGGCACCCGCCTGGGCCTGTGGGTGCACTTCACGACCCAGTTCCCGGCGATGGTGTTCCTGCTGCTGTGGGGCATGCCGTTCCTCGTCGAGGACCAGGGGCTGGCGCGGACCACCGCGGCGGGCCTGCTGACCCTGGTGGTGGCCTCGAACATGGGCTTCGGCCTCGTCTACGGCCAACTCATCGGCCGCCGCCAGTCGGCCCGCATCCCGCTGGCCCTGGGCACGGTCGCCCTCACGGCACTGCTGTGGGCCTCGGTCCTGGCGTACCCGGGTGCCCACGCCCCGATGTGGCTCCTCGTCACCCTGTGCGTCGTCCTGGGCACGTGCGGCCCGGCGTCGATGATCGGCTTCGACTTCGCCCGTCCCGCGAACCCCGCGGAACGCCAGGGCACCGCGTCGGGCATCACCAACATGGGCGGCTTCCTGGCGTCGATGACGACCCTGCTGGCGGTGGGCCTCCTCCTGGACGCCACCGGCGACGACTACCGGATCGCCTTCTCGTCGGTCTTCGCGGTGGAACTCCTGGGCCTGACCCAGATCCTGCGCCTGCGCCCCCAGGCGCTGACCCGCGAACGCACCCGCCTGGACGCGCCGGCGCCCCGGCCCGTGTCCCAGGGCCGGGGCGCCGACGCGTCCCCCGTTCAGTTGTAGGTCGGGAGGACCCCGTTCCGTACGGGCGTTCCGTGCCGGACCCCCACGTGCGCCGGGCGGGAGAGACCCCCGTCCCCTCCGGCCCGCCGGCCGCGGTGGCCCCGGCATCCGGCCAACGGCTGCCGACTCTACGGCCGGACCGGGCCCCGGGATGTGCCGGGCGTGCACGGCTCGTTGATCTTGCGCGCAAGTGCCTCCCGGACCGCCCACTGCCGGAACTCGGTGGGGCTGGCCCCGTACGCCTCCCGGAACGTCCGGCTGAAGACGGCGGGGTTGGTGAACCCCCACCGCCGTGCGACGGCGTGGACGGGGCTGGTGAGGAGCCCCGGGGCCGCGAGATCGGCCCGGCACCGCTCCAGCCGGCGCTGCCGGATCCCGGCCGCGACGGTCTGCCCCTGCTCCCGGAACAACAGCTGGAGCCACCGCAGCGAGATGCCGTGCCGGGCGGCGACGGCGGACGGCGTCAGCTGGGGGTCGCCGAGGTTGTGGTCGATGAAGGAGTTGATCCGCTCCATCAGCGCGCGGTTGCGCGCCTCGGCGGACAGCTCGTCCTCGGCGCCCAGCTGCCCGGCGAGGCAGGCGCCCACGAGGTCGAGGGCGACCGTTCCCAGCCGGTTCAGTTCCGCCGGCCCGCAGTCCGCGCCGTGCGCCGCCAGCGAGCGCATGTACTGCGCGAGGATCGCCCCCAGGCCGTGGCCGCCGGGGATGCGCCGGGCGAGCAGCCGCTCGACCCGGGCGCCGCGCAGGGGCATCGCGTCGCGCGGGAACGACAGGGTCACGGCCCGGATCAGGCCGTCGTCGCCGGGCAGCGCCAGCGACTCCATGGGCAGCGAGGTGTCCCAGAGGACCATGTCACCGCTGAACAGACCCGTATCGGAACGATTCTGCGCGAGTGACATCGCGCCGTCGGTGACGAGCCCGATCTGGTACTGCTCGGGGTCGCTGCGCCGGACGTGCGCGGCCGTGCGCCGCGAGTGCAGCGAACTGAAGTCGAAGGTCGACACCTGCACACCGCCGAGGTCCAGCACGGAGGCTTCCGCCCAGAACTTCCCCGGCCGCCCGCTGCGGATCGCGGTGGAAACGAGTTCCTGCGCGACGACGTCGGTGAACCAATCGAGCCGTTCCGCCTCCGGCACGACAGCCGACGACAATCTGGACCACACCTCTGGAAACCTCCTGCCGCGGCGGCCGTCCCGCCCGTGACAGGGACGAGAAACCGCGCACGCCGGTTCTCGGAGGTCCGCGCCGGCTACCGGCGGGCCGCCCGGCGCGCTACGGGGTCACGGCGAAGTTGGCCAGGATGGCGGCCGCCAGCTCCGCATCGCCCTCGATCTTCACCCGGTCCGCGACTGCGCCCGCGCGGACCCGCCCCGCCGCGAGCCGTACGTACGTCTCCCAGTCCGTCGTCAGCGTCACGGCCGGCCCCAGCGAGGGCGCCTTGTCGATCGTCGCGCGTCCCTCGGCGTCCACGCGTACCGTCCGCATGAACTCCACCGGCCCGTGCACGTCGATGACCACCGCCGAGTTCGCCGGCGCTCCGGCCAGCTTCGCGACCACCTTCGGCAGCCCGGCGAGCAGCATGTCCCGCGCCACGAACGCCCCCGGCGAGTCCCAGTTCCCCGGCGCGCCCAGCGCCGCCCGCAGGTCCTGCTCGTGGATCCACACGTCGAACGCCCGCAGCCGCAGCGCCAGCTCCAGCGTCACCTGTTCGCCCAGCGGCCCGCGCACCATGGTGGCCGGATCCCGCTTCTCGTTGCGCAGCTGACGGGACCTCCGGATGATCGTGTATTCGAGCTCCGAGGTCATCTCCGGCGCGGTGTGGTGCCGCCGGACGTCCACCTGTACCTCCATGTACCGGGTGAACTCGTCGACCACGTGCCGCAGGTCCCTCGCGACGGTGTGGATCGGCCGGGGGTCCCCCAGCTGCTCGCACTCGATGCCGATGATGTGGGACACCACGTCGCGGACGGACCACCCGGGGCACGGCGTCGCCCGGTTCCACTCGCCCTCCGTCAGGGGGAGGACCAGCTCGGATATCGCCTCGATGGAGTGCGTCCACGCGTCGGCATAGGGCTGGAGGCTGGGATGCGGCTGGACGGTCAACGGGACCCCTCGCGTGCTGTTCAGTGGCGCGTTTTCTGGAAGCGTGTGGACTGCTCCCAAAACTACGCTGCCGGTGAGCGCCCCGGCAGTGCTTTCGTGTGACGATCGTAGGCCCGAGTTGACGGCTTGAAAGCCAGGACGGTGGTACTGTGCGCGCCTCTCTGATCCAAATCGCCGTGACCGACGGCGAGTCGGTCGCTTCACGCCGTGCCCGCGTGGCCGATCTCGTACGGGATCAGGCCGGGTCGGACCTCGTCGTCCTGCCCGAACTGTGGACGGTGGGCGCCTTCGCCTACGAGCAGTTCGAGACCGAGGCCGAGCCGCTGGACGGCCCGACGTACGAGGCGATGTCCAAGGCGGCGAGCGACGCGGGGGTCTGGCTGCACGCCGGTTCGGTCGTGGAGCGTGCCGGCGACGGGTCGCTCTACAACACCGCCCTCGTCCTCTCCCCGTCGGGCGAGCTGGCCGCCACGTACCGCAAGATCCACCGCTTCGGCTTCGACCAGGGCGAGGCCGTGCTGATGACGGCCGGCGACTCCCTCACCACCGTGACCCTGCCGGAGCAGACCCTCGGCATCGCCACCTGCTACGACCTGCGCTTCCCCGAGCTGTTCCGCGGCCTGGTCGACGCCGGGGCCACCACGATGGTCGTCGCCGCGGGCTGGCCGGCCCGCCGCCGGGCCCACTGGACCCTGCTGAACCGGGCCCGGGCCGTCGAGGACCAGTCGTACGTCCTCGCCTGCGGGCTGGCCGGTACGCACTCGGGCGTCGAGCAGGCCGGGCACAGCCTGGTGGTGGACCCCTGGGGCGAGGTGCTGGCCGAGGCGGGCCCCGGCGAGGACGTCCTCACCGTCGACCTGGACCCGGCGAAGGTGGCCGAGACCCGGGAGCAGTTCCCGGCCCTCAAGGACCGCCGCCTGAACCGCTGACCCCGCTGTTCGCGGTGGTCACGGCCGAGGGGACCGTGCGGCCGGGTCTCGCGGCTGGATCTCGCGGCCGGACGGTGCGGCCGGATCGTGCGGCCGGGCCGCGCCGCCGCCGCCCGGTCAGGCCCCTTCCCTCCCCTACGCCGGGTGCTCGCGCTCCTTCTCGGCCATCCGGATCACGCACACGGCGACGGCGATCAGCAGCGCCGCGTCCGCGTCCTCCCGGATCACGTCCACGGCGTACGTCTCGCGGATCCGGTACCACTGGCGCGAGACCAGCGCGAGCAGCTCCCCCTCGTACTCGATCTTGAACTCGCGGTCCAGGAGCCGCCCGCTGACATCGAGCTCGGTGCCCTCGACCAGCGTCACGAGATAGTGGTTGCGCAGCAGCGAGAGCCGCTTGCGGCGGATCACCGCGAGCCGGAGCTCGTCCCGTTCCAGCGTCATCGCGTCGCGCAGGCTGAACAGCTTCTCCCGCAGCGTGATCAGGATCTGCCCGTCCGGGTTCTTCAGCTCCAGCGTGTCCCGGACGCGCAGCGCCTTCCCGTCGACGAGGAACGCGTGCCTCCCGTCCTCGTCCTCGATCCAGTAGTCGTCCCCGACGGCCAGCACTTTGTCCCGAACCAGGTATTTCATGCCCGCATCGATGCCCGCGATAGGTTGCCGCCATGCCCCTGCTCTACGTGACCGACCTGGCGTACCCGGCGCGCGGCCGCCGCTACTGCGACGAGGACATCCTCCTCACCTCCCGCCTGCGCGAGCACTTCCCGCTCGCCCTGTGCCACCCGCTCGACGCGGCGGCCATGATGGCGGACTTCGACGCGGTGATCGTCCGCAACAGCGGACCGGTCCTGCACTACCAGGAGGCGTACGACGCCTTCCGCGCGGCCGCCCTCGCCGCCGGCACCCGCGTCTACAACCCGCTCACCGGCCGCGGCGACATGGCAGGCAAGCAGTACCTCCTCGACCTCACGGCGGCCGGCCACCCGGTGATCCCCACGATCGACGACCCCGCGGACCTCGCCAAGCTCCCGTCGGCACCCTCGTACGCGGTGAAGCCCAAGCAGGGCGCGGACTCCATAGGCCTGACCTTCACCCCGCACCCGGCCGGCCCGGCGGGGGAGAACCTCATCCAGCCGCGCATCGACTTCTCGTACGAGGTGTCCTTCTACTTCGTCGACGACGCCTTCCAGTACGCCCTCTACGCCCCGGACCCGGCCCGCCGCTGGGAGCTGGTGCCGTACGGGGCCACCCCGGCGGACCTCGACTTCGCCCGCGGCTTCATCGAGTGGAACACCCTGTCGCACGGCATCCAGCGGGTGGACGCCTGCCGCGCCCCCTCCGGCGAACTCCTCCTGGTCGAGCTTGAGGACCTGAACCCGTACCTCTCCCTGGACCTCGTCTCCCCGGCGGAGCGGGAGTCCTTCATCACCGCTCTCACCGAATCCCTCCACTCCTTCCTCACCGTCTGATGTCAGAGGGGGATGCCAGGCTTCCCCCATGGACAAGCACACGTTCTGGAAGCTGATCGAGACGGCCCGGTCGGAGGCCGATCCCGACCAAGTCGCGTCATACGCCTCGGAGTTGCTGGCGCGCCGTCCCGAGGTCGAAATAGCCGCGGCCCAACAGGTGCTGTGGGACCTGCTGGCGGAGTCCTACCGCAGCCCCCTGTGGGCCGCGGCCTACGTCATCAACGGCGGCTGCTCGGACGACGGCTTCGACTACTTCCGCGGCTGGCTCCTGACCCAGGGCGAGGCGGCCTTCGCCCGCGCCCTGGCCGACCCCGACTCCCTGGCGGACCACCCCGCGGTCCGCGAGGCGGCGGCGGAGGGCCTGGAGCTGTGGGACGAGGAGGCCCTCTCGATCGCCTGGACGGCGTACGAGGCGCGCACGGGGCACGAACTCCCCGCGGACTCCTTCACGATCAGCTACCCGCCGCTGGACCCGGCCTGGAACTTCGACTTCGACGACACGGCGGAGACCTCCACCCGCCTCCCCCGCCTGAGCGCCCTCTTCGCCTTCGCCTAGAGCCGGTGGTGTCGGGGCCGATGCCGAAGGGCGCCGCCGCGCTCCGTCGTCACCCCGCGGGTGTCTTCATACCGCTGCGACGGGGCGTTCACGGGCGGATGGCAAGCTTGAAACATGAACGATGCTGCCCCGGCGCCCACCCCTGCGCCCGCGCCCCGCCGCCGTGCCCGTGTCCGTGCCCCCGAGCTGATCGGCAAGGGCGGCTGGCTGAACACGGGAGGCAAAGAGCTGACCCTCGCCGACCTGCGAGGTAAGTGCGTTGTTGTTGATTTCTGGACCTTCTGCTGCATCAACTGTCTGCACGTCCTGGACGAGCTGCGGGAGCTGGAGGAGAAGCACCGCGACACCGTCGTGATCATCGGCGTGCACTCGCCGAAGTTCGTCCACGAGGCCGAGCACGCGGCCGTCGTCGATGCCGTCGAGCGGTACGAGGTGCACCACCCCGTGCTGGACGATCCCGAGCTGGCGACCTGGAAGCAGTACGCCGTACGGGCCTGGCCGACGCTCGTCGTGATCGACCCCGAGGGGTACATCGTCGCGCAGCACGCCGGTGAGGGGCACGCGCACGCCATCGCGCAGCTCGTGGAGGAGCTTCAGGTCGAGCACGAGGCCAAGGGGACCCTGCGGCGCGGGGACGGGCCGTACGTGGCACCCGAGCCGGTGGCGACCGACCTGCGGTTCCCCGGGAAGGCGCTCGTGCTGCCGACCGGGAACCTGCTCGTGTCGGACTCGACGCGGCACCAGCTCGTGGAGCTGGCCGCCGACGGCGAGAGCGTCGTACGGCGCATCGGCAGCGGGGAGCGCGGCTTCACCGCTGACAGCTTCAGCGAGCCGCAGGGGCTGGCGCTGCTGCCCGACGGGTCCGTGATCGTCGCCGACACCGTCAATCACGCGCTGCGCCGTTTCGACCCCGTGACGGGCGCCGTCGAGACCGTCGCCGGAACCGGTCGGCAGTGGTGGCAGGGGTCTCCGACGTCCGGGCCGGCCCTGGAGGTCGACCTGTCCTCGCCGTGGGACGTCGCCTGGTGGCGGGACAAGGTGTGGATCGCCATGGCGGGCGTGCACCAGCTGTGGACCTGGGACCCGCAGACCGGGACCGTCGCCGTCGCCGCCGGGACGACCAGCGAGGGCCTGCATGACGGGCCCGCCCTGGAGGCCTGGCTCGCGCAGCCGTCCGGGCTCGCGGCCGCCGGGGAGGACCGGCTGTGGATCGCCGACTCCGAGAACAGCGCCCTGCGGTACGTCGAACCCACGGAGGAGGGCGAGGGGTACGCCGTACGCACCGCCGTCGGGACCGGCCTCTTCGACTTCGGGCACCGGGACGGCGACGCCGGCCAAGCCCTGCTCCAGCACCCGCTCGGGGTGACCGCGCTGCCCGACGGCTCGGTCGCGGTGTGCGACACGTACAACCACGCCCTGCGCCGCTTCGACCCGGCGACCGGCCAGGTCTCCACGCTGGCCACCGACCTGCGGGAACCCAGCGACGCCGTGCTCGTCGGCGAGGACATCGTCGTCGTCGAGTCCGCCCGGCACCGGCTGACCCGGCTGCGGCTGCCGGAGGAGGCGGTACGGGTCGACGCCGTCGCGCACCGGACCCAGCGGGCCGCCACCGAGGTCGCCCCGGGCACGCTCCGGCTCGACGTGGTGTTCCAGGCGCCGACCGGCCAGAAGCTCGACACCCGGTACGGGCCCTCGACGCGGCTGCTGGTCTCCTCGACCCCGCCGGAGCTCCTGGTGGCGGGCGAGGGGGCCGGGACGGACCTGTTCCGGGAGCTGGCCCTGAACCCGGACGTCACCGAGGGCGTCCTGCACGTCTCCGCCATGGCGGCCTCGTGCGACGACGACCCGGCGAACGAGTACCCCGCCTGCCACGTGCACCAGCAGGACTGGGGCGTGCCGGTCACCGTCACGGCCGACGGCGCCGCCCGGCTCCCGCTCGTGCTCGCCGGGCTCGACGCCTAGCGACAGGACGGCATCCGGCCGGGGCCCGCAGCGGGCCCCGGCCGGACGGCTCAGCTCCCGGCGCGGCTGCGGCTGCCGTCGTCTTCGTCCTGGGCGCTGTCTTCGTCGGCGGCCTGGTCTTCGTCCTGGGCGCTGCCTTCGTCGGCGGCCTGGTCTTCGTCCTGGCTGCTGTTTTCGTCGGCGGCTTGGTCTTCGTCCTTGGCCTGGTCCTCGTCCTTGGCCTGGTCGTCGCGCCGGCCGTGGTCCTCGTCCTGGCGGTGGTTCTCGTCGGTGGCCTGGTCGTCGCGCCGGCCGTGGTCCTCGTCTCGGCCGTGGTCCTCGTCCTTGGCCTGGTCGTCGTGCCGGCCGTGGTCCTCGTCCTTCGCTTGGTCCTTGCGCCGGCCGTGGTCCTCGTCCTTGGCGTTGTCCCCGGTCTTGGCGTTGTCCCCGGTCTTGCCGTGGTCCTCGGACTTGCCGTGGTCGTCCTTGCCCTCCTTGCCCTGCTTGCCCTCCTTGCTCTCCTTGCTCTCCTTGCCGTTCTCGGCCTTGGGCTGCGCGGCGTCGGCGATCAGCAGGTTCGGGTCGATGCCCGTGAGGAAGGCGCCGCTGGTCACGTAGACCTTGTGGTGGCGGATCGCCACGGCGGTCGGACCGGACAGCCCGTCCGCCCCGGTCAGCACGATGGTGTGGGTGCCGTTGGGCCGGACCAGGGCGAGCTCGCTGGCCTCGGTGTTCAGTGCGGCGAGCACCGTCGTGCCGTGCCCGGCGAACGCGAAGTCGTCGATCCCCGTCAGCCCGGTGGCCTGCGTCCTGATCGGGCCCGCGGACCCGTCCTTCTCGACCGGGATCCGCAGCAGCGTGCCCCGGTCGGAGTTCGATACCCAGACCGCACGGTCGCGCACCTTGATGCCGTTGGCGCCGACGAACGTGGACGGTTCCAGCGCGGCGCCGGTGGCCCAGGTCGTCACCTCGGGCTCTTTGCCGAGCGAGACGCGCCGCACGGCGCCGAGGACGGAGTCGGCGACGTAGAGCAGGCCGAGGTGCTCGTCGAGGGCGATGCCGTTGGCGAAGCCGTCCGCCGGCAGGTCGACGAACTTGGTGACCTCGCCGTCCGGGGCGATCCGGTAGATGCCGGTCTCGGCGGTGCCGGTGTTGTACGCGACGTAGAGCGACCCGTCCTTGGTGCGGACGATCCCGCTCACGACGGCGGCGCCGACGAGCGGTGTCTGCGGGTTCGCGACGAAGGGCAGCGTCGCGAGGACATGTTTGCCGCCGTGGCGGTCCACGCGGACCACCTGCCGGGCCAGCGCGAGGGTCAGATCGGCGGAGCCGTCGGGCTCCAGGGCGAGGTTCTCCGGTGTCTGGCCGGCCTTGAAGTCGAAGTGCGCGACGATCCGCGGGTTCGTGAGGGCGAACGGGGACTTGGCTGACGGGGGCGGCGCCGGCGCGGGCGCCGCGAAGGCGCCTGCTGCGGGGGCGGATACGAGCAGGGCGAGGGCGATGCCCACGGCGCCGGTGGTGCGCGGCGTACGGAGTCTGCGGGTCGTGCGGGGCACGGGGGCCATGCGGAACAGGCGGAGCACGGGACTCTCCTTGTCGACCGGGAGTGACAGGAGTCCAGAACAACATGACGGAATGTCACTATCGGTTCATCACACCGCGTCGCCCCGCAGATCGACCCACCCGGCCGAAGCCGGTGCCCGCGTCCGCACCGCCCGCCGGGACGTTCCGGTAGGCGGTGCGGGGCGCGTCAGCCCTCCAGGAAGGCCACGAGCGCGTTCGCGAGCAGGTACGGGTCGTCCGCACCGCACAGTTCGCGGGCGCTGTGCATGGAGAGGATCGCGACGCCGATGTCCACGGTCTGGATCCCGTGCCGGGCGGCCGTGATCGGGCCGATCGTCGTACCGCAGGGCATCGAGTTGTTCGAGACGAACGTCTGCCACGGCACGCCGGCCCGCTCGCAGGCCGCCGCGAACACCGCGCGCCCGCTGCCGTCCGTCGCGTACCGCTGGTTGACGTTGACCTTGAGGATCGGGCCGCCGTTGGCGCGAGGGTGGTGCGAAGGGTCGTGGCGCTCCGCGTAGTTGGGGTGCACGGCGTGGCCGGTGTCCGAGGACAGGCAGATGGTGCCCGCGAAGGCCCGCGCGCGGTCCTCGTAGGTGCCGCCGCGCGAGAAGACGGAACGTTCCAGCACGTTCCCGAGCAGTGGGCCGTCCGCGCCCGTGTCCGACTGCGAGCCGTTCTCCTCGTGGTCGAACGCGGCCAGCACCGGGATGTGGTCCAGCTTGTCGGCGGTCGAGGCGGCGGCCAGCGCCGCGAGTCCGGCGTGCACCGAGATCAGGTTGTCCATCCGCGGGCCGGCGACGAGCTCGCGGTCGCGCCCCAGGTAGGACGCAGGCTCGATCGAGTGGACCATCAGGTCCCAGCCGGCCACCGAACCCTGCGGCAGCCCCTCTTCCTCTTCCAGGAAGGCGATGAGGTCGCCCTCCTGGACCTCGCCCAGGCCCCAGATCGGCTGCATGTGGCGCTGCTTGTCGAGCTTGAGGCCGTCGCTGTTGACCGAACGGTCCAGGTGGACGGCCAGCTGGGGGACGCGCAGCAGCGCACGGTCCACGTTCACCAGCCGCTCGCTGCCGTCGCGCAGGGTCAGCCGGCCCGCCAGGCCCAGGTCCCGGTCGAGCCAGGTGTTGAGCAGAGTGCCGCCGTAGATCTCGACGGCGATCTGCCGCCAGCCCTGTGAGCCCGTGTCAGGCAGCGGCTTGACCCGCAGGTTGGGGGAGTCGGTGTGGGCGCCGACGATCCGGAACGGGGTGTGCGCGGAGGCGCCCTCCGGGACGAACCAGGCGATGAGCGCCCCGCCGCGGAGGACGAACCGGCCTCCGCTGCCCGAGTCCCAGGCGTCCGTTTCCGACAACTGCCTGAAGCCTGCCTTTTCCAGCCGCTCGGCCACATTGGCCACGGCGTGGTACGGCGACGGACTGGCCGTCAAAAAGGTCATCAGATCGTCGGTGTGGCCGCGGTCGAAGCGGGCGGGAGAGCTCATGTGGTTCACCTTAACGACGGTCGTGTTCGCCATGGTCGGGCTGCGGCGGATGGCCGGAACGCCGGGGTTACGGGTCGTGTGGTCCCCTTCCCGGCGGCTTTTCAGCCCGGCGGGCGCTCGAAACGGCGCTGCAGCTGCCTGCGCTCGCCCCGGCGGATGCGCGGGAGCATCTCCGGGGCCGTCGCGGAGCGCTGCGCGCGTCTCTTGCGTCCGGCGCAGAAGATACAGGCCTCACCGGCCGGCGCGTCGGGATCGATGGGCGCGCCGGGGTGCTCGGAACAGCCGGAGGCGTTGCGGGGCCTGGAGAGTTCGCGGGCCACGATGAACGCCCGGTGGAGATCGTCCGCGATGCGTACGAACTCCTCGGGGGGCGAGGAGAAGCCCAGGTGGAAGCGGCGGTCCTCGACGGTGCGGAGGTGGTCGCGCAGCGCCTGGAGCGTGTACGGGGGGTCGGGCACGGGATAGCCCAGCCGGCGCTGCTCCCCCGCGGGCGGGGCGGCGGCCGCGCGGGCGCCGCGGACGCCCTGGGCGCGCAGTCCGAGGCGGCGCCGGTCGTTGCAGATCAGGCAGCGGCCCCAGCCGTCGGGCGCCTCGGGGTCCAGGGCGCCGTTGGGGTGCTCGGAGCAGCCGGTGTAGCTCTTGGCGGGGGCGAGCCCGGCGGCGGTCTGGAAGGCGGTGTAGAGCGCGTCGGCGACGGCCTCGTACTCGGCGGGGTGGGCGCCGTCGTACAGCTCCCGCAGATGGTCGCCGAGGCTGCCCAGGGCAGCCTGCAGCTCCTTGAGGGCGTACGGCCGCCCGGTCGGGACGGAGTACCCCCTGCTGTTGCCGCGCTGCTCTGCTGGACTCATGCCATACAGCGTCCCACGCGGGACCGACAGCCGGGGATGCCGGTGCCCTGCGGGGGCCGTGGTACGCCGACGGCCGGGCCCTCCGGGGAGGGTCCGGCCGTCGGGTGTACGTACACCGCGTACAGCTGCGGTGGACGGGCGCCGCGGGCTAGAAGGCGGCCTCGTCCAGCTCCATCAGGGTGTTGTCGACGGACTCGGCCAGCGCGCGGGCGACCGAGACGTTCGGCAGGACCTGCGAGGCGAAGAACTTCGCCGCCGCGATCTTGCCGGTGTAGAACGGGACGTCCTTCGCGGAAGCCGTGGCCAGCTTCTCGGCGGCGACGGCCGCGCCCTTGAGCAGCAGGTAGCCGACGACCACGTCACCGGACGCCATCAGCAGGCGGGTGGTGTTCTGGCCGACCTTGTAGATGTTCTTGACGTCCTCGCCGGTGGCGGTGAGGTCGACGATCATCTGGCCGACGATGGCCTCCAGGTCGACGGCGGCCTTGGCGAGCGCGTCGCGGGCGCCGGCCAGCTCCTCGCCGCCGACGGCCTCGGCCAGGAACTTCTTGATCGTCTCGGAGAGGACGTTCAGCGAGGCACCCTGGTCGCGGACGATCTTCCGGAAGAAGAAGTCCTGGCCCTGGATCGCCGTGGTGCCCTCGTAGAGGGTGTCGATCTTGGCGTCGCGGATGTACTGCTCGATCGGGTATTCCTGGAGGTAACCGGAACCGCCGAAGGTCTGCAGCGACTGGGCGAGCTGCTCGTACGAGCGCTCCGAGCCGTAGCCCTTCACGATCGGCAGGAGCAGGTCGTTCAGGCCGATCTCGGCGGAGGCGTCCTCGCCCGCGGCCTGCTTGACCTGGATCGCGTCCTGGACGGAGGCCGTGTACAGCACCAGGGCGCGCATGCCCTCGGCGTACGCCTTCTGCGTCATCAGCGAACGGCGCACGTCGGGGTGGTGCGTGATGGTGACCTTGGGCGCGGTCTTGTCCATGAAGTTCGCGAGGTCCGGACCCTGCACGCGCTCCTTGGCGTACTCCAGGGCGTTCAGGTAACCGGTCGAGAGCGTTGCGATGGCCTTTGTGCCGACCATCATGCGGGCGAACTCGATGATCATGAACATCTGGCGGATGCCGTCGTGCTTGTCGCCGATCAGCCAGCCCTTGGCGGGGTGCTGGTCGCCGAACGTCATCTCGCACGTGTTGGAGGCCTTGAGGCCCATCTTGTGCTCGACGTTCGTCGCGTAGACGCCGTTGCGCTCGCCCAGCTCGCCGGTCTCCCAGTCGAAGTGGAACTTCGGGACGAGGAAGAGGGACAGGCCCTTGGTGCCCGGGCCGTGGCCCTCGGGGCGCGCGAGGACGTAGTGGAGGATGTTCTCCTCCATGTCGTGCTCACCGGACGTGATGAAGCGCTTCACGCCCTCGATGTGCCAGGAGCCGTCCTCCTGCTGCACGGCCTTGGTGCGGCCGGCGCCCACGTCCGAGCCGGCGTCCGGCTCGGTGAGGACCATGGTGGAGCCCCAGCGCTTCTCGACCGCTATCTGAGCGACCTTCTTCTGCGCCTCGTTGCCCTCTTCGAAGAGGATGCCGGCGAACGCCGGGCCGGAGGAGTACATCCAGATGGCCGGGTTCGAGCCGAGCAGCAGCTCCGCGTAGGCCCAGATCAGGGAGCGGGGCGAGGTGGTGCCGCCGATCTCCTCGGGCAGGCCGAGCCGCCAGTACTCGGAGTCCATGAAGGCTTCGTAGCTCTTCTTGAAGGACGCCGGGACCGGCGCGGTGTTGGTGGCCGGGTCGAAGACCGGCGGGTTGCGGTCGGCGTCCGCGAAGGAGTCGGCCAGCTCGTTCTCGGCGAGGCGGGTCAGCTCGGACAGGACGCTCTTGGCGGTGTCGGTGTCCATCTCACCGAACGGGCCGGTGCCGTACAGCTTGTCGCGACCGAGCACCTCGAAGAGGTTGAACTCGATGTCTCGGAGGTTCGACTTGTAGTGCCCCATGGCGACGGCTCCGTTAAGGCTCGGGAAGACAGGTTCCTCGTACATACCAATCGGTAACGTCATGATGCTACCCGCGGGTAATAAGACGCAAGCCCCGGCCGGTCGACTGTGACCAGGGTCAAGCCGCACACCAGCCGGACCCCGGCCCGCAACCCTGGCGGGAATGCGCGTCCACGGGGCCGGAGGCGCTCGGTAGGCTTCGCCCTATGTACGGCTACGACCAGAACGTGAGCGCGGGGCAGCAGTACGCCGCCCCGCAGCAGATGGCCGGCGGGTACGGCGAGCAGCCGCTGTACCCGGAGCCCTCGCCGCCGTCGCTCGCCGACGCGGTGCGCGCCTTCACGACCGGGTCGCTGTCCGCCGAGGACTTCCAGCAGATCTTCGCCACGTCGAAGGTCTACTGCCCGCGCGGCGACACCCCTGGGTTCCTGGCGCTGCACAACACGCAGCAGCCGGTGATCCCCATGTTCACCACGCTCAAGGAGCTCCGCCGCTACGCAGGCAAGGAGTCCAAGTACTTCGTGATCACGGGCGCCGAGGTGATCGACCTGCTGCCCACCGGGTACGGCTTCGTCCTCGACATGGAGGGCGACCACCGGATGGTCTTCGACGCGAAGGCCGTCGAGCAGATGGTCGACTTCGCGATGCGCCGCATGTACGGCTGATCGCCTTCGCCGCACGGGCGGCCGGCGTCGTACCCCGGGGCGAGGGGGGATCGTGCTGCGCGTGCACTTCACGGCCGAGGGCCTGCTCGACGTCACCTTCGCGAGCGAGCCGCTGCCGCTGGTGGAGCCGTCGATGGCGCTGATCGCCTGGCAGCGCGTCGACGAGCAGGCCGTTTTCGGCCGCTGGCGCAACCGGATCGGTCGGGAGTTACCGGACCGGGCGCGCCCGCTGCTGGATCCGCTGCGGCCGGACGGCGACGATCCGCAGTTCGTCGAGCCCCTCTCGCGGAGCCCGGAGGAGGGGCTGGCCGCCTTGCGGGACGCTGGTCCCGGCTGACCGCGGACCAGCTGCACCGCACCGCCGCCCGCGCGCCCGGCCGGGCGTCCTGGCTGCGCGCGCTGTGGGGCCGGGACCGCGAGGCGTGGGAGCTGCTGGACGGCGCGATCCGCTGTGCGCACGAGGTCGTGGCCCGCAGTGGGCGCAGATCCGCCGGTCCTTCCGGGTGGACGTCGCCCGGCGCACCCGGCTGCTGGCCGTCCACGGCATCAAAGCGTGCCCGGCGGGCATCCATCCGGCCGCGGCCTGGTCGGACACGGTCTTCGAGGTGGGCCTGCCGCCGGACTGCGACGTCCGGCTCGGCGGCGGCCTGACGCTCCTGTCCGTCCGGCGACGCCTGCATCTACGGGGGGGCGATCTCACGCCGATCAACTCGGTCGTCGTCTCGCCGTAACTGCCGCAACTGTCATATGCGCAGGTGGAGCGTCTCAAGGGCTCGGGGAATGTCTCCGGGGCCCCTTCTGTTCTGGGGGGTGTGGCAGAAAGTTCGAGTTTCAACTAAACTCGACGCAGAAGGAGGTTCCGACCATGCCTGCAGTGACTGTGGAGAACCCGTTGACGCTCCCCCGCGTCGCCGAGCCCGCCCAGGAGACCGCCGCCCGCAAGGTGCTGGCCGTCACGACCGCCCCCGGTGGGTTCGAGGGCGAGGGGTTCCCGGTGCGCCGCGCGTTCGCCGGGATCAACTACCAGCACCTCGACCCGTTCATCATGATGGACCAGATGGGCGAGGTGGAGTACGCGCCGGGCGAGCCGAAGGGCACCCCCTGGCACCCGCACCGCGGCTTCGAGACCGTCACGTACCTGATCGACGGAACCTTCGTCCACCAGGACAGCAACGGCGGCGGCGGAGTCATCAACGGCGGTGACACCCAGTGGATGACCGCCGGCGCCGGCCTCCTGCACATCGAGGCCCCGCCGGAGTCCCTCGTCGTGTCCGGCGGCCTCTTCCACGGCCTCCAGCTGTGGGTGAACCTCCCCGCCTCCGACAAGATGATGCCGCCGCGCTACCAGGACATCGGCGGCGGCCAGGTCCAGCTGCTGTCCACCCCCGACGGCGGCGCCCTGCTCCGCGTGATCGCCGGTGAGCTGGACGGCCACTCCGGCCCCGGCATCACCCACACCCCGATCACGATGATCCATGCCACCGTCACCCCGGGCGCTCAGGTCACCCTCCCGTGGCGCGAGGACTTCAACGCCCTCGCGTACGTCATGGCCGGCCGCGGCAGCGTCGGCACCGACCGGCGGCCCGTCCACACCGGGCAGACCGCGGTCTTCGGCGAGGGCGGCTCGATCACGGTGCGGGCGGACGAGTCCCAGGACGCGAACACCCCGGACCTGGAGGTCATCCTCCTCGGCGGGCGCCCCATCCGGGAGCCGATGGCGCACTACGGGCCGTTCGTCATGAACAGCCGGCAGGAGCTCCAGCAGGCCTTCGACGACTTCCAGGCGGGCCGGCTGGGAACCATCCCCACCACCGCCCGGGAGCGCACGAAGTCGGCGGATCAGCACTCCTGACGACGCGACAGCGGCAGCACGGCCCGGCGGCGGACCCGGCTTTAGCGGCGCAGGGCCTCCGCCGGCTGGGTACGGGAGGCCCGCCACGCCGGGTACAGCCCGGCCAGTACCCCGGTGACCAGTCCGATCAACGGCGCCACGGCGACGCTGAGCGGCGACATCACCGGGGTCCAGTCGCGCAGCGCCGACACCCCGACCACGGTCAGGGTGCCGAGCGTGGTGCCGACCAGGCCGCCCACCGCACCCTGCGCGGCGGACTCGGCCAGGAACTGGACGGTGATGTGCCGCCCGCGGGCGCCCAGCGCACGGCGCAGTCCGATCTCGCCGGTTCGCTCCAGCACCGCGACGAGCGTGGTGTTGGCGATCCCGACCGCCCCGATGACCAGGCAGATCGCCGCCAGCAGCAGGAACAGCTGGTCCAGGTCCGAAGTCACCCCCGCCCGCAGCGTCTTCGGGTCCGGCGGCGGCGCGGCCGTGAGCCAGTCGGGACGGTCCGGGCGCAGGGCGAGCGGCAGTTCCGCGGCCACCTGGCGGGCCGCCCCCAGCTCGGTCACCACCAGCATCCGGGCCCGCTGGGCGTTGTCCGGCGGCCCCCACAGCCTCTCGGCGGTGCCCCGGGGCACGATCACCGACAGCAGCAGGTCCGGCTTGCGGTCCGCCCCGCTCGCGATGCCGATCACGGTGAACGGGTGCTCGCCGATGAACACCGCGGGGCGGCTTTCCAGCGTGGTGATGCCGAGACGCGCCGCCATGGCCGAGCCCACCACCGCGACCTGCTCGGCGCGCCCGTCGTGGAAGGCGTCGTACGCCCTGCCGGAGCCCAGCGTCAGGCCGGCGGCGCGCAGCATCCCGGGGGAGGCGGCGACGACCGGGAGCCGTTCACCGCTCGCGCCCGCGACCGGGGCCGACCGTACGGTGGTGTCTCCCAGCGGCACCGGCCAGAACACCCCTGCGGCGCGCACTCCGTTGAGCGCGCCCGCGCGGGCGTCCGCGTCGCGGGGGAAGGCGAGCGGAACCTGCCGGCCGAGCTGGGGATCGCCGCCGCCCGCGGTGTCGGTGACCCCGATCTCGGTGGCCGTCAGTGCGTTGAAGCGGCTGTCGATCTGCGAGGAGGCGGTGGCCGTCAGGCCCAGGATCGCCACGAAGGTGCCCACGCCGAGGACCGTGCCGAGGCCGGTCAGCGCCGAGCGGGCGGGACGCTGGAGCATTCCGGCGAGGGCCTCGGAGAGCAGGTCGCGCAGGGACAGCCGGGAGGGAACGATCCCTGCCGCGCGGCTCCCCGCACGGTCGGCAACGTCGGTCCCGTCGGCCCGCCGCCTTCGCCCGATGCTTCGCAACGCGGTCCTCATGCGGTGACCACCTCGGTCAGGATCCCGTCGCGGATGGACACCGTCCGCCGGCCGCGGGCGGCCACGTGCGGGTCGTGCGTGATGACCAACAGGGTCAGCCCGTCGGCGTGCAGCTCGTCCAGCAGGCCCAGTACGGCCCCGGCCGTGGCGGTGTCCAGGTTCCCGGTGGGTTCGTCACACAGCAGCAGTGAGGGCCCGGCGACCAGGGCGCGGGCGATGGCCACGCGCTGGCGCTCGCCGCCCGACATCCGGGTCGGGAGGTGGCCGGTGCGGTGGCCGAGGCCGACCCGCTCCAGCGCGGTACGGGCCCGGTCGGCGCGTTCCGCGCGCGGGACGCCGTTGTAGACCATGGCGAGGCGGACGTTCTCCAGGGCGCTGCGGTGCGGCAGGAGGTGGAAGGACTGGAAGACGAAACCGATGCGCTGCCCGCGCAGGGCGGTCCGGTCGCGGTCGCGCAGTGCGCCGGTGTCGATGCCGTCGAGAAGGTACCGGCCGGTGGTCGGGGCGTCGATGAGCCCGGCGACGTTCAGGAAGGTCGACTTCCCGGAGCCGGAGGGGCCGACGACGGTGACGTACTCGCCGCGTTCCACGGTCAGTTCGCAGGGCCGCAGCGCCTGGACGGGCGGCGGCCCGGGATAGGTGAGCCCGACCCCCTCGAACCGTACGACGGGCCCGTCCCCCGCCCCCACGTCGGCGGCCCCGCCCGCCCCCACGTCGGCGGCCCCGCCCGCGACCGATTCCGTGTCCCCGCCCGCGGCCGAATTCGTGCCCGCTGCCGACTCCGTGCCCGTGCCCGACTCCGTGCCGGCGCCCGTGCCCGTGCCCGACTCCGACTCCGTGCCCGACTCCGTGGCCGTGCCCGACTCCGTGCCCGTGCCCGCTGCCGACTCCGTGCCCGACTCCGTGCCTGTGCCCGCGGGTCGGTCCGCGGGCGTCATGGCTTTGCCTGCGCTACCAGCACCCGGTCGCCGTCGGCGAGCGCGCCGCCGGCGACCGGCTCGACCTGGACCATTCCGTCGGCGGACATCCCCGCCCGGACCTCGACCCGGCGCCGGGCGTCCGCCGCCGCGGGGTCCTTGCCCAGCACCGTGACGGTGGTCCGGCCGTCGGCGCCGGCCGACACGGCGGACAGCGGTACGACCAGCACCGGCTCCCCGGAGGAGGCGGCGGTCACGGTGAGCCGGACCCCCTGTCCGGAAAGCCGGGCGTCGAGGGCCTGGTCGGGGGTGACGGTGAGCGCGTACCCGCCGGGGTCCTGCCCGGCACCCGGTGCGCCGTCCCCGGAACCGGCACCCGCACCCGCACCCGCACCGGAGCCGCCGCCCGAGGGGGCGCCGGCCGAGGCCGGGGTAGGAGCGGTGGCGACCGAGGCGACGGTCGCGGTGGCCGTGAGCCCGGTGGACTCGGACAGCACTTCCACCTTCATGCCCGCCTTGACCAGGTCCTTCTGGTGCGCCGGGAGCGAGGCCCGGATCACCGGGGCGCCCGCCGAGAGCGTGAGCAGTCCGTCCGGGACGGGTTCCCCGACCCCCGCCTTGACCGCGTCCACGCGGGCCGGGAAGCCCTTGACGAAGACGAGCTCGTCCGCCGGGACCATGGGGCCGGCCGAGGCTCGGGCCGTCTCCAGGCGGGTGGTGGCCTTGGCGAGGTCCTGCTGGGCGAAGACCAGTTGCTGCTGTGCCTCGGAGGTGTCGCTGCCACCGCCCGCCTTGGCCTTGGCGAGGGCGTTCTTGGCGGTGGTGACCCCCCGCTGGGCGGTGTCGGCGGCGTCCTCCGCCGCCTGCAACTTCTCGGCGTCGCCGGGGTCGGCGGGCCGCGGGGTGTAGCCGAGCGCGGCGTAGAGCGCGGTGACCGCCGCCTTCGTCCCGGCGCCGTACGTGCCCGCCGGATCCTTGCCGGTGGGGTGGCCCAGCGCCTTGAGCCCTTCCTGGAGCTGCCCGACGTCCTTGCCGGTGGCCCCGGGCTTCAGGTCCCGGTACACGGGCAGGGCCCCGGCCAGCGCGAACACCGGCCGCCCCGACACCTCGACCAGTACCTCGCCGGCCTGTACGGCGGCCCCGGGCTGTTTGTTGACCCGGGTGACCACGGGCTTCCCGCCCGTCCCGGCACCGGCGGCCCCGGCCCCCGGGGACACCGTCAGAACCTGCTCGGCGGCAACCGTGCCCCGTACGACCACGGAGGAGGTGAGCACCCGCCGTTCGACCCGGTCGGCCAGAACGGAGGCGGGTGGCGGCGCGGCATCGGCCGCGACCTGGGCGGGGGAGCGGATGGTGGTGGCGAGGACCACCCCGGCCCCCGTGAGGGCGACGGCGCCCACGACGACCCAGATCAGGATCCGGCGCCGCCGGCCGAGGGAGGCCCGTACGTCATCGGGCTCGGCTGCGGCGCCGGACTCGGCTGCGACGTCCGGCTCCTCGGGGACGACGGCCTCTTGATGTTTCACGTGAAACCCACTTTTCCGTTCAACAGCTGTTGTCGGCTGTCGTCAGCAGTCGCCGAGCACCGAGACCGACGTGACCTTCCACGGCGCGCCCAGCCGCTCGCGGACGAGGGTGAACGCGGACAGCTGGGAGGGCTTGTCCTGCAACTGGTCGGCGAGCGCGCCGCTCGCGCGGTCGTAGATCAGCCAGCGGTCGAGGTCCACGCAGTCCTGCACCACGCGGGTCTGCTCGCCGGAGACGTCCATGCCGTCGATCCGGTGCCCGACCTCGCCGCGCAGCACCTTCCCGCCGTCGCCGAAGTGCTTCAGCATGGCGCGCATGCCGTCCAGTTGGGCCCCGGTGGCGATCTGGGCGAGCACCGGATCATCGGGGTCGGCCTTCCGGCCGGCCGCCAGCCAGGAGGTCCAGTACGCGTCGTACGCCTGGCGGACGTCGGGGGTCGGCTCGACCAACCCGGTTCCGCCGGCCGACGGCGCAGGTCGGGCGGTCCCGGCGGCGGACGAGGTGCACCCGGTGACGGTGAACACCAGCACCGCGCACGCGGCGGCTACGGCCACGGCGGCGCGTCGGGCTCCGGCGGGGCGCGGGTCCAGGGCGCCGGCGGGGCGCGTCACGCCGTACCGTCCTTGAGGACCCTCCCGGCGGTCTTCACCTGCTCGGCCAGGTTCTTCTTCTCCTGTCCGAGTCCGTCCTTGTTCTTCTCCACGGCGGTGTTCTGGTACGCCGTCAGCACCGCGGTCCAGGTGTCGGTCAGCTTGCTCTTCTGCTTGCAGGACACGTCCGTGGTGGCGGCGGTGATCTCCTCGGAGGTGACCGGGCCGGTCCACCGGGTGCCCTCCATGTCCTGGAGCTCCCAGGGCGTCTTCACCTGGAACCCGGCGTCACGCATGCAGGCGCTCCATTGGCCGATGGCCGCCACGACCCGACTGTCGCCGCGCGCCCGGTCGTTGGTCTGCCGGGTCAGCTCGTCGAGCAGTTCGGTGCCGGCCTTGCCGCTCTGCGGGTACAGCTTGTGGGTCGCCTCGCCCGAACAGCCGCCCTCCGGGGTGCCGGGCCGGGCCGGCGCTCCGTCCTGCGGACCGTAAAGGGCCGCGGTCTCGTTCGGGTCCTGCTTCTTCGCATCCCTCGGGCGGTCCGGTGACGCGCCCGTGCGGTAGCCGAACTTCTTCGCGTATTCCGCGTCGACCAGGCCGATTCCGGTACTTCCGCGCTCGGCGCCGGTATTGGTGTACGTATTCGAGTTTTTGAAGGAGGCGAATCCGAGCCGGTGCATGCAGGAGTCGGTGAGAATGTCCTGGGCCTGCTGCATGGTTTTCAGCTGGTCTTTGTCGAACGTGTAGGCGTCCAGCGGGAGTCCGGCGTGTACGGGATCGTCCTGCGGCGTGATGCTGACCTTGGGTTCCGTACTGGGCAGGGATCCGGCGCCGGTTCCGGTACCGCCCGTGCCGGCGTCGCCGGAACTTCCGGAGCAAGAAGTCAGGGCGGCGGCGAGGAGCAGTGCGCCGAGGGATCCGAGCGGGCGGCGGGAAGACCGGGTGGAGCGCGGCACGATCGACCTTTCCGTGGTGTGCGGGTGGCCCTAAACTGCCGGGCGAGCCCGGAGCCGGGACCGATTCCAGCGGTCCCGGCACCGGGTGCCTGCGGGCAGATCACATACGGCAGGTGGCCGTCAGCAGTGCGGCTGGGCGATCTTGTTCAGCAGTGTCTCCGAGGCGAACCCGACCACACCGGTGTTGTTGTTCTTGTGCTTGGTCCAGTACGAGTTGCCGCTGACGTTCGTGCCCTCCGAGAAGCAGATGGGCGTGATCGTCTGGCTGCGGTAGCCGAGGCCGTTGACTCGGGTGTCGCTCGTGTACGGGGTCTGGCGGATGCGCACCCCGTCGGTGTTGTAGTCGCCGGCCTGGGCGGCGGAGGCCGCCCCGATGCCGAACGCGGCGGTGGAAAGGGCAATGGCCAGGAACTGAACTGCCTTGCGACGCACGTTGTCATCCTCTCGATGAGCCGACAGATCGTCGTGCAGCCGAGAGGAATTGCCCGTGCCATGAGCGCTGAGCTGGTCCCCCCGGTCCGGTGAAAGACGATGGCACGAAGACGAATTCCGTACCAGGGGGTTCAGGGGGTGCGGGCGAGACCGGCTGGAATCGTCACGGGTCGGTGCGGGCGCCGGTCGCTCGGACGTCGGAGATCCATTTTCGAATATCCGCAGGAGAGGACGGTCACCGGAAAACGGTCGCCTTGGCTCCTCCCCGATCGGATGATCGGGGACCGCTTCGCGGTTGTCCTGAAACCGGCATTACTCGGCGCGCGCGGCCTCCGCGAAGCGCCCCCGCAGCTCCGACACCACGCCGAACACGGCCGCGGTCAGCGGCACGGCGAGCAGCATTCCCAGGATCCCGGCGACGCTGGCCCCGGCCGTGATGGCGATCATGACCACCGCAGGGTGCATCTGGACGGTCCGGCTCTGGATCACGGGCTGGAGGACGTGCCCTTCCAGCACCTGTACGGCGAGCACCACGCCCACCGCCCACAGGCCGATGAACCAACCCCGCTCGGCGAAGGCGACGAGGACGGCCACCGCGCCGGAGATGAAGGCGCCCAGGTACGGGATGTACGCGCCGACGAACACCAGGGCGCCGAGACCGACGGCGCCGGGGACGCGGAGCACGAGCAGCCCGACCGTGATGCACACGGCGTCGATCAGGGCGATGAAGGTGGTTCCGCGCATGAAGCCCTCGACGGCCTCGAAGGCACGGCGGGCGATCGCCTCGGCGGTGTCGCCGGCAGCACGCGGTGCGAGCGAACGCAGTGTGTCGGCGGCGCGGTGGGAGTCGCGGACGAAGAAGAACATCAGCAGCAGCGCGAGGACGGCGGTGGCGAGCACCTCGCCGACGACGCTGATGCCGGTGATGACGCCGGAGGCGGCCGTACCGCCGAACTTGGCCAGCAGGTCCTTGGCGTTCGCGGCGAGGTCCTCCAGCGAGGTCCCGGCCGGCCCGAAGCGCTCGGCGAGGTCCTGTCCGGCCTGCTTCAGGGAGCCGATGATCTGGTCGCCGGTGCTGATCAGGGCGTGGACGACGACGTACGCGGCCCCGCCGAACACCGCGAACACGGCGAGGCAGGTCAGCGCGGCCGAGAGGGACCGGTGGACGCCCATCCGCACGAGCCGCCGGTGCATCGGCCCGAGCAGGGCGGTTCCGAGCAGGGCGAGCAGTACGGGTGTGACGGCGGTCTTGAAGACGATGCACAGCCACACGCCGACGGCGAGCACGCCGGTGAAGAGCAGGACGACCACGCACCAGGCGGCCAGCCGCCTGACCGGCAGGGGAAGCAGGGGAGTCGACACCGCTGCATCCAACCACGCGGGCGTCCGCGCGCCCCCGAGCGGCCGCGCCGGTCAGGCCACGCCGGAGCCCGGTTCCGCCCCGGAGTCCGGCACCGGTTCCAGGCCGAGTTCCAGTTCCAGTTCCAGTTCCATGCCCAGCGTCAGGGCGGGGTCCGCGGGCCCCAAGTCCGGCGTCGACTGCTCGTGGAGCTCGAACCAGATCGACTTGCCCTCGCCGCGCGGGTCCACGCCCCAGCTGTCCGCCAGCATCTCCATCAGCAGGACGCCGCGCCCGCTCGACGCCATCTCCCCCGGATGCCGCTTGTGCGGCAGCTCGTCGCTGGCGTCCGCCACCTCGATGCGCAGCCGTCGCGTCCCCAGCTCGCCGACCGCCTCCGCGACCAGTAGCGCGTCGCCGTCCGTGTGCATGAGGACGTTCGTGACCATCTCGGAGACCATGAGCACCGCCGAGTCCACCTGCTCCGCGTCCGCCCAGTCGTGCAGCAGCTCCCGGATCTGCCGGCGGGCGCCGGCGATCCGTTCCGGCTCCGCCTGCGCCACGGTGAGCATGGTGCGGCGTGCCGGTCGAGCGGGCCGCGCCGGCGGGGCGCCGCAGCCGCAGTCCGTGCCCTCCCGGCACAGCAGGACGACGGCTATGTCGTCCTCGCGGCGGTCGGCCAGCGGGCCGGTGGTGTGGTGCGAGGAGGGCCCGTGCACGGCCTGGACCAGCAGGTCGGCGAGTTCCTCCAGGTCGTCGGAGCCGTGGCCGGGTTCGTACGTCTCGGACTCCAGGATCGCCCGCAGCCGCGCCCAGCCGGTGTCCAGGTCGTGTCCGCCGGTCTCGATGAGCCCGTCGGTGCACAGCATCATCGTTTCGCCCGGCTCCAGCGTGAACTGCGTCGTCGGGTAGTCGGTGTCCGGGACGATCCCGAGCGGGAGGCCGCCGGCGGTCGGGCGCATCAGCACCGTGCCGTCCGTCATCCGGATGACCGGGTCGGGGTGGCCGGCCCGGGCCACCTCCAGCAGGCCGGTCTCCGGGTCGCACTCCACGTACAGGCAGGTCGCGAAGCGCGGGCTGAGGAAGTCGAACTCCTCGTGGGACTCGGCCCCCTTCGAAGAGCACAGCCCGGCCAGGAAGCGGGAGGCGCGGGAGAGCACCGCGTCCGGCCGGTGGCCCTCGGAGGCGTACGCGCGCACCGCGATCCGCAGCTGGCCCATCAGCCCGGCGGCCCGTACGTCGTGCCCCTGAACGTCACCGATGACCAGGGCGAACCGTCCCGACGGCAGCGGGATCATGTCGTACCAGTCGCCGCCGACCTCCAGCCCGCCGCCGGTCGGGACGTACCGGGCGGCGATCTGCATGCCCGGGATGTCGGGGCCCACCGTCGGCATCATCGACCGCTGCAGGCCGGAGGTGAGTTCCCGTTCGGATTCGGCCACGCCGGCCCGCTGGAGGGCCTGGGCCAGCATCCGGGCCACCGTCGTCAGGACGGAGCGCTCGTCCGGGGAGAAGGACACCGGATGCTTGAACGCGGCCATCCAGGCGCCCATGGTGCGCCCGGCGACGATCAGGGGGAGGAAGGCCCAGGAGACCCGGCCGAAGCGCTGGGCGAGCGGCCAGGTCGCCGGGAAGCGCCGCTTGTAGTCCTCGGGGGAGGGCAGGTAGATCGCCCGGCCGGTGCGTACGACCTCGGCGGCCGGGTAGTCCGTCTCCAGCCGCATGTCCGTGAACGGGTCCTCGTCCCCGGGTCCGTGCCCGCGGTGCCCGATGACCGACAGTCGGTCCCCGGCCACCCCGAAGACCGCCAGTCCGTCGGGGCTGAAGCCGGGCATCGAGAGCGAGGCGGCCACCCGCAGCACCTCGGCCGTGGACCGGGCCTCGGCGAGCGCCCGCCCCGCGTCCAGCAGGAAGGCCTCGCGGGAGCGCCGCCAGTCGCCGGTGATCGGGGTGTGCACGGCGGTCGTACCGGGCTGCGGTTCGGCGATCTCCTGGATCGTGCCGATCAGCTCGTAGTCGACGCGGCCGTCGGGGCAGCGGTTCTCCACGGGCTTGGAGCGGCTGCGCACGGTCCGCAGCACCCGCCCGTCCTCGTCCATGATTCGCAGCCGGGCCTCGGCGAGGGTGTCCTCGGCCACCGCGAGGTTGACGATCCCGTTGATCTCGTTCCAGTCCACCGGGTGGAACCGCGACCGTACGACGACCTCCGGGAGGACGGCGGGCTCCGCGGGCAGCCCGAGCAGCCGGGCGGCCTCGCTGTCCAGAGTGACCGTCCCGGAGGCGTTGTCCCATCGCCACAGGCCCGTCGCGATGGCGGCCAGGACGTCCTCGGTGCGCACCCGGTCATCTTTACAGGTCATCCCCCCGGCGGCCTGTTCGTGGGGGCTGCCGGGCACGCCAGCGCGGTCCCCGGCCCGGACGGTAACCTTGTGAGGGTTGAATCCACCCTGGTATCGCGAAGAACTGGATGACTGATGCATCGGTACAGGTCCCACACCTGCGGCGAGCTCCGCGCCTCTGACGTCAACGCCGACGTCCGGCTGAGCGGCTGGCTGCACAACCGTCGAGACCTGGGCGGCATCCTCTTCATCGATCTGCGCGACCACTACGGCATCACGCAGCTCGTCGCCCGCCCCGGCACCGCCGCGAACGCGGCGCTCAGCAGCGTCACCAAGGAGACCGTCGTCCGCATCGACGGCAAGGTCGTCTCCCGTGGCGCGGACAACGTGAACCCCGAGCTGCCGACCGGCGAGATCGAGATCGAGGTCTCCGAGGTCGAGGTGCTCGGCGCGTCCGCACCGCTGCCCTTCACGATCAACACCGACGACGGTGTGAACGAGGAGCGGCGCCTGGAGTACCGCTTCCTCGACCTGCGCCGCGAGCGCATGCACCGCAACATCATGCTGCGCTCCGCCGTCATCGCGGCGATCCGCCACAAGATGGTGGCCCTCGGCTTCAACGAGATGGCGACCCCGATCCTCACCGCGACCTCCCCCGAGGGCGCCCGTGACTTCGTCGTCCCGTCCCGCCTGAACCCGGGCAAGTTCTACGCCCTGCCGCAGGCCCCGCAGCAGTTCAAGCAGCTGCTGATGATCTCGGGCTTCGACCGGTACTTCCAGATCGCGCCGTGCTTCCGCGACGAGGACGCCCGCGCCGACCGCTCGCCGGGCGAGTTCTACCAGCTCGACGTCGAGATGTCGTTCGTCGAGCAGGAGGACGTCTTCCAGCCGATCGAGCGCCTGATGACCGAGCTCTTCACCGAGTTCGGCGGCGGCCGCGAGGTCACCTCGCCGTTCCCGCGGATCCCGTTCCGCGAGTCGATGCTGAAGTACGGCAACGACAAGCCCGACCTGCGCGCCAAGCTGGAGCTCGTCGACATCACCGACGTCTTCGAGGGCTCGGAGTTCAAGGCGTTCGCCGGCAAGCACGTCCGTGCGCTGGCCGTCCCGGACACCGCCGCGCAGCCGCGCAAGTTCTTCGACGGCCTCGGCGAGTACGCGATCTCGCTGGGCGCCAAGGGCCTGGCATGGGTCCGCGTCGGCGAGGACGGCGGCCTGACCGGCCCGATCGCCAAGTTCCTCACCGAGGAGAACATCAAGGTCCTCACCGAGCGCCTGGGCCTGGTCCCCGGCCATGCCGTGTTCTTCGGCGCGGGCGAGTTCGACGATGTCTCCAAGATCATGGGCCCGGTCCGGGTCGAGGCCGCCAAGCGCGCCGGCCAGTTCGAGGAGAACGTCTTCCGGTTCTGCTGGATCGTCGACTTCCCGATGTACGAGAAGGACGAGGAGACCGGCAAGATCGACTTCTCGCACAACCCCTTCTCCATGCCGCAGGGCGGCATGAAGGACCTGGAGGAGAAGGACCCGCTGGACATCCTGGCCTGGCAGTACGACATCGTCTGCAACGGCATCGAGCTGTCCTCCGGCGCCATCCGCAACCACGAGCCCGAGGTCATGCTGAAGGCCTTCGAGATCGCCGGTTACGAGGCCGAGACCGTCGAGCGCGAGTTCGCCGGCATGCTCCGCGCCTTCCGCCTCGGCGCCCCGCCGCACGGCGGCATCGCCCCGGGCGTCGACCGCATCGTGATGCTGCTCGCCGACGAGCCGAACATCCGCGAGACCATCGCCTTCCCGCTGAACGGCAACGCGCAGGACCTGATGATGGGCGCGCCCACCGTCCTGGAGGAGTCCCGCCTGCGCGAGCTGAACATCGCGCTGCGCAAGCCGGTGGAGACGAAGCCGGCGGAGGCCAAGCCGGTCGCCGAGGCCGTCCACCCGGACGCCGCCCGCTAAGCAGGCACAGGCACGACGAAGGGCCCGGGATCCGATCGGATCCCGGGCCCTTCGTCGTACACCGGCCTGCTCAGAAGCTCTGGAGCAGGCCCTTGACCAGCGCGGCGGAGGTCAGCTCGGCCGGGGCGGGGCCGGCGTGGAAGAAGCCGGCGTTCTCGGCGTCCAGCTTGCGCAGGAAGTCGAAGGCCTTGGCGTCGTGGTCGCCGAACGCGACGAACTGCCAGTGCACGCCGGGGGCGGAGGCGGCGGCATCGGCAATGGCCTGCTTGGCGGGCCGGACGCTGTCGGGGGCGCCGTCGGTCTGGAACACCACGAGGGCGGGGCCTTCGCCGCCGTCCTTCTGGTACCGCTCGACGACGGCCTCCACGGCCACGTGGTAGCTGGTGCGGCCCATGCGGCCGAGCTCGGCGTGGCGGGCCTCGACCCAGGTGCCGTCGTGGGAGTCGAGGGCCAGATCGGCGGTGCCGTCCACCTCCGTGGAGAAGAACACGGTGTGCACGGTCGCCCCCTCGTCCAGGTGCGCGGCGAGGGCGAGGGCGTGGTCCGCGAGGTGCTGGGCGCTGCCGTCCTTGTAGAACGGGCGCATCGAACCGGACCGGTCCAGGACCAGGTACACCTTGGCCCGCGCACCGGCCTTGCCCTTGCCCCGGAGCACCTGCCCGGCGGCCTTGTAGGCCCCCGCGACCCCGGGCGCCCGCCGCTTCACATCACCCAACGCCCAAGCCGGCGCACCGGCCTCGCCCTCGGGCTCGATGACGCCCTCGGGCTCCGCCGCAGGGGCCTCGGCTCCGGCCGCGACGACGTCGGCGACGACCTCGGCTTCGGGCTCCGCCACGGGGGTCTCGGTGACGGCCTCGGGCTCTGTGGCGGGAGCCTCGGCCTCAGCCGCGACGACGTCGGCGACGACCTCGGCCTCGGGCTCCGCCACGGGGGTCTCGGTCTCGGGCTCGACGACAGCGTCGGGCTCGGTGACCTCGGCGACAGCTGCGGCCTCGGGCTGGTCAACGGCCTCGGGTTCCGCTTCGGCGGTCGGGGCCGCGGACTCGTGCTCCGCCGCGGCGGTTTCGGCCTCGACCTCGGGCTCGGCCGCGGGGGCTTCGGCCTCGGGCTGGGCAACGGCCTCGGGTTCCGCTTCGGCGGTCGGGGCCGCAGCCTCGGGCTCCGCCACGGCGGTCTCGGTCTCGATCACCGGCTCCGCCGAGGGGGCTTCGGCCTCGGCCGCGATGACCTCGGCGACAACTTCGGCCTCGGGCTCTGTGGCGGGAGCCTCGGCCTCAGCCGCGACGACGTCGGTGACGACCTCGGCCTGGGGCTCCGCCACGGGGGTCTCGGGCTCGACGACAGCGTCGGGCTCGGTGACCTCGGCGACAGCTGCGGCCTCGGGCTGGGCAACGGCCTGGGGCTCCGCTTCGGCGGTTTCGGCCTCGACTACGGGCTCCGCCGCGGGGGCTTCGGCCTCGGGCTGGGCAACGGCCTCGGGTTCCGCTTCGGCGGTCGGGGCCGCAGCCTCGGGCTCCGCCACGGCGGTCTCGGTCTCGATCACCGGCTCCGCCGAGGGGGCTTCGGCCTCGGCCGCGATGACCTCGGCGACAACTTCGGCCTCGGGCTCGGTGACGGCCTCGGGCTCTGTGGCGGGAGCCTCGGCCTCAGCCGCGACGACGTCGGCGACGACCTCGGCCTCGGGCTCCGCCACGGCGGTCTCGGTCTCGATCACCGGCTCCGCCACGGCGGTCGCCGCAAGGGCTTCGGCCTCGGGTTCCGCTTCGGCGGTCGGGGCCGCGGGCTCCGGCGCCGGCGCCGGCTGCACGGGGGTTCCCGGCAGGGGGCGGCGGGCTTCCGGAACCGTGGGGTCCGGCGCCGGAGCGGTGAGGAGGGTCCCCGGTTCGCGGTCCCGAGGAGCGGACTGCGGGGGAACCGTCGGGTTGTCGAAGGACGCCGCGACCAGTTCGGCCGCCACGTCCAGGGGGGTCCGTTCCGCCTGGCTCGGGACGGAGGCCGAAGTGGCATCCGTCATCTCCGGAACCGGCTCGGCAGACCGTCCGAACACCTTGCGCAACAAGCTCCGAATACCCATGGGCCAGGCCTTTCGCATGAGTGCGTGCGTCATTTGTCCGTGCTGCGCGGTTGATCCCTGCCCAGAGTGGACACGTAAGGTTATCGGCCGCCTGGCTGGAACTTCGGCAGGGGCGCCCTTCGTGGCGCCCGGCCCGTCCAGCACACACCCCATCTTGCCGAACTCCCGCACCGCCGTGCCCGGTTCACCGAGCGTTCATTCCGCCGCCGCCGCATTGGCGGAAGCCGCACCTACCGTCGCGGCTGGATTCGACCGACATGACGTCGGCGCCCATGCATCTACGGAGGACATTCGTGCGCAAGCTCCTGCCGCTCATAGGCAACTCGCATGGGGGCGGCCGCTCCGCCCTCACCTGCCGCTACCGCTGTGGTGACGCCTGCTTCCACGAGGTTCCGAACACGAGCGACAACGAGTACGTCGGTGATGTCATCGCCCGCGCCTACTCCCGCCGCTCGATGCTGCGCTCCGCCGCCGTCGTCACGGTCGCCTCCGCCGCCGGTACCGCCGTCACCCTCGGCGGGAACGGCTCCTCGGCCACCGCCGCACCCGCGGCCGACGCCCATGGGGCGGCCGCGGACGCCGCCAACGCCGCGGGTGCCCGCGGTCTGCGCTTCAAGGCCGTCCTGCCGAACACCGACGACCGGGTCACCGTCCCCGAGGGCTACGAGCAGAACGTGGTCATCCGCTGGGGCGATCCCATCGTCAAGGGCGCTCCGGCGTTCAACGCCGACAAGCAGACCGCTGCCGCGCAGGCCGGCCAGTTCGGCTACAACAACGACTTCCTGTCCCTGCTCCCGCTCGGCAGCGACTACGAGCGCCAGCAGCTCCTCGTGGCGAACCACGAGTACACCGACGAGAACCTGATGTTCAAGGGCTACGACCCGGCGAACCCGACCCGCGAGCAGGTCGAGGTCGCCTGGGCCGCGCACGGCCTCGGCGTCGTCGTCGTCCAGGAGGACCACCGCAGCGGCAAGCTGACCGCGGTCAACCGCCACCAGCTCAACCGCCGCCTCACCGCGACCAGCGAGTTCAAGCTCACCGGCCCGGCCGCGGGCAGCGCCCTGGTGAAGACCTCCGCCGACGCGACCGGCACCAAGGTCCTCGGCACGCTCAACAACTGCTCCGGCGGCACCACCCCGTGGGGCACCACGCTCCACGGCGAGGAGAACTTCAACCAGTACTTCGCCAACGCCGGCCAGGTCACCGAGCCCGTCGAGGCCGCCCGCCTCAAGCGCTACGGCGTCACGGCCGGCGCCACCGAGCGCAAGTGGGAGCGCTTCGACAAGCGCTTCGACGTGCTCCAGGAGCCGAACGAGTCGCACCGCTTCGGCTGGGTCGTCGAGCTCGACCCGTACGACCCGGCCTCCACCCCGCGCAAGCGCACCGCTCTGGGCCGCTTCAAGCACGAGGGCGCCCAGCCCCGTCTGACCGAGGACGGCCGCCCGGTCGTCTACATGGGCGACGACGAGCGCTTCGACTACTTCTACAAGTTCGTCTCGTCGAAGCAGATGAAGAAGGGCACCTCGCGCGCGGCGAAGGAGCACAACCTCACGCTGCTCGACGAGGGCACCCTGTACGTCGCCAAGCTGACCGGTGACTCCCCGGCCGCCGAGGTGGACGGCTCCGGCAAGCTCCCCTCCGACGGCCAGTTCGACGGCTCCGGCGTGTGGATCAAGCTGCTCACCTCCTCCCCCTCCGGCAACGTCTCGCACGTCCCGGGCATGACCGCCGAAGAGGTGGCCGTCTTCACGCGCGAGGCCGGTGACAAGGTGGGCGCGACCAAGATGGACCGCCCCGAGGACATCGAGCCCTCGCCGCGCACCGGCCGCGTGTACGTCGTCCTCACCAACAACACCGACCGCGGCAAGGCCGGCAAGGCCGGTGCGGACGAGGCGAACCCGCACAACCTGAACAAGCACGGCCAGATCCTGGAGCTCGCCGAGAACTTCGACGACCCGGCCGGTGACGGCTTCGCCTGGCGCCTGTTCCTGGTCGCCGGTGACCCGAAGGACCCGTCCACCTTCTTCGCGGGCTTTCCGAAGGACAAGGTCAGCCCGATCTCCTGCCCGGACAACGTGACCTTCGACCCGCACGGCAACCTGTGGATCTCCACGGACGGCAACCAGCTCGGTTCCCACGACGGTCTGTTCGGCGTCGCCACCGCCGGTGAGCGCCGCGGTGAGCTGAAGCAGTTCCTGACCGTTCCGCGTGGTGCCGAGACCTGTGGCCCGCTGGTCCAGGACAAGCGCGTCCTGGTCGCCGTTCAGCACCCGGGCGAGATCGACGGCGCGTCCGTCGAGAAGCCGCAGTCGGTGTGGCCCGACGGCCCCGGCAAGATCGTCCGTCCGGCGGTCGTGTCCGTGTGGCGCAAGGACGGCAAGAACATCGGCGTCTGATCGCACCCGTGGCCCCAAAGCCGGTCAGGCGGACGGTGTTTCACGTGAAACCTTCTCGTGGAACACCGTCCGCCAGCCGTCCGACGGGGAGCCTGAGGGTGGTCACCGCCCCGCCGCCGGGGGCGTTGGCGAAGCTCAGGGCGATCTCCAGGACCGTGGCCTGGCCGACCACGATGGTCAGTCCCAGCCCGTGGCCCCGGCCGCGGCCCGGGTCCCCGGTGCGGAACCGCTGCGGGCCCTGTTCGATCAGCTCGGGCGGGTAGCCGGGCCCGTGGTCGCGCACGATCACCACCGGTCCCTCCACGGTCACCTCGACCGGCGGTTCCCCGTGTTTGTCGGCGTTGACCAGCAGGTTGGCCAGGATGCGGTCCAGCCGTCGGCGGTCGGTCAGCACCACCGCGTCCCGGATCACCCGTACCGAGGTCTCCAGGCGGGTGGCCGCGACGGCCCGCTGCACTGCCCGGCCGAGCTCCACCCGGGCCAGGTCGGCCTGCTCCACGCCCGAGTCGAGCCGGGAGATCTCCAGCAGGTCCTCGGTGAGCAGGTGCAGGGCCTTGAGCCGGTCGTTGATCATCTCCTTCGGGCGGCCCTCCGGCAGCAGTGCGGCCGCGGCCAGCGAGCCGGTGAGCGGGGTGCGCAGCTCGTGCGCGACGTCCGCGGTGAAGCGCTTCTCCGCCTCGATCCGTTCCTGGAGGGAACGGGCCATCGAGTTCAGTGCCTGCGCGACGTCGCGTACCTCGTCGTGGTAGCGGGGCCGGCGCCGGCCTCTGCCGTCGGCCGGGCCGTCCTGGCCGTCGCGGTCCTGTTGTTCGGAGGGGAATTCCACGCGGGCGTCCAGGTCTCCGGCGCTGATGCGACGCGCCACTGCGGCCGTGGTGGTCAGCCGTCGGCTGATCCGGTTGGCGAGGAACAGGCCGGCCAGTGCCACGACTCCCGCGGCGAGGGCGCAGGAGGCGAGGATCGCGGTGTCGACGTCCCGCAGCCGGTGGCGGGTGCTCTCGTACGGGAGCCAGACGGCGAGTGCCCGGTCGTCCGCGGGTCCGGCGGCCCACATGACGGGTTTGCCGTCGTGCGCGCCGACCATGCTGCCGGTGCGTCCGCGGGCGATGAGGGCGCGCAGCGGCCCGGGGAGCTGCGGCGGGTCGATCGCCACGTTCATTTCGCCGTAGGACGTGCCGTACTGGTACTGGGCGAGGGCCTGGTCCAGGTCCCGGTCCGCGTCCTTGCGGACCTCTCCGACGATCTGCCGGGCGACCACGTTGTGCACCAGGATGCCGAGCACGGCCGCGACGGCGCAGCACACGGCCGTGGTGGTCAGGGCGATCTTCCAGCGCAGACTGCTCGTCACCCGCACGACGCCCGGCCCTCTCAGCCCCGGCTCGCGGCGGAGCACGGGGCGGAGCTGTTCTTCGGACCGGCGCAGTCGTCGAGGGTGAGCTGGGACAGGCTCATGATGCCGGCCCCGGGGTCCCACACGTAGTCGGAGACGGAGACCTTCTCCGGGTTCGAGGTCGGCTCGCGGACCGCCAGGTGCTCGGCGGCCACCTCCACGCCCTCCAGCACCCCGCGCCGGGACAGGATCCGGGTGATCGACCCGTCGTCGCGGACGGTGTAGACGCGCAGTTCGCTGAGCCTGCCGTCGATGTCCAGAGCGGTGATCAGCTCCTCGCGGCCGTCGCCCGTCACGTCGTGCAAGGCCGCGGGCCGCACCGGGCAGTCCGGACCGCCGTCCACAGCCCGTGTGCACGGCGCGAGCCGCTGCACCGCCCGCGGGTCGACGAGGCGCCCGGTGTCGCCGTCCTGGGCGGCGGCGGCCTTGATGTCGGCCCGTACGACCTCCACCGCGTTCACGCCGCGCATGCTGGAGCCGGCGACCTTGGGCAGCCCCGGGACCACGGCGGCCGTACCGGGCTGCTGGCCCGGGCCGGGCGGATCCGGGTGGATGCCCGCCCACAGGGACTGCGGGGCGTGCACCGTGCCCAGGTCGCCGTCGTTGCGCAGCCCCTCCACGTCGGCACACCCGGCCGCCGCCGCGAGGACGGCGGCCAGGACCGGGGCCGCGGCCGCCCTGCGGCCGCGCGGGGAGAGGGGCCTCATGCACCGATGCTCTCCCGCCCGGGCCGCGCGGGCCCGGCTCCGGGGCCATTCGGGCGATGCGCTCCCGCCCCCCCCGGAGCCCCAC
The DNA here is from genome assembly GCF_041431095.1 of Streptomyces sp. NBC_00597. GTDB lineage: Bacteria > Actinomycetota > Actinomycetes > Streptomycetales > Streptomycetaceae > Streptomyces. Next base: position 4,990,310 of record NZ_CP107757.1, read on the forward strand.
CTCCGGGGGCGGGCCCCGCGGCGGGCCCGGGGGCGGGCGCGCGTCAGTGGCCGGGCGAGGCGATCGCGCGCGCTGCGGCGAGCTCTTGGCGCACCGGGGCCAGCACGGAGTCCGCGTCGCCGGGCGGCGGGGCCGCGGGGCGCAGCTGGGAGGGCGTCCGGGCGTTGCGCACCCCTTCTGCGAGGGCCCGCAGATCGGTGATGACGGTCTCCACCTCCTCGGCGCGGGGCGCCTCGGCGCCGTGGTTGACCCGGACCCGGGCGGCGGTGGTCGCGTCCACGATCCGTTCGACGGCGACGACCAGCGGCCACCAGGCGGCGGCCCGCGCCCCCGTCGGCGGCGGCTCGGTCAACGCCCGCTGGAACTCGTTGCGCACCCCCGACATGTCCCGGTAGATCCGTCGCCGGGCCTGGAGCCGGGCGGTGCGCGCCGCCCGCTGCGCGGCTTCCGTGTCCGGGTGGCCGCCGAAGGCCCGTTCCACGTACCGGGCCGCATCGTCGATGGTGTCGGCGAGCCGGTCGCCGATCCGGGTGTGCCAGCTCTCGGGCCACAGCAGGTAGCCGAAGACCAGGGTGATGGCGCAGCCGATCAGGCTGTCCAGTAGCCGGGGCCGGATCAGGTCGAAGCCCTGGTGGTTGAGGAGGTCCGAGAGCAGCAGGATCACCGGGGTGATCGCGGCGGTCTGGAAGGCGTACCCCTTGGCGGAGAAGGCGGGGATCAGCGCGGCCAGCACCACCATCACCGGAACGTCCCACCAGCCGCGCGGTACTTCGGAGAGCACGGCGGCGGCGATGACCAGCCCGGCCGCCGTGCCCAGGGCGCGCAGCACGGCCCGGGAGAACACCGAGCCGAAGTCGGGCTTGAGGACGAAGGTGACGGTCAGCGCGACCCAGTAGGACCGCTCGACCGGCACCAGCGAGACCAGGCACTGGGCGAGCCCGATGCACAGGGCGAGGCGCAGCCCGTACCGCCAGGAGGTACCGGACAGCATCATGTCGCGCACGGCCCGCCGGGCCCGGACGGTCAGCGCGGCGGGCCGGCCGAGCCGGTCGTCGACGTTGTGCAGGTCGGGATCGGGCAGGTGCACGATGGCCGCGGCGTGCCGCAGGGCCGCGTCGAGGGCCCGTTCGGCGGGGGTGTGCGGCGCGGGGAGGTCCAGTACGGGCTTCCCGGTGCGGCCTTGTTCCACGGCCCGTGCCAGGTCCCGTACGGCCGCCGGGATTTCGGGCGGCAGCGGTCTGCCGCGCAGGTGCATGGCGGGTGCGGCCTCGACCAGCGGGATCACCACGTTCAGCTGGGCCAGCATCCGTACGAGCGCGGGACTGCGGCCGTGCACCCGGGCGCGGCGGCCCAGAACCAGGTCGTAGGCCTGGTTCAGGGCGTGCGTGACCTGTCGGCGGCGTTCGTCGTAGTCCGGTCCGCCGGCGGCTTCCAGGGCGTCGGCGAGGGCCCGGTAGGTGTCCGCCACGGCGGCGCGCTCCGGCTGCCGGCCGCGCAGCGGCCAGCCCAGCAGCGTCAGCAGGAGGACGAACAGCCCGCCCGCACTGAGCAGCAGGGGGGCCGTCCACCAGGGCCGGGGGAGCGGCAGCCCGGCGCCGACCACGGCGTTGAGGAGCAGCAGCAGTCCCGACACGGACGCGACCGTGCCGATCGAGGAGATCATCCCGGAGACGAGGGCGATCAGGGTGAGGGCACCGACGGCCACCCAGCCGTGGCCAAAGACCAAGGTGCCCAGGGCGACACCGATCGCGCCGAAGAGCTGGGGCACGGCGATGTTCAGGATCCGCATCCGGTAGGCGTCGGCGGTGTCGCCGATGACCCCGGACAGGGCGCCCATCGAGACGAGGGCCCCGTACTCGGGCTCGTTCAGGGCGAAGCCGACGGCGAGCGGGGTGGCCATCGCGACGCCGGCCCGCGCGGCGGCGGCCCAGGGAATCGGGGCGGCACTCGGCCGCAGTCCCTTGAGCAGCCAGGCGGGCGGAGCCAGCGGGTGGTGCCGGGGGCGCCCGGAGGGTATCTGTTCGGTGCGTTCGGTGCTCATTCAGCTTCCGTGCGGCCGCTCGTGAATCGGTTCTTCTGCGCTGTTCCGGGGTCTTGCGTTCTTCTTGGGTTCTTCTCGGGTTCTTCTGGGGCGTTCTGCGCGCGTGGGTACGTTCCGAGCTTATGGGGTGCGACGTAGTCGGCCCGTCAGCCAGGCGCCCAGTGCGGCGGCGAGCCCGATCGCCAGCACCACCCAGGCGGTCGTGCGCAGGAACGCGGTGAGGGCGTCGTACACCGCGGCCGCTGCCGCCCGGTCGATGTCGGCCGGCAGGTCGTCCAGGGTGAGCCGGCGGCAGACGGCCAACGCGATCCACAGCAGTACGGCGCCGACGGCGACCCCCAGCCCGGTGGCGATCACGGCGCGGCGCCGGTGCACGGCGACCGCGATCGCCGCAGCGGCGAGCACCAAGGTCAGCACGGGAAGCCAGATGCCGGCGACTTGGAGCATGCGGAAACCCTTCCGGAGCGCGCCCAGGTCGTCGTACTCCATGACCTTCACCGATACGTGCGTCACCGGGATGCGGTCGGCGAACGGCACCCCGTCGGCGACGAGCTCCCCCTTGACCTGCTCGATCGCGGGTGCGAGGTCGATGGTGACGGCGTCGCCGTCGCCGGTGGTGAGCGCCTTGAGGAACGCGGCGTGCGCGGCGCGGTTGGCCGCGTCCCAGGCGGTGCGGTAGGCCGGCGTGCCGGCGAAGGAGCGCAGGGCTTCGCCGAGGAGGGCGTCGATCCCGCTCTGGAACGGGCCGGCGTCGATCTGCCCGGCGAGGGCGCGGCCCGCCTGGCTGACGACGACGCCCTGGACGGCCGGGTCGTCGGCCAGGGGGGACATGGCCGCGGTGTACCGGTCGGCGTCGCCGAGCTCGCGGTCCGCCCAGTACGCGACGGCGCTCGCGGGCACGAGCACGGTCACGAGGACGATGAGTACCGCCGAGAGGAAGGTGCGCACGTCACCAGGGGAAACCGCGCCGGTGCCGGGCGCGAGCGGTGCTGCTGCGGGTGGGTGGCGGCCGGATGGCGGGCCGACGGCCGGCGGCGCGCGCCCGGGAGGGGGAGCCGGGACGCGGTGCGCGCGTGGCGCCCTTGCGGAAGGAATCCTGGATTTCTAGCGTCCAGGTTATGAGGATGAGCGAGGGCGTCGAGTGGGCGCTGCACAGCTGCGTCAATCTGGCCTGGGCCGGTCCCGGGCGGGCCGTCCCGGCAGCACGGCTGGCCGCCTGGCACGACCTCCCGGCGGCCTACCTCAACAAACAGCTCCAAGCGCTGGCCCGACCGCTTGCCGAGATCACCCTCATGGACGTGGTCGCCGCCGTCGAAGGCCCCGAGGAGGCCTTCCGGTGCGCGGAGATCCGGCAGCAGGGTCCGGGCGGCGCCCCGGCCGCGGACGACGGCCCGGCCTGCGCGATCGCGCACGCCATGAGCCGGGCCGAACTCGCCTGGCGCCGGGCCCTGGCAGCGGAGGACCTCGACGGGATCCGGCGCCGGGCCGAACAGCAGGCGCCCCAGGCCCCGGCACGGCTGCGCGCCTGGCTCGCGGGGACCGCGGGCGGGCCGCCGGGCGGTGGCCGTCCCACCGCACGACCGGCCGTCCCGGGCGACTGACGGCCCGCAACCGACCACCGACCCGCAACCGACAACCGGCCCACCGACCAGCAGGAGCTGGGGGCCTTGCAACCGCTGGGGCGCTGATCCACTTGCCGGTCCGGGGCGGCGGGTGTGCCCTGGATGGTGGGAGAGAGGAGCCCTGTCATGGCACATGCGGCACCCACCGCCCCGATGCGGCGGCACTGGCAGGCGACCGGCACGGACGACGCGATCAAGGGCCAGCTGGCGCGGGCACTGCTCCTCGGACTGGTCTACGGAGTCTGGGCGGCCTACATGAGGCGCGACACGGGCGGGGTCGACACGGGCAACGTCTTCTACGGGATCCTGTGCGGGGTCGTCTTCGCCGGCATCATGTTCACCCTTGCCCGCCTCGGTCCGCGGCTGATGCAGGAGTTGCACGCCGCGGCGTACGGCGCGTTCGGCGGGATCGCGGTGGGCTACCTGTACAGCATGGCCGACCACTCGATCCTCCGCTCGTGCTGGGTCGGCTTCATCACGGGCATCGGCATCGGGCTGGCGGCGTTCTACCGCTACCACACGCGCGAGCCCTGATCCGGAAGCGAGGCAGGCGCCGGTCCCGCACGGGACCGGCGCCCGCGCGTATCCGGTGGCTCAGCCCTCGGACGGGGTCTCGGAGCCGGCGGCCGGGGCGGGAGCGTCCTCGGCATCGGTCCTACGGCTCGGCGGCTTCGTGGCCGTCGGGGCGTAGCGGGTGACCTCGGCGCGGAGCATGGCGTTCAGGGCGGCGTACGGGTCGATGGGCATGCCGGAACCTCACGGTGTTCGGGGGGTGTATGGGGGTACGCGCTGCTGCTCGGCACGCTCAGCAGCGCAGGACCACGCTCCGCGCCGTCCATGTGGTCGGCGTCGGCCGCCCTTCCGTCCCGTACGTCTCGGTGGATGCCGCCCGACTGGCGTGTTTCACGTGAAACACCGGCCGGGGCAGCTGTCGTACACCCGGCAGCCCGCGCGTGACCACCCGGACCGCGGCGCGCACTTCGGGGTCCGCGGCCGGATCGGACTCCCCCTCGACGGGGATGCCGGGCTCGCTCGGCGCGCCGGAGCCGGTGCGCTCGGCCGCGGCGGTGGCCGCAGCGGCCGTTGTGACGCCACCGGCCGCGAACAGGCACAGCAGCACGACACAGGCGGCCGAAAGGGCCCTGGCCAGTGCCGTACGTGCGTGCCGCGTCCCGCTCATGCGAGGGGTCTGCCCCGACACGCAGGCCAACTCCCCGACCGGCCCGCAGAAGCCCCCGACCGGGGGACGAAGACACCCCCCTCGGCTGACGGCGGGCTGGCCGGCGGGCTCAGCCGGTGTGGTGCCGGCCCGTGCGGTGCTGCCCGGTCAACCGGGCCAGGACGATGGTCTCGCCGCTGACCAGACGCAGTTGGGCGCGCCCGGCCCGCTGCTGCCCGCGGCCGCTGCCCGCGGGCGAGACCCGGTCGACGGTGAACACGGCGGTACGTCGGTCGGTGCGCGCGATCTCGATGGTCAGTCCCCGTCGCAGTTCGGCGAGGGGCAGGTCGGCGGCGGTGACCACGGCGGTGCCGGCCGAGCCCGGGGCCGGACTGTCGCGGTCCCAGGTGGCCTCGTCCCCGTCCAGCGGCAGGTCCACCCCCAGGCTGGGGATGTGCAGCCGCAGCGGCGGTACGGCCCGCAGGGGTGTGACGGCGGCACCCCGCGCGGGCCGGGAGCCCTTGCCGGGAGCGTGATGTCCGGCGTGCTCCAGCTGCTCGACGAGCCGGCGGTGGCCGGACAGGCCCAGCGCCCGGGAGGGCAGCGCGTCGGCGGCGGTGGCAGCAGTGGGCCGTCCGCCCTCCGTACTGCGCAGCATCACTATGCCGCTGCCCAGCAGAGCCACTGTCGTCACGCCGACCACCCACTTGGCGCGGGGCATGGAATCCCTCCTGGTCCGATCCCCCCGGCTCCGGCGGCCGGGTGTACTGAGAGCAGTGGAACCCCTCTCTGCCCGTCAGTAACGCTTACAACGCCGGATGCTGATGCCACGTCACAGGCGTGTCGCTACCCTGCCGAGGACGTCTTCGCAGCTGGCGGCGGGTGGACCGGCCGTGTTGGGGGGATTGCCCGAGGTGCAGCCGAACGGGCGATCAGAAGACCACGAACACGACCGCCGCCGCCCCCATGAGGGCGGCGGCGAGGTGCACGGCCGGGTGGCCGTAGTCGCCGAACCAGAGGTGGCGGGCCAGGCCGCCGAGGGCGGCCAGAGCCGTGATGATGCCGACCTGAGCCAGCAGCGTGACGGCCGTGAAAGGGGCCAGGAGCAGCAGAACGGTGTTGAGCCACAACGGGACGGCGCCCGTCCAGCCGCGCCATTCCCAGATCGCCGTGTGCATGGCCCACCGGCCCCCTCATCGTCAGCTCGCGGGCTGTACAGCCTCCTTGGGTGCGGCGGCGGGGGCAAGGGCCCGTTCGGCAAGAAAACCGAAGGCCAGGCCGAAAGTCGTCCACATCGCGATCTGGATGCCCAGGGTCGCGAGGCGGAACTGCCAGATGAGGGCGGCCGGGAAGTCCGCCGGGACCTCGTTGATGCCGGGCAGGGTGGCGTAGGCGATGCCGACCACCACGACGAAGGCGACCGAGGCGATGATCGACGCGTTCCAGTTCCCGAGCTTGGGCGCCAGGCGCCGGCCCAGGATCAGCGCGGCCGTGGACAGCAGCACGCTCAGCGCGATCATCAGGATGAAGAGGGTGGTCCTCCGGACGACGGTGTCTGGGTCTCCGACGGCCGGCGGGTTGGAGGGGTACTTGAGGAACGGCACCAGGTTGACGGCGACGAACAGGCCGCCCGAGACCAGCAGGGCCGTGACCCGCGGGCCGAAGCGGCCGATGCGGCCCAGGGCGTAGCAGAAGACGAGCGCGGCGATGCCGCCGAGCGCGACCCCGTACAGGAGCGTTCCGGTGCCGAGCCCTGCCGTGGCTTGGAGGGCCCGGCTGACCGGGGCCGCCTCCTCGCCGTGGTCGTGGGCGGCGTGGCCCGCCTCTTCGATGGCGATGGCCGCGTCGACCTTGGACTCACCGAGGACGTACGCGACGAGGAAGGCGGCCACGCCTGCGAGCAGACCTGCCAGCATGCCCCGGACCAGTAGGACACGGGGTGAAATGGGGTTCATGGTTCGGTTCTTCCCCTTGCGGCGGTGGAGATCAGTGGCAGGGGAAGCCGAGGAGGTGGCGACCGTCGTGCATCCACTCGTGGACGGTGTCGCCCTGGAAGATCGCGGTGGCGCCCTGCTCGGCGCCGACGAGGTAGAGCAGGACGAGCATGAGGACGCCGACGAACAGGGCCCAGGGGGCCAGCGCGGAGAGGGAAATCGGGGCGACGGCAGGGGCCGTCGTGGGCACGGCGGAGTGGGCCATGGCAGAACCTCCAGAGGGAACACGCGTCCCGGTCAGTGGTGCTCGCGACGACATGGCGGGTCTGACTTTCCCTCCCCCTCACGGGAGGTTTCACAGTGGCGCGACCGTGCCGGATTTTCACCGGTACTTCCGTCATACCGTCGTCTTTTTTAGGTTGTCGTCCGAGACCGTACCGCGTTTACGCTCCCCTTATGAAGAGTGCCGTGGTACGAGTTCAGTTCGTGAGACGCCCGTTCGACGACGATTCCCGCCGGGCACGCTTCGGCCACGGCGACCCGTGCCCGGGCCACGAGGGCCTGCGCGGCCCGGACACGGGGGACTGGGCGGGCCGGACCCTGGACGAAATTTCCGCCGAAGATCCGGCCGCTGTGCACCGATGGCTGACCGATCCGGACTACGCGCCCCCCGGCGGGGAGTCCGTGACCGCGCTGATCGCCCGCGTCGGCGCCGCACTCGCCGGGCTGGCCGCGGGCACCCATCGCGCGGTGGTCGACCAGGCCGTCGTACGGGCCGCGGTGGTGCACGCGCTGGAGCTGCCGGCCGCCGCGTTCTGGCGCCTCGACGTACGGCCCGACACGGTGACCACCCTCACCGGGCGGCTCGGCCGGTGGAACCTCCAGCTCGGCCGGCCACTCGACACCTAGCGGCTACGGGACGGTGAGCCGCTGACGGTGAGCCGCTACGCGACGATCCAGTCACTCGTCGCGATCACCGGCTGTACGCCGTCGCGGTGGACGGTGCCCTCGATCAGGCCGTACATCCGGTCCGCCGCGAAGTAGACCTCGTTGTCGTTCTTGAGGCCGAAGGGCTCCAGGTCGACGAGGAAGTGGTGCTTGTTGGGGAGGTTGAGGCGCACCTCGTTGACCCGCGGGCAGTTGTCGAGCACCCGCTCGGCCATCTGGTTCAGGGTCTGCTGGAGCGAGTACGAGTAGGTCTCGGCGAAGGCTTCCAGCATGTTCTTGCGGACCTTCTTGTACGACTGGTCCCAGTCGAACGCGTCGTCGTCGGCGGCCAGCGCCGAGTGAGCCCAGCGCGCGGTGACCTTGGTCGCCAGGATGCGGTCGTACGCCTCCTTGAGCGTCGTGTACCGGTCCTTGATGTAGCCGTGGAACTCGGAGTTCGTCGAGTTCATCACGGTCAGGTCCTTCAGACCCGAGATGACCTGCAGACCGGTCGTCTCGCTGTACGTGATCTGCGCGGTGCGTACCTCCTGGCCCTTGCGGACGAAGGAGTGCTGTTCCTTGCGCGTCGGGACCGGGATCCGTTCCCAGGCGTACTCCTCGATCCGGATCTGCGCCTCGCGGATCGGCGACTGGGAGGAGACGAAGTGCTTCGCGAGCAGGATGCCGAAGGCCTCGGGGGAGGCGATGCCGTGCTCCTTGCCGAAGGCGTACACCGTGTTCTTGGTGGTGTCGGTCGGCAGGCAGTTGGCGTTGTCGCCGGTCAGGTGGACGTCGCGGAACTCGCCGCGGAGCGCGACCGACACATTGAGGTCGCGGATCTCGTGCCACGACCCGTCGGCGCCCTTGCGGGTCACCTTGACGATGCGGTTCTCGGCCTTGCCGTACTGGTTCTGCGCCAGGACGTGCTTGCTCATGGTGTCTTCCTTCGGTGCCTCGGGAACACGGAGTCCGGTGGTCTGGATCCCGTACGCCCGGCGTCCAGCGCCCGCCCCCGACCACGGGACGTCCCGCTCCCCGCCGTTCGGTCCCGGGGGACCGCCCCGGGACTGACGTGCATCCCGGTCCGTAGGTGCTGCTTCGGATTGCAACATGTGCGGGGCACGTTGTTACCCGTACAGATCATCCGAACACCGGCACCCACGGATTGGGCGACCACACAGCGCCGCAGGTCAGACGGTGTGCGTATCCGGGACCGACAGGGCTTCGTCGAGGATCTTCAGGCCCTTGGCGACGTCCTCGGGGCTGATGTTGCAAGGCGGGGCGACGTGGATGCGGTTGCCGGCGATCAGCGGCCACAGCCCGCCCTTCTTGCAGGCGGCCCCGAACTCGGCCATCGGCGCGTTGTCCGCCCCGGAGGCGTTGTACGGGACGAGCGGCTCGCGCGTCTGCCGGTCCCGTACCAGCTCCAGGGCCCAGAACGTGCCCAGACCGCGGACCTCCCCGACCGAGGGGTGCTTCTCGGCGAGGGCGCGCAGGCCCGGACCCAGCAGCTCCGCGCCGGTGCGGGCGGACTGCTCGACGATGCCCTCCTCCTCCATGAGGTTGATCGTCGCCACGGCGGCGGCGCAGGCCAGTACGTGCCCGGAGTACGTCAGCCCGCCCGGGTAGGGCCGGCGGGCGAAGGTCTCGGCGATGGCGGCCGAGATGGCGACCCCGCCGAGCGGGATGTATCCGCTGGTCACGCCCTTGGCGAAGCAGATCAGGTCGGGGGTGACGCCCCAGTGCTCGGAGGCGAACCACCGCCCGGTGCGGCCGAAGCCGACCATGATCTCGTCGAGGATGAAGACGATCCCGAAGCGGTCGCAGAGCTCGCGGACGCCCGCCAGGTAGCCGTCCGGGTGGACGAGGACGCCAGGAGCGCCGCCGACGGTCTCCAGGATGATCGCGGCGATGGACTGCGGGCCCTCGAAGACGATGGTGTCCTCAAGGTGGCGCAGGGCCCGCTCGCACTCCTCGGCCCCGGTGGCCGCGTAGAAGGGCGAGCGGTAGGCGAAGGGCCCCCAGAAGTGCACGACGCCGGCGGTCGCGCTGTCGTTGCCGAAGCGGCGGGCGTCACCGGTCAGGTTGATCGCGGTGGACGTGGCCCCGTGGTACGAGCGGTACGCGGACATCACCTTGGGCCGGCCGGTGTGCAGGCGGGCCATCCGTACGGCGTTCTCGACGGCCTCGGCGCCCGCATTGGTGAAGAAGATCTTGTCGAGGTCGCCGGGGGTGCGCTCGGCGATCAGCCGGGCCGCCTCCGAGCGGACGTCGACGGCGAAGCCGGGCGCAACGGTGCAGAGCTTGGCCGCCTGCTCCTGGATGGCCGCCGTCACCTTGGGGTGCTGGTAGCCGATGTTCGTGTAGACGAGGGCGCTGGAGAAGTCGAGGTAGCGGTTGCCCTGGTAGTCCCAGAAGTACGAGCCCTCGGCCCCGGCCACGGCGAGCGGGTCGATGAGCTCCTGCGCCGACCAGGAGTGGAAGACGTGCTTCCGGTCGGCGTCTTTCACGGCGGCGAGCGCGTCGGCGGCTTCAGCGTTCATGTCCTGAGCGTAGTTGTCCATGATGTGGACCCCCGGGAGGGTCGCGGCCCTGTCGGCGCCGCTCACCTGGCCAAAACCACCCGCACGTGCCGGATCATCTGGTTAACGTGTCGTCGGGTACTGGTGATCACGACGCGAGGACGTGACAGGTGGGCGAGCAGGACGACCTGGCCCGGCGCTTCGAGGAGCACCGACCGCATCTGCGGGCCGTGGCCTACCGGATGCTGGGCTCGCTGAGCGAGTCGGAGGACGCCGTTCAGGAGGCGTGGCTGAAGCTGAGCCGCTCGGACGTCACCGCCGTGGAGAACCTGGGCGGCTGGCTCACGACCGTGGTCGGCCGGGTGTGCCTCGACATGCTGCGGTCGCGCACCTCCCGGCGCGAGGATCCGCTCCACGACCAGGACGGATACGTCCGGCTGCCCGACCCGGTCGTCACCGGGCTCGCTGGCATCGATCCGGAGCGCGAGGTGCTCGTCGCCGACTCCGTGGGCATCGCCCTGCTGGTCGTCCTGGAGGCGCTCGCTCCCGCCGAGCGGCTCGCCTTCGTCCTGCACGACCTCTTCGCCGTCCCGTTCGACGAGATCGCCCCGGTCCTCGGCCGTACCGCCGCCTCCACCCGGCAGCTCGCCAGCCGCGCCCGACGCCGGGTCCAGGACGCCGCGCCCACCCCCGACGCCGACCTGGTGCACACCCGCGAGGTCGTGGACGCCTTCCTCAACGCCGCGCGGGGCGGGGACCTCGATGCGCTCGTCGACCTCCTCGACCCCGAGATCATCGCCCGGTCCGACGGCGGCACGCTGCGCCCCAGCGCGGTCCGGCGCGGCGCGACCGACGTCGCCTCGCAGGCGATCACCTTCGCCCGGTTCGCCGCGGCGGCCCACCCGGTCCTCGTCAACGGTCTTCCCGGTGTGCTCGCCCTGGCGGAGGGCAAGCCCCTGTCGGTCATGGCGTTCACCGTCAAGGACGGAAAGGTCGTCGCGCTCGACATCCTCACGGACCCGCAGCGCCTCGCACGGATCGACCTCGGGGCCGTCCTGGGCGACTGAACCGGGAACCCTTGCGCTTCCCGGGCGGCTTGGGCAGGATCTGGTTCCTGTTCAGCCGCCCGGTCGTGCGAACCGCAACCGGCCCGGCTCTGCAAGGGCGGGGAACGCCACCGCGATGCCGCCCGCACTCCGACGCGCCCGGCACCCCACGCCCCCTCCGTCCCCCTCCACTTCACCTCCCCACCTCCCTTCCCCCTCCTCCGCCCGTCGCGTCAGATCACACGGCACGGGCGTCACAGGCGAACGCCAGCGCAGTCGCCCCGCTGGTACCCCTCCCCGGAAAGACGTGATCGTGAGCAAGCACTCTGGTGCCGGAGGGAGTCTGCGGGCCGATGCGCTGGGCACGTTCGACTCCGTCGTGATGGCCGTGGCGGGCTGCGGCCCGGCCCACACCATCGCGGGCACGCTCCCCGCGCTGATAGCCGCCGTCGGTGTCGCAGGCCCGGCCGTCCTCCTGTACTGCGCCCTCCCCGTCCTCGGCATCGCCCTCGCCTTCCGTCACCTGGGCCGGCTCGACCCGAACGCCGGCGCCGCGTACGCCTGGGTCGGCCGGTCGCTGCACCCCTTCCTCGGCTTCCTCAGCGGCTGGGCGCTCGTCGTCTCCGCCACCGTGTTCATGGCCTCCGCCGCACGCCCGGCCGGCGCCGCGACGCTGTCCCTCTTCGGGCCCGGCCCGGCCGGTCACGGCGTCCTGGCCACGGCCGTCGGCGCGGGCTGGTTCCTGCTCATGGCCGGCGTGGTGATGTACGGAGCCCGGATCGGCGCCCGTACCCAGACCGTCATCACCGGCATGCAGGTCATCCTGCTCGTGACCTTCGCCGTCGCCGCACTGTCCAAGGACGGCAACGTCGCGGACTTCTCGCCCTCGTGGTTCGGTTTCAGCCACTTCGACGGCCAACACCATTTCGTGACCGGCGCGTTGATCGCCGTCTTCGCCTACTGGGGCTGGGACGTGACCGGCAACCTGGGCGAGGAGACCCGCAACGGCCGCCGCGGCTCGGGGCTGGGCGGGGTGATCGGCATCGTCATGTGCTGCGCGCTGTTCGTCGTCTTCACCGTCTCCGTCAACATCCTCGTCGGCACCGATGTCGTACGGCAGAACCCCGACTCCTTCCTCACCGTCCTCGGCGACGCGGTCCGGCCGGGCTGGGGCGGGCGGCTGCTCGTCCTCGCGGTGCTGCTGTCCACCGTCGCCACCCTGGAGACAACGCTGATCCAGGCCACCCGCACCCTGTTCGCCATGGGCCGCGACCGCACCCTCCACCCGGCGTTCGGCCGCATCCCCCGCGGACGGCAGACGCCGTGGACCGCCACCCTGGTCGTCGCGGGCATCGCGCTCGCCTGCACCATCGCCGCCGACCTCGGCCCCGGGACCGGCCCCGGGACCGGCTCCGGAGCCGGCTCCGGGCCGCGGCTGCTCGCCGACGCGGTCAGCGGCATGGGCCTGCTGATCTGCTTCTACTACGGCCTCGCCGCGCTCTGCGCCGTCGTCGTCCACCGCAGGCAGCTGTTCTCCTCCGCGCGGAACCTGCTCCTCATCGGGCTCTGGCCGCTGTGCGGCGCGCTGTTCATGGCGTGGATCTTCGTACGGTCGGTGACCGAGCTGAACGCCCTCGCGCTCGGCATCGGGCTCGGTAGCCTCGGCCTCGGCGTCGTCCCGATGCTGATTTCCCGGCGGCGCGCCCCCTCGTACCACCGGCCGGTCCCGCTCGACCCCGAACGGGCCCGCTCCGTCGACGCCTCGTACGGGGCCGCCGACCTCGACCCCGCCTCCAGGGGCGGCTCCGGCCGGACCGGCGAACTGCTCACCGACTTCTGATCCGATGCTCCGAGGAGGGGGTCCGCATGGCCATGGCCTGGAGACGCCGCCGCTCCGCCGCGGCGCCGCACTACGACCCGGCCTTCGGTGACAAGGCCCTTTCGGAGGCCTGCCAGGACGTCGCCGCCGGCCGCTGGCAGGGGCCGCGCGACCTGCTCGCCGCCGGCGGCCCCCACGACTGGGACCGGCGCAGCCACCGCATCCGGCTGCTGGCCAACGCCGCCGCGGACCGGCGGGTCGCGGAGGCCTGGCAGTCCGCCGAACCCCACAGTCCCGACGCGGTCGTACTGCGCGCGGACATCGAGGTGATGCGGATGTTCGCGGTCGCCCGCCGCGGGACGATGCCGGCCGTGAACCGCCTCGACTGGACCGCCCGGATCTGCCTGCACGCCTCCGAAGCCGCTCCGGACGACCCCCATCCGTGGGTGTCCCTGGTCACCCTCGCCCGGCTGTACGAGGGCGGGCACGCGGAGACGGGCCGCTGGTGGCAGGAGCTCTGTGCCCGCGATCCGTACCACCGGGAGGCGCACCACCAGGGTCTGCGCTACGTGTCCGCCCGCTGGCACGGCTCGCACGGCCGGGCGTCCACTTTCGCCCGCGAGCGCGCCGCCGCCGCGCCGCTGGGCTCGCCCCTCGCGGTCCTGCCGCAGGTGGCGCGGGCGGAGCAGTACCGGCACCGGGCGGAACACGAGGGCCCGGGCAGCCTGGACCTGCTGCACCACTGGAGCGGTGACGCCGAACTGTGGGACCTGCGTACGACGATGGAGCGCTGGATCGGATTCCGTACGGCCTCCGGGGCGCAGGACGTGGCCGACCTCAACCACCTGGCCCACGCCCTGGTCCACGCCGACCTGCTCACGGAGGCGGCCGCGGTGTTCGAGCTCCTGGACGGCCGCGCCACCCGGGTCCCCTGGTCGTACACGGGAGACCCCGAGCAGCAGTACACCCGCTGGCGCACCCGCGCCGGTGCGGCAGGGACCCGCTGACCGGACGGCAGCTCGCCCCCGGCTGCTCGCCGAGCGGATGTTCGGCTTAACCTATGAAATATAGGATTACTGGGGCGAGTTGACGTTGGCCTGCGAACGCTGACGAGCCCCGTTCGTCCGTCGATGCGCGACCCCCGGCCGACGGAATGCAAGGAAAAGGGAAAGAGATCGTGATGGGGAACAAGAAGGAAATCGTCCGCTGGGCTCCGGTGGCGCTACTGCTGGTCCTGGCGCTGGTCGCCCCGCTCTTCGGGGACAGCCCCACCGCCGTGGCGGTCCCGCTCCTGCTGGCCGTGGTCTTCGGCTGTGTGAACCTGATGCAGCAGAAGCGCGAGCAGGCTCGCGACGAGGGCTGAGAACGGCCACTGGTACGACGAACGGGCCGGCTGTCGCGCATCGTGTGCGGCAGCCGGCCCGTTGCTCGTGCGTTGGGTCAGGGCGCCTCGTAGCGGGCGTCCTACGACTTGACCGAGGCCGGGTCGAGGGAGTCGATGTCCTCCATGAAGCTCAGCATCCGGGCGTTGACGACGTCGGGGTGGTCGATCTGCGGTCCGTGGCCGGTCGCGGCGATGATCTCGGCGCGGGCCCCGGCCACGAGGCGCGGTACGCGTTCCAGCTGCCGCTTCGGGTGGAGGAGCAGGCTGTGCTTGCCCATGATGACGTAGAGCGGGGTCCGGATGGACCGCAGTGCGTCCTCGGCGAGCGGCAGGGGTGCGGGGCGGCGGATCCGGTACGCGCGGGCGCCGAGCTGGATCCACTTGCGCATCTCGGGGATGGCGAGGACCGGCTGGTCCAGCCAGGCGGCGAGACGCGGACGCAGGCGCTTGGGGGCGAAGGTGGCGAACAGGCTGACGAAGATCCAGACGAAGAAGCGCAGCCCCACCTTCTCCAGGCCGCCGGGGTCGAGGGCGGTGACCGAGGCGAGCCGTCCGGGTCGGCGGTGGGCTTGGTTGAGCACGAGCCAGCCGCCGTAGGAGGAGCCGACGAGGTGGACCCGGTCGAGGCCGAGCGCGTCGAGGGCCTCGTCCATCCACTGGGCGGCGCGCTCGGGCTGCCACATGGGCTCGCGGTGGATGCTGCGGCCCGCGTCACCGGGGGTGTCGAGGGCGTAGACGGGGCGGTCGAGGCTGAGCCCGGGGGTGTTGGGGAACCACATGGCGGAGGAGTAGGCCGCGCCGTGGATCAGGACGATCGGCGTACGGGATTCGGCTGCGGGGTCCGTGGGGCCGTACCGGTAGACGTGGGTGGTGCCGAAGCTCGTCTCGACGTCCGACTCGGAGCGTAGGGGTGCCCCCATCGCGTAGAGCACGTCGGCGGCGGCGAAGTACCGGTCGCGCAGGGTGTCGTTGACGTAGCGGCCGACGTCGCGGCGCACACGGGTCGTGTTCTCGGGCACGGGGCACCTCCGGGAAGATCCGTTCTTCGTGATACGACCGTACCATGTTGGTGGTACGGCGGTACCATGAAGAGGTCCGGGAAGGCCGGGCTGCGAACGCGACCGACGGGTGGAGAACCGGCATGCCAAAGCGCGTGGACCACGAGGAGCGGCGCGCCCAGATCGCCGAGGCCCTCATCCAGGTGGCGGGGCGGCGAGGCCTGCACGCCGTCGGCATGCGCGACGTGGCCGCGGAGGCCGGCGTGTCCCTGCGGCTCGTGCAGTACTACTTCGAGACCAAGGAGAAGCTGCTCTTCTACGGCCTCCAGCACCTGACGGACCGCTTCACCGCACGGGTGGGCGCCCGCCTCCGCGCCGCCGGCGCGGACCCGGGACCCCGCGCGACCATCGAAGCGCTACTGATGGCCTCCCTCCCGACCGACGAGGAGGGCCGCACCTTCCACCTCCTCTACAGCTCCTACTCGATCCTGTCCGTGACCGACGAGGCGCTCGCGGCGCAGCCGTTCATAGACAACCCCGACGCCGCGGAGGATGCCGTGACCGGCCTGCTCGAACAGGCCCGGGCATCAGGTCTGGCCGCCCCGGGCATCGACGCGCGCACCGAGGCGATCAGCCTGCTAGCCATGGCGGCGACCATGGGCACCAGCATCCTCGTGGGCCAGCGCACCCCGGAGTCGGCCATCGCGGTCCTCCACCACCACCTGGACCGGATCTTCCCGCCTGCCGGGCCGCCACCGAACGCGGACCCGGTCTGAGGCGCTGCCACGACGAAGGCCCAGGTCTGTGACCTGGGCCTTCGTCGTTGTCGGCTGTCCATTAATAATGCTGCCTCACCCAAGTGATGCAGCATCCGCCCCGTAGGCGGCCCGGGCGATCCGCTACGGCAGCACGTCCGGGCTGCTGCCCTCGAACGACTTGCCGGCCGGCCACAGGACCACGCACTCCTGGCTCGCCGCGAGGTCGATCAGGTCCTTGCGCGGCTCGGAAGGCAGGAGGATCGCGCACGTGGTCGACCGTACGAAGCGGCTGTAGTCGGCCAATTGCCCGATGGCCATGCGCACGTTCTCCCGGGTGACGCTCCCCTTCGCCTCGACCAACAAGCCGATCCCCGGAGCGTAGAGGTCGGTCAGCAGGGGGCGGGTCTCGCCGTCGGGCAGGATCCGGTGCCGGTGCACCTGCTGCCCCTTCGACCTGAGGTAGTCGCTGAACTGGAGCACGAGCTTGGCTTCCCGCCGCTCCGCTTCGTACGGCTCGCGGCTCGGATTGACGAAGGCCTTCTCGGTCTCCTGCTGCTCGATGTCAACGTGCATGACGGTCTCGGGCTGATTGCGCAACACGCGACCCAGTTTCGTCCCCGGCTCCTGCACGGGGGTGTCCACCGGCCTCAGCTTGAAGACGATCACCTTGCGGAGGGGGCCGTCGCCGGTCTCCGGCGCATCGGCTTCGTACCAGCTGTCCACCTCGAACTCGCCGAGGTAGGTGACGACGCCGCGGGCTCCTTGGAAGACGCGCAGTGCGCGGCCTTCGGCGCGGTGATTCAGGATGCTGGCGTTGCCGGACAGCATCCGCTGGTCGCCGTACTGCCCTTCACCGCTGTAGTGGAACAGCCCGTCCGGCATCCACCCGTCGTAGTAGCCGTGCTTCTCGCCGGCGATCGGGTCCGTGAAGATCATGACGTTCGGCGTCTTCGCCGACGGGCCGATGCCCCCCTGCGTGCGGCCGCCGTACTCGGCGTGCAGCAGCTTGCGCTCGATCGGCTCGCCGGGTTCGAGACCCCACACCACGCTCGCCGGGTCCGCGACGTTCACCTCCGTCATGTGCAGCTCTCCTCTTCGTTCGCGCCGATCTACTACCGCTCGTCGTAGTGTACTCTGCTCATGCGCCCAAGGAATCAGATGCGGGAATCTGACCCGTGAAAAGCTCATCCAAATCGGACATGCGGAAGGTCGAGCGAGGGGGCGCGGGGGAGGAGCTTGCTCGGGGGCGAGCCGAGCGGAAGAAGCAGTCTGTTGGATGCCGGCTAGGGCCCCGGGGGGCTCTTGACGGCTCAGATCGAGAACGTCGGCCACGGCCCCTGCACATGGAGCAGGCGGCCACCCGGTGCAACGGGGGCCGCCCTTGAAACACCTCGTTCATCACTCCAGGAGGCGTCCACATGAAAGTACGACGAACCCAGCTCAATGGCGAGCGGCGCCGCCGCCCCACCCGCAAGGCACTGGCGCTCGTCGCGGCCGGAGCCGTCGTGTTCGGCCTCGCCATGATCGCGCCCGCCGCCGGCTCGGCCCTGGGGGTCGCCGCCGCGGTCGTCGCGGTCATGCCCTCGGACCGCCGGGGAGGCAAGGGGGGCGACGAGGAGTAGCGCTCCTCGCGGCGCGGGCGCCGGTCGCTCTGCATTCGACGAGGCCCCTGAGCATTCCGATCAGGGGCCTCGTCCCGTCGGGCTTCTCCTCCGCAGTTCTGGCCGGACACCGTTCCGGGCCGCAGGGGCTCAGGGTGCGGGGCGATGCCTCCCCCGCGCGGCTGCTCAAGGCGGGGGCTTATTGGCGGGGCCTTCGCAGATGCCTCGGCCGACCCCTTGTTGATCGATTCTTACCGCTGACCCCCTGACGGCTCGACCAGCGCAACACTCCGGGCTAGCCCGGAGCGTCGTTCGGGCCGTCGGGGGCGACGGCCCACCGGCCCGCCGTGGCATCGAGTCCTCGCAACGACTGGGCCGTCACCTCTGGACCATCGAACGGACCATGGCCTGGCTCGCCGGCCGCCGCCGCCTCCACCGCCGCTACGAACGCAAAGCCGATCACTTCCTCGCCTTCACCAGCATCACCTGCACCCTCATCTGCTACCGCAGACTCGCCAATTGGCTGCCGACCTGCGCATATCGGCTGCCGGGGTGGTCACTGCAAGGGTCCTGCCGCACCCGTATTGACCGCTGTGCACCGCTCCCAAGGGCACGGATGGGGCACGTGCCCGCTGGCTTTGAGGCGTAGAGCGTTCTGGCCTCGGATGCCACGGGGCGGGGTAGCGTCGGTGCGGCGGCGCTGGGCCTGCTTCGCGTGTGCGAGCAAGGCAGCTGACCGGCTGCCTGGACTGGAATGGCGCGGACCCCGCGACCGTGCGACACGCGCCACGCCATAACGTCGGCTTCCTGGTCAGGTCCTCCCCCGTAACGGAGGTTTTCACGACTAGCCTCCGCATCATGCTGCGTATCGCCGACACCCGCACCGGCCGCCTCGTGGAGATCCCGTCCGCACACCGCCACATGCTGCGCATCTGCGTCCATCTGCCGGTCGTCGACACCCGGATCGGCGCGGTGGACCTTCGGGCGCCCCTGGTCGGCGACGTACTGGCGCGCGCCGTTGAGCTGCACGGCCTGCAGTCCCTCACGGTCCTCACCACGCCGGACCTGCCGCGCGAGCAAGCCGAGGCGCTCGATCGCGCCCTGGCCGCCCTCGGCATCCACCCGCCCGCCACCGTCGGTGCGCACCTTCCGACCGAGGCACCGTGCGCCGCTGCCGACGTGCACGTGCTCGCGTACGGCTCCGCCGTGCAGGACTCCGCCGGCGGGGTCCGGATCCATGTGGGCCAGGTGAGCGCACCACCACCGGACGGGGGAGTCCCCGACCGTGTCCATCTCCTCGCCTCTGGTCTCCTCGACGCATTCGTCCCAGAGGGGACCGATCCGCTG
The DNA here is from genome assembly GCF_041431095.1 of Streptomyces sp. NBC_00597. Classification (GTDB taxonomy): domain Bacteria; phylum Actinomycetota; class Actinomycetes; order Streptomycetales; family Streptomycetaceae; genus Streptomyces. Next base: position 5,009,468 of record NZ_CP107757.1, read on the forward strand.
GCCGTGAGGATGCTGTTGCTCGGCCACGCCCACCGCATGCCGGTCACGATCACCAGCGCCGCGCTCGCCGAGGCCCGGCGGGCGCTGGGACACTGGCGGCAGCAGGTGGCCGACTGGGCGCAGCAGCCGTCCCGGCCGGTCCCTGCCGAGGTGCTGAGACAGGGCCGTGCCGCGCTGGCCGATGATCTCGGTGTCCCCGCCGTCCTGGACCTGCTGGCCCGTGTGGCGGAGCGCGCCGACGTGCCGGCGGGTGCCAAGTTCGAGACGTTCGCCTTTCTCGACCGCGTCCTGGGGCTGGACCTCGCGCGCGAGGTCGGCCACCAGCACCACGCGACGTCATGATGTCGGGCAACTTGCGGCGCCTGGTCGTCCTGCGGCACGCCAAGTCGGCCTGGCCGCCGGACGTGGCAGACTCCGAGCGGCCGCTCGCCCCGCGCGGCCGCCGCGACGCTCCGGCAGCCGGCCGCTGGCTGCGCGAGGCCGGCTGTGTTCCCGACCTCGTCGTGTGTTCCCCGGCCCTGCGCACCCGCCAGACGTGGGGCCTCGTCGCGGCCGAGTTCGCCGCCGCCACGGCGGTGATCCAAGAGGCCCGCATCTACCGGGCGGGTGCCGGGGAGTTGCTCGAAGTCGTACGTGAGATCCCCGCGCAGGTACGGACGCTGATGCTGATCGGGCACAACCCCGGTGTGCAGGAGCTGGTTCTGCTGCTCACCGGTGAGGCGGACGGCTACGCGCTGGAGCAGACCCGTACGAAGTTTCCGACATCCGCGATCGCCGTACTGAGCGTGTCAGGGCCCTGGACGTCCCTCGAACCAGGTGCCGCCCGGCTGACGGACATGGTCGTGCCGCGCGGCGCGAACCCTTGACGGTACGGCACCGGTCGGTACACGGGCTCAGCCGCGCTCTTCCTCCTCGGCCTCCATGCGCCGGATTCCCTCGTGGGTGAGGGTGACCATCGCGGGGGTGTTGCCCGGTTCCCAGTCGACGGTGATCAGGCCTTCGCCCGCCAGGTAGGTGCAGGCGGCGGCCAGGTCCTGTTCCGGTACGTGGAGGTCGTGCCGCAGCTGTGCTCCGGTGATGCCGAGGAGGCGGTTGCCTTCGACGGCTTCGTACAGGACCCGGAGCACCTGTTCGCGGTAGGTCTTGCGTTCGCGCAGTGTGGCCATGACCGCGTCCTTCCGTGTGGGGTGGAGTGGGCTCCGGGGCCCGTTGGGGCTTCTCAGGTCTCGTCGGAGTGGGCGCCGGTGCCGACGGGGGTCCTGCTGGTGGCCAGCCAGGAGCGGGCGGGGCCGGCGGGTGTCGCCGTGTCCACGGTGAGGTGGAGGCGGGTGTCGCCGTCGAGACCGGGATAGCTGCGCTGTTCCGCGCCCGCGAAGCAGTGACGGAGCGCCTCTGCGACGGCTCGGGCGGCTTCGGGTGTGTGCGCGATGATCCGTACCTCGGCGTGTGCGAGCGACGGCATTGTCTGGGTCTCGATGTACTTCACGTGGGCGTGGTTCCCTTCAGGGTGGGCGAGAGGCCGGCGGGTCGGGGCGCCGAGGCGCCCCGACTGCTGCCCCCGGTCGGAGGAAGGTCTGCTCCTCACCGGTCGGCACCCGTGTGGTGGGCTCGACGACCGGTGTCGTCCGGCAGGCCGGGAGGCCTCGGCAGGGGGTCACTGAAGTGATGGGCCTCGATCCGCGCGTCGTGCTGGGCGTTCAGCAGATGGATCCAGCGCATTCCGATGCCGATCATGAGGATGATCACTGCGATGAGGACGACGGTCTCCACGGAGCTCACCTCCAGCCGTTTCCGGGCAGCGGCAGGGCGGTCCGGCCCATCGCGTCTCCGAACGGGGACATGCAGGCCCCGCCCTCGCCTTCCCAGGTGGCTTCCGGGCGCGAGGCGTCGCGGATGCCGCGGCCGATGGCGGATTCGTTGGCCATGAGCACGCCCGCGGCCAGGACGCTGCCGGGGATCGCGGCGGCGGCCATCAGACGGGCAGCGGCGGCGGGTTCGGTCTCGGGCGGGATGACGAGGAGGTCCCAGCGGCCGACGGTGTAGGAGAGCAGGATCAGCTTGTCGGGGTCCTGTTCGGTGAACCAGCCCACGTGCAGCACGCGCCCGTCCACGGCAACCGTGCGCGGTACGACCGGCCAGCGGCTGGGGTTCACGCTGACGCGCGTGATGCGCCCCCAGGGCTCGTCCAGAGCGGCGGCAAGAGCCGGGAGCTCGGCTTCGAGGTCACGCGAGTACGGCCACCAGGCACCGTCCAGCTGACTGGCGAGCAGGGTGTTCGGCATAAGGGAAAGGCGCGCCGGGCGCGTGGGTGCACGTGTGCCTGCAACAGCGCGGTCAAGACTCGTCGTGGTCATGACGCGGACCCGTCTCCAGGCCGTCCGAGGACGGCCCGGTGCAGTGATCGCCGGAAACGACGTCCGCGAGGGAGCGGGTGTACGGAAGACTCCCGGTGTTTTCAGCCTACTCCGGTCCGAGGCCGAAGAGGCCGATGGTGACCGGGTAGCTCCCGGCGCTCGACCGCAGGCGGCGGAGTACCGTGAGAGGGACGGCGGCATGCCGCCGCACCGTGAGATAGGCGCACCGATCATGGCCGCATCCGACACTCCGGTTCCCCCCGGACTCCCCGACGAGATCCACCGAGCGGTCGAGCCCGGCACCGCCCTGCTCCGGCTCGAAACGACGCAGTCCCGCGAAGGGGTTCTCGACGGTGCCTGGTGGCCGCGCTCCCGGGACGTCACCACGGAGCTGCCCGCCCTGATCACGGCGCTGACCGAGCACCTGGGCTCCATCACGAGGGTCGGCCTGGACGCCACCGCCTGGCAGGACATCCCCACCCGCCTGGTCGTCGACGATCACATCGTGCACCTCGACTCCGACCCGGTCGGCGACGACACCGTCCTCATCACCCGAGGCCACAACGACCACTTCTCGCTTCTGGTGGTTCCTCCCGGCACCGCAACCGGTGCCGCCCGCGAGGCCATGGCCCAGGCGGTCCGTGCGGACAACATCGCCCGGGCCTCCCAGATCCTCATCGCCCGGGCCCCCGCCACCGATGCCCCCGGTCGGAGTGACTGACCTGCTGCTGCGGACGCCGCGCTCGCCCGGTGGTCATCGGAGGCGGTGGCGACGCGATGACCGGGAAAGTCGTAGCACGATGTAGACCACGTCGGCCACGGCGATCGCGATGGCGATGACGAGGAGATAGAACAGGCCGTCCACCACCGCGCCGATGAGGCCCAGGACGAAGGCCACGAGCAGCAGCAACAAGAAGATCACCATGCGCCGGACACCTCCTCTGGCGCCAGGCTCGGGGCGCTCAGCGGCGCGCCAGTCGGCGTTCGCCGCCGGCGCCGGGCTGGTAGGGCATCCCGTAGTGCTGGAAGATTGCTTCTTCCTGCTCTGCGGGCAGGACGTCGTCGGTGCCGATGGCAGGGGCCTTCTTCACCACTGCCTTGGCATGGGCGACCTTGACGTAGCGGGGTCCCAGGATCGCCTCGTCGAGAGGAACGAAGACCAGGCGGTGGCGGGTGGGCAATCCGGTGCGGAGGGTTGCCATGGCCGGTTCGTCGGTGGCGGTGTCCACATAGACCGCTTCCAGAGCGCCGATGCGGTGCCCTTTCGCGTCGAGGACGTCACAGTCGCGCCACTCGCGTACATCGGCTGAACGGATCATGGCTCGCCCCCTGCGGCGTGACGACGGTCACACAACGACCCCGGCACATTCACACGCCGGGGCCGCCCTTCCGGACGCCACACGTGAGAGTGCGACGACCTATTTATCAGGATATGCCCCTGGTGACAATCTGGCAGCAGGGATGTGTCCCGCCGATACGGGCCAGTCGGTCGACGGGGTTCAGCGCACCTCGATCGACAGGATCGCGACGACGATCGTGGCCAAGGAAGAGCGACCATCGTGGCTCGGGCGCGCGTCTCCGTAGGCAGCCCGGCAGCGTAGCGCCACGAGGAGTCGCCCGAGGTGAAGCCTTCCTCCGCGTGGTTGGCACAGGGGTCCGGGCCCGCCGTCGGGGCTCCGCCGTCATCCCCTCGCGTCCGGTCACATGCCACGCGTCGTCGGGGAAGGCGGCGGATGCGGTCACCGTGCCAGTGGCCGGCTCACGGGTTCGACGGGCGGCCTGACTGAGCCGGCCGGCCCGGGCTGAGTCGGAACGAGTGCGGATTCTCCCCGGGTAGGACCGGTAGAAGCGGTCCGGAAGGAATACGGCATCCGCGACGATCATCACTCCGGAGAAGATCGGAAGCCCCAAGAGGACTGCGATTCCGAGGTGCAGGCTCACCAGCATGATCAGGACGGGGTATTTGAGCCTGCCGAACAGGACGAACGGGAACGCGACCTGCAGCAGCACCGTCAGGTAGCCGGCGATGGCGACAGCGACCGGGTGTTCATCCAACAGGAGGGACAGCGCAGGCCATGGCCGGAAGAGGTCGAGGTTCTACCAGTGGGGTCGCCGGACGCGGCCCGTGAACCTGGCGGCCGAGATCCAGCACCGGCTCCTTCCCGCCTCGCTGGCATGTGAGGCGGCCCCGTTCACGGTCGCCGGAGCATTGGAACCGGCGACGCACGTCGGCGGCGGCACCTTCGACTACGTCGTCGACCGCGACACCATGCAGCTCTCCGTCACCGATGCCATGGGCCACGACGTAGAAGCCGCGCTCCTCGCCACCCTGGCCGTGGGCGCTCTCCGGAGGGCCAGACGTGCCGGCGCCGAGCTCGAAGAGCAGGCTCTCGCGGCCAACCAGGCACTCATCGACAACGGCCGACGGGGCTTCGTCACCGGACGGCTGCTGCACGTCAGCCTGCTTGACGGCACTACTCAGTTCGTCAATGCGGGTCACCCCTGGCCGCTGCGCCTGAGACACGGAACGGTCGAGGAGATCGTTCCAGCAGTGGATCTACCGTTCGGGGTCGATCCCCATGCCGCCTACTGGGTGCAGCGGCTGGACTTGCCATCGGGTGACCGGCTGGTAATGCTCACCGATGGCATGCTGGAGCGCCGCGCTGTTGAGGTCGACCTGCCCTCGCTGATCGTGGACACATGCGATCTCCACCCCCGCGAGGCCTCCCGGGCCCTGGTCGCAGCGGTGCTGCACGCCCATGGTGGCCACCTCCAGGACGACGCCACGGTCATGTGCTTGGACTGGCACGGCACCCATCAGGCCACGCGCAGCGCTGACGCCGGGGCGGATCTCACAGAAGCATCAGTGCCTGCATAGCACTCCGTCCACAACCCGGCTTGCAGCCACGGCCCGACGAGGACGACCGAAGCGGGGTGGTTGCGCGAACGCCGCCCGCTGAGCGCGCGGCACGCCGATGCCTGCGGGCACCCTCGCCTCAGGCCGAGGGCGGCGATGCGGATGATTCGGCGGCGCGGCGGTATTCGGCGTTGATGCGCTGGGCTTCCTCAAGCTGGTCTTCGAGGATGATGATGCGGCAGGCGGCCTCGATGGGGGTGCCCTGGTCGACGAGTTCGCGGGCGCGGGCGGCGATGCGCAGCTGGTAGCGGGAGTAACGGCGGTGGCCGCCCTCGGAGCGGAGCGGAGTGATCAGGCGGGCTTCGCCGATGGCGCGGAGGAAGCCCTGGGTGGTGCCGAGCATGGCGGCGGCCCGGCCCATGGTGTAGGCGGGGTAATCGTCGTCGTCGAGACGGCCGAACGAGTCGTCTGCTGTCATTGAACCTCTCTCATGGAACGCGTGGAGGGGCCCTGGTGCCGTACGGCACCAGGGCCCCGAAGGAACTACTACACCATCTGTCGGCCCTAGTCCTGCGCCGGCCTACTGTTTCCGCCGACCCGTCCGAACGAGGACAGGCTGTGCGGGGATCGCGGTTGCTTGACCGGAGACCACCTCACTATCGATGTCCTGCGGTACCCGGGCTCAGACTTCCGCCCGGGCGATCCTGATGGCGCTCGGCTCCTCCGTTCTTCCCTCGGTGATCAACTGTTTACTGCTTGCACTGCTGATACTGCGGTACTGCTGGTGGCCTGACCCAGCGCCACTCTTCGGCAGCCAGCCCCGTTGCCCATCGTGCGTCTGCTCTGGCTTAGAACCCCACTGCCGAACTTCCCGGTGCGCGCGTCCGCAGTCGACGCCTTCACCGAGGTGCTGCTCACTTACTTCACTGCCGGGTACTGCGAACTGCACTTACTTCGGGTACTGCCACTGCGTTAACTGCGGTACTTCTCTCGGCGGCCCCTGATCACTGCGGGCCCCCCGGTCCGGTCGTCAGTCCCGTCGCCGTCCTGAAACAACCCTGGCTTCGGAACTCCACCACCGCACCGTCATGCGCACTGCAACTGCGGGTACTGCTGCCCGGCAGTTCGTCTCTGCCGGGCCTTGCTGTCTCTCTGAGCTACGAGAGAAACCATAGCCAGGCCACCGCCCAATGTCTACTCCAGCCGTCATAGATTTTTGTATGGCGGGCGAGGAGCTAATCGAACTCAAACGCACGGCCGATGCCGGGGCTGCAGATGCGCAGCACAAGGAGCGGCTGGGGGCGGCAGTGCTGCCCTGGGCGCAGGGCGAAGGTCGTGAGGGGCCCTCTACGCCGGCTTCCGGCGCGGCCCTGCGGCCGGTCGCCGCCGTATGCGGGCTGCCAGAACGGCAGGTGCCAGGGCCGCAGGGGCCCGGCCTGGGGGCGCTCGGGGCAATCCCTGGGACGGCTGTCCACCCCGCACCGGTGTCCTAGAGGATGGAAGAATCGTTTTGACGAACGTGACGGATGATCATGGGGCGAACTCCAGCCGCGGCCCACAGACCGACGGCGGCAGCCGCAGAGCGGTTGGCTGTCTTCCGGAACACGCGCGCCGAAGGCCTTCCCGTAGCCCGGCACACGCCCGTGACCAGATCCCCGGAGAAGCCGCGAACCAGGGCGCACCCCTGTACATGCAGCTCGCCAAGGAACGGGCTGTCCGCGGCGCCACCGTCCCCCGCCGCTCCGACCCGCTGTGGCAGCATCTGGCCTCTCCCCAACACCTCAGGTGCAAGACGGAAAGCATCTGGCGCCAGCTCCACCCGGCGGGGGAGCCCCGCTCTGTGGAAGGCACAGCCGAGTCCGTTCATCCGGAGGCACTCACGTGATCCACGCTTCTCTGGTGTGCCGGGGCTGCTCCGGCACCCTCTACGCCGTCTCCACCATCTGCGCCCCGGCCGCACGCTTGCCCACCTGGGAAGTCGACCACGACCACACCCCGACCTCATGTCCCCTGCGCCCTCTCCTGCCGCTGCAAGGGGTGGCCGCTCACGTCTACGAGCTCCCCGAGGCCACCCGCGTCCTGTCCGAGCCGGCCTGACACGATCCCGGCTCGTCACCACCGCGCTCCGGCACGCTGGCACGGTCACCTCCATGAGCTCCGCGCGAACCGCCTCGACGTCCAGGTCATCGTCGAAGACCCCCGTCGCTTCGGGTCGGGCCGTGGTGCCCCGTCTGTTTAGGAGGGAGCCCACCGGTCATACGGGGTTCTGTAAGAACCTTCCATCGAGCAGGGAGTGATCAGCTGTGTCTGGTGAGCAGAAGGCCGAGGCGAAGGGCGAGCAGGCCAAGGGCAAGCTCAAGGAGACCGCTGGCCGCCTGACGGGAAACGAGCGGCTGACCGCCGAGGGTCGCGCGGAGCAGGCCAAGGGCGATGCCCGCGAGGCCAAGGAGAAGGTCAAGGACACCTTCAACCACTGACCCCTCGCGTGCATGGGGCCGGGACCGCAGTAGCGGTCCCGGCCCCATGCGTGTCCGCGTGCAGCCGGCTCCGGTCAGGCGGCGGCGCGCTCAGGCCGGCGCAGTTGCGCCTGTCCGAAGAGGAGCGCGTAGTCGTCGGGAAGTCGCTGGAGGATGCGGGCGAGGAGGTCGGGTCCGGCGAGCGCGGTGACGGTGGCGAGTACGGCGCCGGTATCCCAGCGGGCGACAGCGGGGCTCACGCCGGTCCGTGCGGCCAGGTCCTTGACGAAGCCCCAGCCGGTGAGCTGCTCGGTATCGGGGATCTGGGCGGTCAGGACGAGGGCGGCTTCGACGGGCAGGCACTGCGCGAGGTCGACGCGCTCGTCACCCGTGACCTGCCGGCCGAGCCCGGCAAGAACGGTACGGACGGCGTCTTCCGCACGTTCGCGAGTGGGGTAGGCGCCCTCGTAGCGGACGCGTTCCAGCATCTGGTCGAACGTCATGGCGGGGGTGGGCCGGTCCGGTCGAGGCTGGTCGTACATGGTGCTGCGATTGCCTTTCTCTTCGAAGGTTTACGTTCCGGCCGTCGGCGCCGGTCAGGTGGGCTGGGGGTGGCCGAAGAGGAGGTCGTATCCGGGCGGGAGCTGGAGCAGGACCTCGCGCATGAGGACGTCTCCCGCCGCGGCGGCCACGGTGGACAGGACCGCGCCGATGTCCCACAGTGCTGTGTTCTCGGTGGCGCCTTCGATCCAGGCCGCGGTCGCGCGGACGAAGCGTTCGGGCGATAGCGGTTCGGCGGCCTGCAGGGGATTCAGGAGGATCAAGGCGTACGTCTCGGGGAGCCGGGCGGCGAGCTCGGCTCGCACGGTGCCGACCAGGTGCGCGCCCAGCAGGGCCAGGACGACGCGGGCCGCCCGTTCGGCTTCCGGCAGGGTCGTGTACTCGCCGCGTTCCTGGACGTGGGCCAGGAACGCCTCCCTGCGTATCGACATCACGTCACCTCCGGGGAGGGGTGAAGGGGCCGAGGGGTGCGGGGGACGGGGTGCCGGAGGGGGATCGGTTCCCCGTCCTCCGCCGCTGCGGGGCTGGTCAGCCGGAGATCTGCTTGCGGCCGGACTCGCCGCCGATGCTGATCTTGCGGGGCTTGGCGCGCTCGGCGATCGGGATCCGCAGGGTCAGGACACCCGCGTCGTAGTCCGCTTCGATGTGCTCGGTGTCGAGGGTGTCGGCCAGCATGATCTGGCGGGAGAAGACACCGAGGGGCCGCTCGGAGAGCTCCATCTGCACGCCGTCGGACTTCCCGGTGGGCCTACGCTCGGCCTTCACCGTCAGCATGTTCCGCTCGACGTCGATGTCGATCGCCTCGGTGCTCACCCCGGGGAGGTCGAAGGCGATCACGTACGCGTCGCCCTGGCGGTAGGCGTCCATCGGCATGACCGACGGCTTCGACCACGTGCCCGATGTGCCGGACAGCTGCTGGACGATCCGGTCCATCTCGCGGAACGGGTCAGTGCGCATCAACATCGCGAAACACCTCCAGTTGGTTCAGGCAGGAACTGCCAATGCGCTTCAACGTGCTTCCGTTGTAGCATGTCATCGAAACGATGACAAACAATGGGTCATCTGGAGGATGACAAGCAGCGGAGAGTGTCATGAACGAAGCCAGCCAGCCGGCCGCGCCGGTCCCTTTCCCCGCTGCGGCGACGGCCTTGCGGGCCATCGACCAGGCCGTGAGGCACGCACAGCGTTGCTCTGCCGGAACGCCCCCGACCGAGCCGACAGGCGCGGGCCCGCACCCGGCGCTGGCCGCGCTGCTGATGCTGCGCGCGGTCCGTGAACAGCTCGCCAGCTGGGAGAGCGGCCTGATCGAAACAGCCCGGGGCCAGGGCGCGAGCTGGGCCGACCTCGCCGGACCCCTCGGGGTCGCGAGCCGGCAGGCCGCCGAACGCCGCTATCTGCGCCTGCGCCCCGGCACGGCCGGAAGCACCGGCGAGGAACGCGTCCAGGCCACCCGCGACACACGTGCCTCAGACCGTGCCGTCAAGGCCTGGGCCCGTGACAACGCGGCCGACCTGCGCCGGCTCGCAGGCCAGATCACCGCCCTCACCGGCCTTCCCGACGCCGCCGCGGCAGCCGTCGGCGAACTGAACCGGGCCCTGGCCGACAACGACGCAGCCCGCCTCATCCGGCCCCTGACCGACACCCGGCCTCACCTGCGCCCCGAGGACTCGGCTCTCGTCGATCACCTCGACGCCATGACCCGACACACCGACCACCTCCGCCAGGACAGCCGCGACCGGCGCAGCACCTGACCGCGCATACGAACCGCACCCCGGACCCGGACAAGATCAGGGCCGCGCAGCAGCAGCTGCGCGGCCCTGATTCGGCACGCCTCGGATCCTGCCGACATCGCAGGGGTCCGTTGTTCGGGTCGAGCGGTACGAGCTCCAGGGGGCAGCCTTACGTGCCGGTCTCGGTGCCCGCGGGTGGTGAAGGTCAGGCCGGGGTGATGTTCTCGGCCTGGGGGCCCTTCTGGCCCTGGGTAACGTCGAAGGTCACGACCTGGCCCTCCTGGAGCTCACGGAAGCCCGAGGAGTTGATGGCGGAGTAGTGGGCGAAGACGTCCGGGCCGCCGCCGTCCTGGGCGATGAAGCCGAAGCCCTTCTCCGCGTTGAACCACTTCACAGTTCCCGTAGCCATGTCTCTTGCCTTCCAGTCGATGAACGCCTCCCGCTCCATGCGGGAGGCGGAGGTGATCGCCCTGGTTCCTGCGGCACAGCACAGCAAAACGCCCACGCCGAACGCGTGGGCAAAGGGGAACTTCCGAACCACGACAGCTGACGCAGACGCTACACGCCCACGACGGGCTGTCACCAGAGGGCGCGAGCACGCGTCACGACCCCGACGTGCACGGGCGGTCGTGCCCGCCGAGACCGGCGGGCACGCCTGCCTCAGGCCACAGTCAGTGGACTGATCTCGACCGCTGCGCGGCGGTACTCGGTGTTGACGCGCTGCGCTTCCTCGAGCTGGTCTTCGAGGATGACGATCCGGCAGGCCGCCTCCACGGGGGTGCCGTGGTCGACGAGTTCGCGAGCGCGGGCGGCGATGCGCAGCTGGTGGCGGGAGTAGCGGCGGTGGCCGCCGGCGGAGCGGAGTGGGGTGATGAGGCGGGCTTCGCCGATGGCGCGGAGGAAGCCCTGGGTGGTGCCGAGCATGGCGGCGGCCCGGCCCATGGTGTAGGCGGGGTAATCGTCGTCGTCGAGACGGCCGAACGAGTCGTCTGCTGTCATCGCACCTCACTGCGAAACAGGTAGAGGAAAAGGGGTCGGAATACGAGGAGGGGCCCTGGTGCGTACAGCACCAGGGCCCCGAAGGAACTGCTACACCATCTGCCGGCCCTAGTCCTGCGCCGGCCTGCTGTTTCCGCCGACCCGTCCGAACGAGGACAGGCTGTGCGGGAATCGCGGTTGCTTGACCGGAGACCACCTCACTATCGATGTCCTGCGGTACCCGGGCTCAGACTTCCGCCCGAGCGATCCTGATGGCGCCTCAACTCCTCCGTTCTTCCCTCGGTGATCAACTGCTTACCAGCGGGAGAGACTGCAACTGCGGGTTACTGCGTTTACTGCGGTACTGCTGGTGGCCTGACCCAGCGCCACTCTCCGGCAGCCAGCCCCGTTGCCCATCGTGCGTCTGCTCTGGCTTAGAACCCCACTGCCGAACTTCCCGGTGCGCGCGTCCGCAGCCGACGCCTTCACCGAGGTGCTGCTCACTTACTTCACTGCTGGGTACTGCGAACTGCACTTACTTCACTGCCGGGTACTGCGAACTGCACTTACTTCGGGTACTGCCACTGCGTTAACTGCGGTACTTCTCTCGGCGGCCCCTGATCACTGCGGGCCCCCCGGTCCGGTCGTCAGTCCCGTCGCCGTCCTGCAACAACCCTGGCTTCGGAACTCCACCACCGCACCGTCCTGCGAACTGCAACTGCGGGTACTGCTGCCCGGCAGTTCGTCTCTGCCGGGCCTTGCTGTCTCTCTGGGCTACGAGAGAAACCATAGCCAGGCCACCGCCCAATGTCTATTCCAGCCACCATAGATTTTCATGCTCGCCGAGGAGAGCTAGACCTTCACGGTCGCCCCAGGATGCGCAGAGCGGACTGCACAGCAGGTCTGGGGCTCGGGAGGGGTGCAGCCGAGCGCGTGGGGTCCCCCGCGTCTCGTCGATTGGCGTCGGCGTCGGCTGCCCTCCGATCCCTTCCTGGAGACCTGAGTCGGGTTGGCGGGCAGTGGGGTGGGGCACAGGGATCAGGTAGGCAGGGGCCGGACGTGGACGATCCAGAGACCAGGGTGACCTGATGAACACGATGGCCGAGAGCGTTGCAACCGTGCTTTCCACGGCGGCTGTTGCAGAGGCACGCGATGCCGCGCGAGCCGTGCTCGACGGTCTCCGTCAGCCGGCGATGGCCGCAGAAGCCGCGGACACCGTGGTCTTGGTCGTGTCCGAGCTCGTCACGAACGCCGTGCGCCACGGCGGGGGCACCTGCACCTTGGAACTGACGGCCCACGAGGAGAGCATCGAGGTGGCCGTTCACGACTCCAGCCCGCACGCGCCGCGTATGCGCACCCCTGACCTGCACGGCGGTACCGGTGGATTCGGCTGGCCCATGGTCAACCGTCTTGCCCGAGCGACCGCGGTCACCCGTCGGGCCTGCGGCGGGAAGACGGTCAGTGCTCTTCTCGACCGATAGTGCTACCGGTCGAGAGGACAGGACGGCCGGCGCATAAAATCGGCTCTCATGTCGAAGCCTGACGAGCTGCTCGTTGACGTTGCCACCCTGGTGGAGTCCGGGCAGAGCAATCAGATGTCCCTGACCGTGGTCACCGGTGGCACTGTCATCACCGGTCGGCTGGCTCCCGAAGCCGTGTGGAGGCAGAGGGTGTCGGAGGTCCTGACGGACTCCGCCCGCCTGGGCGAGTTCGCCGCCATCTTCACCGCAACGCCACCCCGGGAGGGGCCGCCCACCCATCTGCACTTCCATGTGGCCCGCATCCTTCAGGGCACGGTGGGGATCCCGGAGACGGGTGGGATGTACCGCGTCTCGATCGCGGACGTCAGCGCCTGGACCGTCGGCGACTTCAGCTACTCCGACCACTGACCCGGCGTCGCGTAAGAAACCCCTGGGTACGCGGGAGGGCCCGACCGGCGTGTGCCGGTCGGGCCCTCCTCGCTGTTCGGGTGTCGGCTTGCTCCGGCCCTGTACGTCAGGCGGTCACCGGGATGCCGAGCATCGCGGAAGCCTGCTGGAGCGGGCTGAGGACGCGCGTGGGCACGGCGGCCCGGGGGAGGCCGCGGCAGGTGAACCCGAGCTGGTTCATGGCCCGGAGGACTTCGCCGGCACTGAAGTCACGGCGGTCCTGACGGGTGATGACCTGGCCGACCTGCTTGACGGGGTAGGTGCGGCGGCCGACGATCACGGACTCGCCGATGACCTGCTCGGGCTTGACGCCCTTCATCGACTCCAGGACACCGCTTTTGGTCAGGTCGAACGGAAACGGGCGATGACGCAGCGCATGGTGCCTCACAGGAAGTAGAAGGGGACGGTCGTGCTGCCGTGAGGCGGTTCAGCGGGCAAGGGCGAGGACGCCCAGAGCGCTGCCCTGCCCGTCGATGAAGGGCAGGGCAGCGAGCCGGCGGTAGCGCATCGCGTGCTCGGCTTCGGCCATCGCGGTCACGGGCGAGGTGACCGGCGCGCGGTCGCCGAGGACGTCGCGGAGACGGACCTGGTCCGTGTACGTGGCGCTGTTGTCCCGGATGGCGGCGAGCTGGGCGTGAGTGACCAGCCCGGTGCACAGGACGTCCTCGTCGCAGACGAGCAGATGACCCGCGCGGGCGCTGGCCAAGACGGCCAGAGCCACCTCGACCGTCATGTCGTCACAGACCTGTGGACCGGCCGCCTCCATCGCGTCGTCCACCGTCCGGTGCACCAGGTGGGCGTTCGTCGAGCGGGGCTGCATCTGGACCAGCGTCAAAACGTGCCTCCTGCAGAGATGGGGAGGGTCGGGCAGGTCTAGACAACGACGAAGGCCCAGGCCGCTGACCTGGGCCTTCTCTCAAGAGCGGATGACGGGAATCGAACCCGCGCTACAAGCTTGGGAATCGCCGATCTTCCTCGCCCCATCTGGCACGCGTCCGGCACGCACGATGTGGACCACAGGGGGTGTTTCAGCGGTTGGTCCCTTCGGAGATCTGCCGGGCCAGCTCGTCGACCACCTGCGGCACCATTGGGCGAGCCCCTTCCTCCTCCAGGGCAAGGACCAGGGCCTCTCGGACCGTTGCGTACGGCTGACCGGCGTGCGTCGCCGACGTACGGTCGATGCCTCGTTCCATCCTCTCTAGGAATGCTGACACCGCCGGCATGGCCTTGTCGTACTCGCTCGCCTCCGCAGTCATGGCCAGAGCCGATCACATGGGCAGGCCCCCGTCGACCACGCGAGAGCTAGACCTGCCAGCCTTGGCCGCACGCGCTTTCCCACTGTGTTGGTGGGATGTTGGGCTGCGTGCGGGGGCGTTCACCTGCGTTCATGTACGGCCCGTCATGGGAGCGGCTGCCCTCCTCGGTCTCGCCAGCATCCTCGCTGTTGACCGTCGTCGCGCAAACAGCCGACCAGCGGGACCCCTGCAGCGCCCTCCAGTTGCGACATATGGGTGACCGACGTTGACTGGAATTATCTTGATGACTAGCGAGAGTCGGATGTGATTTTCGCCGCCCACTCTTCAGCGCGTCGTCATCAACTCTCCCGTGCTGCGCTAGTCGTGCCTGCCACCAAGTGACAAGACCAGCTGGACGTGTCGTGCGAACACGGAATGCTCATGGTGGTACCCGCCATCGGAGGCTCGCAATGACACTCGTCGGTTCTGCCCGCAGCCCAATATCCCGGACCATGGCCCTGCTCATCACGGCCGCTTTGACGCTCTCCCTCGCGGTCACGTTCACGCTCACCTCAGCGAAACAGGCAGTCGCCTGCCTAAGCGCAAGTAAGCTTCCAGGCAAGTGGTATTCAAGCAATGACAGGCTGAGCCGCATTGACGTATGGGTTTCAGACAGCTGCGGCCTTTACATGAGGGCCTATTCCACGTGCGACTACGACGCGACGAAGGACTGTCCCTGGGACGGTGGCCGGTCGAAGAAACTGTCCCCCAGCAGGTACGTCGCGGACGCCCAGTACGCCAAGTACACATGGAACAACGCGAGCGAGCAGCTGCGCCTGGCCCGGGATTCGGCCCACTTGTCGGTTCAGGACATCATCAAATGGAACTCCGGCAAGGAAGAAAACTTCACCGTACGCATGAACAAGTGATCGCCGAAAGTGAGTCCGTGGAAGCAAACGACCGGCGAAGGGCCGGGGTCTCTCAGGGTTTTGGGGAGCAGGGCTGATGCGTTCTCAGGTGGCGAGATGAGGGTTCCGCTCCGGTGTGGTGCGCTGTGGTCGATGTGCCCGACTGAAAATGACCAACGCGACTCCTGATGATCACGGTACCCGAAACCAAAGATCATGGACAGGGGTCGCGTTCGCATGCCATTTTCCCTGGTCGACGCCCTCTCCGCTAGGGCGTCGACCCACCATGCCCGCTCGTTGAACTGCCCGGCTTGTGCGCCCTGGTCGACGTGCTGACCAGGTGCCCGACCCGCGCCGGGTCCGAAACCCGCCGCTACTCGCATCGGTTCCCTGCTCGCCCTGTGCCTGGTCGCCGTCGATCCCGGTGCGCGCCGGACAGTCCTCGGAGAAGGCGGCGATGATCTACCAGCACTCGAACCTTGAGCGTCAGCGGGAGGTCGCCGAGGGGATTGATGCCCGGGTGTGTGCCATGAGAGGGGAAGGGCCAGCGATTTCGCATCTGGCACGGATCTGGCACGGGAAAGGTAGAGAGGTCTAGGCAATACAAAAGCCCCGGGTCATTGACATGGGGCTTTGTCATGGAGCGGATGACGGGAATCGAACCCGCGCTATAAGCTTGGGAGTCTATGGCGCGTGGGGCGCCGATAGGGCGTCTGACCTGCGGAAACTGGCTGATCGAGAGGCTGTCGCGAAGGTCCGCCCGCACCCGTGTTGACCGCTGTTCACCGTTCCGAAGGGCACGGATGGGGCACGCGTCCGTTGCTTGCCGCTCTGGAGTGCGCTCCATGTCTGGCAGGCGGGTTGTGGCGAGGTGCGGTGCTTCGTCGTGGGGTGCACGTCGCGCACCGCAATCGGAGCGCCCGGTGAGTGGGCCGTGCAACTGAGGGCCCCGTTCTGCAAGGGAAGGGTGTGCGGCGCGTCGCCGCCCACCTGATTGCGTCTTGTCTCCGGGAAGCGTGAGGCTTGACGCAAGGAGGCCGGGGCGGGAGACGCGTGGCACGGCCGCTGACTCGACATGGCTCCCGTCGACGTGAGGGAACCCTCGGCGCGCGTCGATTCGGTACCCGGTGGCCCCGGGGTTCATCACCGTTGGCTGTTCCGATTACCGGACGAGGTCGTGCGCCACCAACGGTTTTGGCCATTACTCCGCCGATTGCAACCCGCACGCCGCCGGTTCCGGCGGTCCGAGGACACGCCGGACATCGTGCGATCGCTCAGCGTGTGTAAACCATTACATTAAGTGACGAATCTATCGGCGCCCTCGGGTGCGGAAAGCGGGAGAGATGATCGCGCGAAGAGAACTTCTCGCAGCCGGGGCCGCTGGTGGGGCAGCCCTGGTCCTTCCGGCGCCCAATGGGGCGGTGGCACTTCCGAACGGGACCGCAGTGGCCCCGGGGGCCGGGTCTGCCCGCACATTCCCAGTCCCCACCCTGGACCCAACGATCATTCCGAAATACGTCACCGATCTGGTGATCCCGCCGGTGATGCCGAAGGCTCGCCACCCGCAGCGGCACGGCATCGACACGTACGTCATCGGCGTCCGGCAGTTCAGCCAGCAGGTATTGCCGCCCACTCTGCCGTCCACCACCGTGTGGGGATACGGCTCGCGCGGGGACAAAACCACGTTCAACTACCCCTCGTTCACCATCGAGGCCAAGGCCGACCGGCCTGTCCGGGTCACCTGGGTGAACGATCTCGTCGACAGCCAGGGCGGATTCCTCCCGCACTTGCTGGCGGTCGATCCCACCCTGCACTGGGCGAATCCGCCGGGTGGCAAGGCCGGGCGCGATTCCCGGCCGACGTTCACGTCGACGCCCGGTCCGTACACCGGACCCGTGCCGATCGTCACTCACCTGCACGGTGGGCATTCCACCGAGGAAAACGACGGCTACACCGAGGCGTGGTACTTGCCGCGCGCGAACAACATTCCCGCTGGATTCGCCACCGAGGGCTCGTTCTACAACGAGTTCCGGGAGATGTTCGCCGAAGCGTACGACCTGAAGTGGGAGCCGGGTACGGCGACCTTCCAGTACGCCAACGACCAGCGGGCGTCGACCCTCTGGTTCCACGACCACACCCTGGGGATGACCCGGCTCAACGTCTATGCCGGACCTGCCGGGTTCTACCTGCTGCGCGGCGGCGAGTGCGACCTGCCCAAGGGCGTTCTGCCCGGACCGGCCCCCGCCTTCGGCGATCCGCCGGGCACCCGGTACCACGAGATCCCCCTGGCCATCCAGGACCGCTCGTTCAACTCGGACGGCTCGCTGTTCTACCCCACGACCCGGGAATTCTTCGACGGGTTCGCGGGTCCCTACGTTCCCACCACCGACGTACCTCCCATCTGGAACCCCGAATTCTTCGCCAACACGATGGTGGTCAACGGCCGGACATGGCCGAAGCTCGAGGTCGAACCGCGCCGCTACCGGCTGCGCTTCCTCAACGGATGCAATGCCCGGTTCCTGATCCTGAAGATCGCGGACAGTCCGACCGCCCGGCCGGCCAGGTCGGCCGTACCGTTCTGGCAGATCGGCAACGAAGGCGGATTCCTGCCCGAACCGGTGCGGCTGGAACGGCTGCTGCTGGCCAACGCGGAGCGGGCCGACGTGATCGTCGACTTCACCGGGATCGCGGAAGGCACCGAGCTGTACCTCATCAACGAGGGCGCGGACGAACCCTTCGGCCGGGGCGAACCAGGCGTGGACTTCCCCGTGGCGGATCCGGCCACCACCGGGCAGGTGATGAAATTCGTGGTCGGCCCGCTGGTGGGCGAAGATGCGAGCGTCCTGCCGGATCGGCTCCGGCTGCCCAGGATCAGGCCGCTCGGCTCGGCGAGCGTCACCCGACGGCTCTCCCTCAACGAGGTGAACTCCAGCAATCCCCTGGTTCCGCCGGACACGCCGGTCCAGGCCATGCTCGGGACGGTCGACTCCGCCGGCAATCCGGTGTTGCTCGGCTGGGCCGACCCGATCACGGAGAACCCGAGGCTGAACGCGACCGAAACATGGGAGCTGCACAACTTCACTGTGGACGCCCACCCGATCCACATCCACGAGGTGGCGTTCGAGGTGGTTGACCGGCAACCGTTCCACGGCTCACCCGTTCCGCCGGAGAGCTGGGAGCGTGGCTTCAAGGACACCGTGATCGCCTACCCGGGAGAAATCACCCGGGTGAAGGCCCGGTTCGACCACCCTGGTCGCTTCGTCTGGCACTGCCACATCGTCGAGCACGAGGACAACGAGATGATGCGGCCGTACCAAATCGGAGGCAGGCGCAAGAAGGACCGCTGACAGGTCAGCGACGGCGTGCGTGAAGAGGACTAGGCAGTGTCTGATGGCTCTTGCCTGGGGTGGTGGATCTGCTGCCGTTGCGGGCATGAGCCGGTCATGGTGCGTCGGCATGAACTGACGAATACTCAGTGGGAGCGCATAGCTCCGCTGCTGCCGGAGACTGGCGGGCCGGGTGGGCGGTGGGCCGATCACCGGACCGTGGTCAACGGAGTGCTCTACCGGACACGGACCGGCATTCCCTGGCGTGACCTGCCCGAACGCTACGGATCCTGGCAGACCGTCTACGAACGCCACCGCCGCTGGTCGGCCGACGGCACCTGGTCGAAGATCCTGCGAGCGTTGCAGGCCGGCGCCGATACCACCGCCCCGGACGCGGACGGCTCGTGGGCGGTCAACGCCGATTCCACCACCTGCCGGGCCCACCAGCATGCGGCCGGGGCCCGGCATTCTGCCCCGGCCGACCACCCCGAAAAAGGGGCGGCACACGTGTGGATCCAGAGGGCCGCGAGGCCCTGGGACGTTCCCGGGGCGGGCTGACGAGCAAGGTCCATCTGCTGGCGGATGACCGCTGCCGTCCCCTGGTCTGGCTGACCTCGCCCGGCCAGCGCGGGGACAGCCCGATGTTCATCCCGCTCATGAAGGCCTTGAACGTGGCTCGCACCGGGATCGGGCGTCTCCGCACCCGGCCGGACCGGGCCAGGGGCGACAAGGCGTACTCCAGTCGCGCCAACCGTGTCTACCTGCGCAAACGCGGGATCCTGGCAACGATCGCCCAGCCGGACGACCAGCGCGCGAACCGCCGCCGGCTCGGCCGGGACGGCGGCCGCCTCTCCTTGCGCAGGGCCGCCAGTTCCTCGCGCTCGGCGGTGGTGAGCACATCACCGCGCTCGCCGGCGTCGGCCTCAGCCTGCCGGATCCCGTTCCGCAGGGCCTCGTGGTGCACACCGAGATCCTCGGCCATACGGCGGATCACCGGCTTCGGCTCGGCAGTCCGGTACATCCGCACCGCACGCTCACGCAACTCCAGCGGGTACTTCCTCGGCGCAGGCATCGTCTGGGCTCCTCTCATACGACCCATCTGACCCCCTGTCACCCATCCCCGCATCTCGGGGGAACCTCATGCTCCGGCGAGGGCTGATCCCGGCGAGGCCGGCCTGGCGCATGAGCCGTTCGACGCGCTTGCGGCCGACGCGCGTGCCCTCGCGCTTGAGGACGGCGTGCACGCGGGGTGAGCCGTAGATCCCGCCGGACTCGTCGTGGACCTGACGGATCCTGCTGGTCAGCTCGGCGTCCCGACGGTGCCGTTCGCACGGCTCGGTCTCGGCCTGGCGCCAACGGTAGTAGGTGGTGGAGGGGATGTTCAGTTCCCGGAGTACGGGCTCGACCCCCAGGTGCGGGTGCTCGTCGACGAGCGCCGTCACCTGGGCCGGGTCGGGTCGAGCTGGGCCGCGAAAAAAGCCGAGGCCGTCCGCAGGACCTCGTTCGCCCGCTTGAGCTGGACATTCTCCTTCCGCAGGGCGGCCAGTTCCTCGCGCTCGGCGGTGGTGAGCAGGTCTCCTCGCTCGCCGGCGTCGGCCTCGGCCTGCCGGATCCAGTTACGCAGGGCCTCGTGGTGCACGCCGAGATCCTCGGCCATGCGGCGGATCACGGGCTTCGGCTCGGCGGTCCGATACATCCGTACCGCACGCTCACGCAACTCCAACGGGTACTTCCTCGGTGCGGGCATCGTCTGGGCTCCTCTCGCGAGACCCATCTGACCATCCGTCACTCATCCCCGCATCTCGGGGGAACCTCATCCTGCCACCTGCTGTGTGGCAGGCGACTCCGGCAGCTGCGCCACAGCTCCGGCACTCCCAGTCCAGAGCCTCCCGTAGTCCCTGTGCCTTGATCTCGGCGAGTACGTCTCCTTTCCGGTTCCACCAGGCGTCTTTCTCGGCCGCTCCACACGGCGGTCCCGATCCTTGGTCTTCGCAGAACACCCGCTGACGTTCGGTGTCGACAAGCGGACCCGACAAAGACTTGGCCGTGACGGCTGCTTTGGTCGCTTGTTCGTTCGCCTCCAGCTCTGCATCGAGGTCCTCTACACGCCCCCGTAGATGGTGCTCGAAGTCAGCGAGTGTTGCCTCGGGGTGCATGCCCGAGAACTCCAGGGTCTCCAAGTGCAGGACTTGCAGGATGCCAAGCCGCTGCCGCGCTTTGTGGTTGGTGAATTCGTTCATCACGTACTGATTGCCTCTCGTCGGCAGCGCGGTTGGTACGGCGTGGGCTCAGAGGTGTGGGGAGAACGTTGCTTCCAAGCGCTTGACTGCGTCTTCGTGAGCGCGAAGGTGCGGCTGCATCACCCACACGTCCTCGCGAAATGGCTCGAACCCCAAGGACTGCCAGCAGTGCTGGACAAGCGCCTTCTCTCGCGCCTCCCGTGCCTCGTCCTCCCGTTCGCCGATGGGGATGTCGATCGGGTATCGGTGTGTTGCCACGAGGGCTGCCCGACCGGCGACCCAGCGGAGCAGGTGGCTGATCAGCAGCCGCCCTACGCCACCCAGGCCGCGCCACGCCGGCGCGATCCGGGCCCGATCGATGATGACGACGTGGGTGCCGTTCACCAGGCACTCCGACAGCAGGTCCACCCCGGCAGGTGAGGCATCAGCCATGAGGTCACACGCTAGCCACGGGCGGCGTCGAGGGTGGGGCGTTTTCCGGTTTGAGTGGCGACCGCTTGCCTACTGCGCGGGATCCCATGTACGGATGCCCTTTTCGGTGGTGATGAGGCGAGCCGAAGGCGCGGGAGTGACCCAGGTCACTAGGTTGGGTCTCGTACTTCGGGCCGTTCCGGGCTCCAGGTGGTTCGCGGCTAGCCATCTGATCAGGGCATTCGCGGGACTTGGGGCATGCGGAGGGCACGGCAGGGGCTGAGAGGTCTAGACAGCGAAGAAGGCCCAGGTCGCTGACCTGGGCCTTCTCTCAAGAGCGGATGACGGGAATCGAACCCGCGCTATAAGCTTGGGAAGCTCATGTTCTACCATTAAACTACATCCGCACAGCGTTCCAGTTGCCTGGAGCGGTATCTTTGCACACTCTACCCCATGATCGACCCCCGGTGAATCGGCCGCGGGGTCGTCGTCGTGTGTGGGGTGCACCGACAGTCGTGGGGGCGGGAGTTGGGGCGTAACGTACCCGTGCGCGGTGGTGCTTCCCCGGTGTTGGAGTGGCGGCTGGAGCGCGTCGCGATCATCCCCTAATGTGGCGATTCGTCGCAGTACGGCAGGTTGGGGAAAGGGACTCGATGGAGAACACCGTCGTCCGTTGTGCCGAGGGGCACGTTTTCAGTACCGCTTCGTTCCCGCTGCAGCACCTCGGTGCCGGCCGGATCGGGCCCGGGCGGCTGTTGCGGTGCCCGCGGTGTGCGCGGCTGAGGCATGCCGTGCCGGTCGGGGCGGCCGTCAAGCGATAGGCGGCGAGGCGCGCGGGCCGCCCTCTCGATTGCGGGTGGTCCGTGCGCACTGCGTATCCTCGGGACGTGCTTCTCTCAGACAAAGACATCCGGGCCGAGATCGACAGCGGACGGGTTCGCATCGACCCGTTCGACGAGTCGATGGTGCAGCCCTCCAGCATCGATGTACGTCTCGACCGCTTTTTCCGGGTGTTCGAGAATCACCGCTACGCCCACATCGATCCGGCGGTCGAGCAGTCCGACCTGACCCGAATGGTCGAGCCGGAGGGTGATGAGGCCTTCATCCTGCACCCGGGCGAGTTCGTGCTCGCGTCGACCTACGAGGTCATCTCGCTGCCCGACGACATCGCCTCCAGACTGGAGGGGAAGTCCAGCCTGGGCCGCCTGGGGCTGGTGACGCATTCGACCGCCGGGTTCATCGACCCCGGGTTCTCGGGGCACG
Organism: Streptomyces sp. NBC_00597; assembly: GCF_041431095.1. GTDB lineage: Bacteria > Actinomycetota > Actinomycetes > Streptomycetales > Streptomycetaceae > Streptomyces. Next base: position 5,031,715 of record NZ_CP107757.1, read on the forward strand.
TCACGCTCGAACTGTCGAACCTCGCCACCCTCCCGATCAAGCTGTGGCCCGGGATGAAGATCGGGCAGCTGTGCATGTTCCGGCTCAGCTCGCCCGCAGAGTTCCCGTACGGGAGCGAGCGGTACGGATCGCGGTACCAGGGCCAGCGCGGCCCGACGGCCTCGCGCTCCTTCCAGAACTTCCACCGCACTCAGGTGAGGCACGAGGCATGAGTGAAGTACGAGAGAACCTGAACTACGAGGGCTTCGGCCGCGCCGTCCGCGAGCTGGCGCAGACCATCGCCGACGACGGCTACGAGCCCGACATCATCCTCAGCATCGCCCGCGGCGGTGTGTTCGTCGCCGGCGGCCTGGCGTACGCGCTCGACTGCAAGAACATCCACCTCGTGAACGTCGAGTTCTACACGGGCGTCGGGACCACGTTGGAGATGCCGGTCATGCTGGCCCCCGTGCCCGAGGCGATCGACTTCACGGACAAGAAGGTCCTCATCGCCGATGACGTGGCCGACACCGGCAAGACGCTGAAGCTCGTCCACGACTTCTGCCTGGGCCACGTCGCCGAGGTCCGCTCCGCCGTGATCTACGAGAAGTCCCACTCGCTCGTGAAGTGCGAGTACGTGTGGAAGAAGACCGACGAGTGGATCAATTTCCCGTGGTCGGTCGAGCCGCCCGTCGTGAAGCGTGAGGGCCAGGTCCTCGACGCCTGAGCCGGACCGTCTCCTCTGTCGCATGCCGAAAGGCCCCGGTGGTTTCCCACCGGGGCCCTTTCCGTTGCCTGCTGCGTGCCTACAGCGTGCCCAGCTTGATGATCGACAGCAGTGCGACCAGCTGGATCGCGGACGAGCCCAGTGCCTTCGGCCAGGGCAGGTCGTGCGACTTGCTGACGAGCGAGGTGAACAGTGCCCCGGCCGCCACCCACGTGGCCCACCCCAGCACCTGAACGAACATGTTGTCCCCGCCGAGGAACACGGCGAACACCAGGCGCGGCGCGTCCGTGATGGACATGACCAGCATCGACAGGCCCACGGTCGGCTGCCACGCGCCGTCGCCGCCCAGCTGGCGGGCCAGGGTGTGAGTGACGACGCCCAGGAGCAGACCGCAGACGACGAAGGCGACGCCCGCGCTGAGGACGATCGGGACGGCGTTGGCGAGGGTGGCCTTCATGACGTCCGCGCGGGCGTCGTCGAAGCCGAAGACCGCGAGCAGGCCGTACAGGAACGTCACGATCAGCGCCGGGCCCCAGACCGCGTAGTCGCGCATCTGGTGGAACGTCGGCCCGGGCCGCATCACGATGCCGCGGAGCAGCTCCTTCCACGGCAGCCGCGGACCCGTCGGTGCGGCCGCCGCGGCGCCCGCCTGGTACGTCGCGCCCTGGCCGTACGGGTCCTCGCCGTACGCGAAGACCTGGGTGTGCCCCGGGTTGTCGTTCGCGTACGAGCCACCGCCGCCGCCCCCGTGGCCGTACGGGGGCTGCTGCTGCGCCTGGGGAGGCGGCTGCTGCTGTCCGTACGGGTCGAAGTACTCGGGCTCGCCATGGCCTCCGGCGGCGGGCTGCTGAGGCCACTGCTGCTGAGGAGGGTAGGGCTGCTGACCGTACGGCGCCTGCGGCGGTTGCTGCTGACCGTACGGCTGCTGCCGCGGGGGTTGTTGGGGAGCGCGGTTGTTGTCCCTGCCGCGTCCGATCCTGAATCCAGCCACGTGATCGAACGTACCTGGTCCCGGGGGGCGTGGTGGGCGGGCCGCCGGAATAAGCACCGTTTGCGGCTGACCTGTGACATCCCCTAGGGGAACCCTGGGGGGTTGGCTCCATGTCCGGTTTATGAGGTTGTGGGGCGACTTTCGATGGTTCATTGCGTTGTCGGCGGAATGCGCAGATATCGGCTCCGTAGCTTCGAGTTCGTCGCCGTAGACCACGAGCACGAGCACGAGAGAGCGCCCCACATGCGTAGCACCCGCCGTACCACCCTTCGTACCGCCGCTGTCTTCGCCGACGACCCCGACCGGGCCGGAGGAGGCCGAGCCGGCGCGGGCCTTCGTGACCACCGTCAAGCTCGCGGACGGCTCGGTCGCCAAGGTGTACGAGGTCGGCGCCGACCGCTTCGAGGCCGACGTCTTCGCCGGGTCGACGAAGCTGGGCACGCTGGTCAGCAAGGGGGGCACCCCGGCGTACGGGCAGAACGGACGGGCTCCACGTCGTCCTCCGGCCGGACGGGACCGTGACGTCGTGGAGGTAGGGCGAGCCGAAGCCGAAGCCCGAGGTGAAGAAGGAGAGCTCGGTCCGGATCACCATGCCGGACGGACGGATCGCCAAGCTGATCGACGGCCCGAACGGCAAGCGCGTCGAGATCTCCGTCCCGAACGGCAACCCGCTCGGGACGGTCGATCCGGAGCATCCGCGCGAGCAGAACGACGGCTGGACGTACCGGCTCGTGCAGGACGGGAAGCGCGTGAAGTTCGTCGTCATCGACGGGACGGGCGGCAGGAGCAGCTGGGTGTACGGGTTCGACGGGAAGCTGATCGAGAAGTACACGGCGGAGAAGGCGGAGAAGACCGCCAAGGTCGAGAAGGTCGAGAAGGCAGGTGAGCCGGGGGAGCGCGTGGTGCCGAAGGGCGGCGTGAAGGCCGGGGCGGAGGGGGTCGGGGCGTCGACGGGTGATACGCCGATGCTGGTCGCCGCCAGCGGGGGGATGACGGCCGTGGGGGCGGCCGTGGGGGCGGCCGGGCTGGGCTTCGCGCTGCTGAAGCGGGGGCGGGCCGAGGGGTCCTGACGGGCGCCGCGGGTCCCTTCCCGGCGGCTGGGCGCGCCCCGGACCCCCGGAACGCCGGTACGGCCGGTCCCCCGAGCGGGGGACCGGCCGTACCGGCGTTGTTGCGTACGGACTACTTGGCGCCGGCGCTGCTGCCCTCGCCCGCAGCCTCCGCCGCCCCGGCGTCGGCTTCCGCCCCCGCGTTCGGCGCGGCCTTGGTCTCGTCCTGGGCCTTCGGCTCAGCCGTGTCCTTGGCCTCGGCGGCGGGCTTGGCGTCGGCGTCGGCTTCCGCCTCGGTCTTCGGCGCGGCCTCCGCCGTGTCCTGGGCCTTGGCTTCGGCGGCGGGCTTGGCGTCGGTGTCGGCTTCCGCCTCGACCTTCGGCGTGGCCTCAGCCGTGTCCTGAGCCTTGGCTTCGACAGCGGGCTCGGCCTCCGCGGCGGCTTCCGCCTCCGCCTCCGCCTCCGCCTTCGGCGCGGCCTCCGCCGTGTCCTCGGCCTCGGCTTCGACAGCGGGCTCGGCCTCCGCCTTGGCCTTGGCCTCGGCAGCGGCCGCAGCCTCCGCTTCGGCGTCTGCCTTGGCCTTGGCCTCCGCTTCGGCCTTCGCCTTGGCCTCTGCGTCCGCCTTCGCCTTGGCTTCGGCTTCCGCCTTCGCCGCGGCCTCGGCTTCCGCCGCCAGTTCTTCCTCCGTCGGGCCCGGGGTCTTGACCGACTCCAGCAGCAGCTGCGCCACGTCGACGACCTGGACGGATTCCTTCGCCTGGCCGTCGTTCTTCTTGCCGTTGACCGAGTCGGTCAGCATCACCAGGCAGAACGGGCAGGCGGTGGAGATGATGTCCGGGTTGAGGGACAGGGCCTCGTCCACGCGCTCGTTGTTGATGCGCTTGCCGATGCGCTCTTCCATCCACATCCGCGCGCCACCGGCGCCACAGCAGAAGCCCCGCTCCTTGTGGCGGTGCATCTCCTGCTGCCGCAGGCCCGGCACGGCGGACATGATTTCGCGCGGCGGCGTGTAGACCTTGTTGTGCCGGCCCAGGTAGCAGGGGTCGTGGTAGGTGATCAGCCCGTCGACCGGCGTCACCGGCAGCAGCCGGCCCTCGTCGATCAGGTGCTGGAGCAGCTGCGTGTGGTGGATGACCTCGTACTCGCCGCCCAGCTGCGGGTACTCGTTCGCGATGGTGTTGAAGCAGTGCGGGCAGGTCGAGACGATCCGCTTCGCCGACTTCGGCTTCTTCGTCGAGGGGTCCTCGTCGTCCTCGCCGAAGGCCATGTTCAGCATGGCCACGTTCTCCTGGGCGAGCTGCTGGAACAGCGGCTCGTTGCCCAGGCGGCGCGGGGAGTCACCCGTGCACTTCTCGTCGCCGCCCATGATCGCGAACTTGACGCCCGCGATGTTGAGGAGTTCCGCGAAGGCCTTCGTCGTCTTCTTGGCCCGGTCCTCCAGGGCACCCGCGCAGCCGACCCAGTACAGGTAGTCGTACTCGGAGAGGTCCTCGGCGTCCTTGCCGACGATGGGGACCTCGAAGTCGACCTCCTTGGTCCACTCCACGCGCTGCTTCTTCGCGAGGCCCCAGGGGTTGCCCTTCTTCTCCAGGTTCTTGAGCATCGTGCCCGCCTCGGACGGGAACGCGGACTCGATCATCACCTGGTAGCGGCGCATGTCGACGATGTGGTCGATGTGCTCGATGTCGACCGGGCACTGCTCCACGCACGCACCGCAGGTGGTGCAGGACCACAGGACGTCCGGGTCGATGACGCCGTTCTCCTCGGCGGTGCCGATCAGCGGGCGCTCCGCCTCGGCCAGGGCGGCCGCCGGGACGTCCTTCAGCTGCTCGGCGGTCGCCTTCTCCTCGCCCTCCATGGTCTTGCCGCCGCCTGCGAGCAGGTACGGCGCCTTGGCGTGGGCGTGGTCGCGCAGCGACATGATCAGCAGCTTGGGGGACAGGGGCTTGCCCGTGTTCCAGGCGGGGCACTGCGACTGGCAGCGGCCGCACTCGGTGCAGGTGGAGAAGTCGAGGATGCCCTTCCAGGAGAACTGCTCGACCTGGGAGACGCCGAAGACGTCGTCCTCGCCCGGCTCCTCGAAGTCGATCTCCTTGCCGCCGCTCGTCATCGGCTGGAGCGCGCCCAGCGCGGTCGCACCGTCGGCGTTGCGCTTGAACCAGATGTTCGGGAAGCCGAGGAAGCGGTGCCAGGCGACACCCATGTTGGTGTTCAGCGAGACGACGATCATCCAGATCAGCGAGACGCCGATCTTGATCATCGCGGTGAAGTAGATGGCGTTCTGGAGGGTGTCGAGCGAGAGGTTCTGGAAGGCGAGCACCAGCGGGTACGAGGCGAAGTACGCCGGCTCGTACGAGTCCACGTGGTGGATCGCGCCCTCAAGGCCGCGCAGGGTGAGGATCGCGAGGCCGATGGTGAGGATGACGTACTCGACGAAGTACGCCTGCCAGGCCTTCGAGCCGGTGAAGCGCGACTTGCGGCCCGCCCGGGAGGGCAGCGACAGCAGTCGGATGGCGATCAGCACGGCGATGCCGAGGATCGTCATGATGCCGATGAACTCGATGTACAGCTCGAACGGCAGGAAGTCGCCGACGATCGGCAGCACCCAGTCGGCCTGGAAGAGCTGGCCGTACGCCTGCAACAGCGTCGGCGGCAGCGTCAGGAAGCCGATGGCGACGAACCAGTGCGCGAAGCCGACGATGCCCCAGCGGTTCATCCGGCTGTGGCCGAGGAACTCCCGGACCAGGGTGAGCGTTCGTGCCTTCGGACTGTCCGTACGGCTGCCTGCCGGTACGGGCTGTCCGAGCTTCACGAACCGGTAGATCTGCGCCACGGCTCGGGCGAGCAGCGCGACGCCGACCACGGTCAGGACCAGCGACACGATGATCGCGGCGAGTTGCATGGGAGGGCTCCTCGGGCGGGACTTACTAAGCGGTAACTTATTGAGTCAAGGCTTGAGGTTACCCATTCCCCGCGCCGCAATGTAGGTGAGCGAGCGGTGATCTGTGTCGCTCAGGCATGCCTGTGTCGACAGGCCGCCCGAGGGGTCTGAGCCAGGATCGCGAGATCCATCCCCAGCCAATGGCTCTCCACATAGTGCCGGTCCAGCAGGGCCATCTCCTCCCAGGGGAGGTCGGAGCGTGCGCTGACCTGCCACAAACCGGTCATTCCGGGCCGTACGAGGAGCCGGTCGGCCCGGTCCGTGCGCGCCTCCGGGCGCGGCCCGACCAGTGACATCTCGCCGCGCAGTACGTTCAGCAGCTGCGGCATCCCGTCCAGGGCGCACCGCTGCACGGTCGCCCCCAGTCGTCCCGCCGCGTCCGTGCGCAGCCGCCAGGTCCGGAACGGGCGTCCGGCCAGCCCGGCCGCCGGGTGCCGTACGAGGGCCCGCCCACCCTGGGTCGCGTACAGCAGGGCGGCGACGGTCAGCAGCGGCAGCGCGAACAGTCCGAGCAGCACGGTGGCCCCGAGGAGGTCGACCACCCGCTTCGCGGGCACGCCCGGTCGGCGCAGGTGTGCCGCCCGGGGCGGGCGTACCGCCCGGAGCAGGTGCAACGGCCGGATCGGGGGGAACGTGAGCGGCGGCAGCGGCATGGGGGCACCCTGCCCGCGCCTCCGGTGGTTTCCGCGGTGCCGCGCAGTGCGCCGGGCGAGCATCGCCCGCTCGGCCCCCGGGAGCGGTGCGTGAGCTTAAGTCCGGGATAAAAGTTGAGTCGACTCCACTCACCTCTGTTGACGTGTGCGGAGCCATGCGGCATGGTTGAGTCTGTTCCACTCAAGTCAGCTGGAGGAAATCAAAATGGCACGTGCGGTCGGCATCGACCTGGGCACCACTAACTCCGTCGTCAGCGTTCTCGAAGGCGGCGAGCCCACCGTCATCACCAACGCCGAGGGCGCCAGGACCACGCCGTCCGTCGTCGCCTTCGCCAAGAACGGCGAGGTCCTCGTCGGCGAGGTGGCCAAGCGCCAGGCGGTCACGAACGTGGACCGGACCATCCGCTCCGTCAAGCGCCACATGGGCACTGACTGGAAGATCAACCTGGATGGCAAGGACTTCAACCCGCAGCAGATGAGCGCCTTCATCCTGCAGAAGCTGAAGCGCGACGCCGAGGCCTACCTGGGTGAGAAGGTCACGGACGCGGTCATCACCGTCCCGGCCTACTTCAACGACTCCGAGCGTCAGGCGACGAAGGAGGCCGGCGAGATCGCGGGCCTGAACGTCCTGCGCATCGTCAACGAGCCGACCGCCGCGGCCCTGGCCTACGGCCTGGACAAGGACGACCAGACCATTCTCGTCTTCGACCTCGGTGGCGGCACGTTCGACGTGTCGCTCCTGGAGATCGGCGACGGCGTGGTCGAGGTCAAGGCCACCAACGGTGACAACCACCTCGGTGGTGACGACTGGGACCAGCGCGTCGTCGACTACCTGGTGAAGCAGTTCGCCAACGGCCACGGCGTCGACCTGTCCAAGGACAAGATGGCGCTCCAGCGTCTGCGCGAGGCCGCCGAGAAGGCGAAGATCGAGCTGTCCTCCTCCACGGAGACCACGATCAACCTGCCCTACATCACGGCTTCCGCCGAGGGCCCGCTGCACTTGGACGAGAAGCTCACGCGCGCCCAGTTCCAGCAGCTGACCGCGGACCTCCTGGACCGCTGCAAGACCCCGTTCCACAACGTCATCAAGGACGCCGGCATCCAGCTGTCCGAGATCGACCACGTGGTCCTGGTCGGCGGCTCCACCCGCATGCCGGCCGTCGCCGAGCTCGTCAAGGAGCTCACCGGTGGTCAGGACGCCAACAAGGGCGTCAACCCGGACGAGGTCGTCGCCATCGGCGCGACCCTCCAGGCCGGTGTCCTCAAGGGTGAGGTCAAGGACGTCCTGCTCCTCGACGTGACCCCGCTGTCCCTCGGCATCGAGACCAAGGGCGGCATCATGACCAAGCTCATCGAGCGCAACACCACGATCCCGACCAAGCGGTCCGAGATCTTCACGACGGCCGAGGACAACCAGCCGTCCGTGCAGATCCAGGTCTACCAGGGTGAGCGCGAGATCGCGGCGTACAACAAGAAGCTCGGCATGTTCGAGCTGACCGGCCTGCCGCCGGCCCCGCGTGGCGTCCCGCAGATCGAGGTCTCCTTCGACATCGACGCGAACGGCATCATGCACGTCACGGCCAAGGACCTTGGCACGGGCAAGGAGCAGAAGATGACCGTCACCGGCGGCTCCTCGCTCGGCAAGGACGAGGTCGACCGCATGCGCCAGGAGGCGGAGCAGTACGCGGACGAGGACCTGCGCCGCAAGGAGGCGGCCGAGTCCCGCAACCAGGGCGAGCAGCTCGTCTACCAGACGGAGAAGTTCGTCAAGGACAACGAGGACAAGGTCCCGGCCGAGGTCAAGACCGAGGTCGAGGCCGCCGTCGCCGAGCTGAAGGACAAGCTCAAGGGCGAGGACACCGCCGAGATCCGCACCGCGACTGAGAAGCTCGCCGCGGTCAGCCAGAAGCTCGGCCAGGCCATCTACGCCGACGCGCAGGCCGGCCAGGCGTCCGCCGGCGCCCCCGGCGCGGAGCAGGCCAAGGCCGACGACGACGTCGTCGACGCCGAGATCGTCGACGACGAGAAGCCGAAGGGCGGCGCTGCCTGATGTCGGAGGAGACCCCGGGTTTCGAGGAGAAGCCCGAAGTCCCCACCGGCGCCACGCCTGACGACGCCGCCGAGCCGAAGGCCGCAGCTTCCTCCGAGGAGGAGGCCGCGGCCCCGGCCGGGGACTCCGGAGCACCGTCCGCCCAGGAGACGGCTCTGCTGGCGCAGCTGGACCAGGCCCGCACCGCGCTCGGTGAGCGCACCGCGGACCTCCAGCGGCTCCAGGCGGAGTACCAGAACTACCGCCGCCGGGTGGAGCGGGACCGCATCGCCGTCAAGGAGATCGCGGTCGCGTCCCTCCTGACGGAGCTGCTCCCGACCCTGGACGACATCGGCCGGGCGCGGGACCATGGCGAGCTGGTCGGCGGCTTCAAGTCGGTGGCCGAATCGCTGGAGACCGCCGCGGCCAAGATGGGGCTGCAGCAGTTCGGCAAGGAGGGCGAGCCCTTCGACCCGACGATCCACGAGGCCCTGATGCACTCGTACGCGCCGGACGTCACCGAGACGACCTGCGTGGCGATCCTGCAGCCGGGGTACCGGATCGGCGAGCGTACGATCCGCCCCGCGCGGGTCGCGGTGGCCGAGCCCCAGCCGGGGGCGGCCCCCAAGTCCGAGTCCGCGGACGGCGAATCGCCTTCGGACAAGGACGCGGATGCCCCCGACAAGGGCTGACATCCGTACGGCAGGACACGCAGTGGCACGAGAGGAGGGACACCGGGGATGAGCACGAAGGACTTCGTCGAGAAGGACTACTACAAGGTCCTCGGTGTCCCGAAGGACGCTACCGAGGCCGAGATCAAGAAGGCGTACCGGAAGCTCGCGCGCGAGTTCCACCCGGACGCCAACAAGGGCGACGCCTCGGCCGAGGAGCGCTTCAAGGAGATCTCCGAGGCGAACGACATCCTCGGTGACGCCAAGAAGCGCAAGGAGTACGACGAGGCCCGCACCCTGTTCGGCAACGGGGGCTTCCGCCCCGGTCCGGGCGGGGGCGGCTCGTTCAACTTCGACCTGGGCGACCTGTTCGGCGGCACCCAGCCGGGTGCCGGTGGCGCGGGCGGCGGCTTCGGCGGCGGCGGCGGCCTGGGCGACGTCTTCGGCGGCCTGTTCAACCGCGGCGGCGCGGGCCCCGGGACCCGTACCCAGCCGCGCCGCGGCCAGGACATCGAGTCGGAGGTCACCCTCTCCTTCACGGAGGCGGTGGACGGGGCGACGGTCCCGCTCCGGATGTCCTCCCAGGCGCCCTGCAAGGCTTGTTCGGGCACCGGCGACAAGAACGGCACTCCGCGCGTGTGCCCGACCTGCGTCGGCACCGGCCAGGTGTCGCGGGGCAGCGGCGGCGGTTTCTCGCTGACCGACCCCTGCGCGGACTGCAAGGGCCGCGGCCTGATCGCGGAGACCCCCTGCGACGTCTGCAAGGGCAGCGGGCGGGCCAAGTCCTCCCGCACCATGCAGGTCCGCATCCCGCCGGGCGTCTCCGACAACCAGCGGATCCGGCTGCGCGGCAAAGGCGCTCCGGGCGAGCGCGGCGGTCCCGCGGGCGACCTGTACGTGGTCGTCCACGTGGACGGCCACCCGGTCTTCGGCCGAAAGGGCGACAACCTGACGGTCAGCGTTCCGGTGACGATCGCCGAGGCCGCCCTGGGAGCCGACATCAAGGTCCCGACCCTGAACGGTCCGCCGGTGACGCTGAAGCTGCCGCCGGGCACCCCCAGCGGGCGCACCATGCGGGCCCGCGGCAAGGGAGCGGTCCGTAAGGACGGCACCCGCGGAGACCTGCTGGTGACGGTGGAGGTCGCGGTTCCGGCCTCGCTGTCGGACAAGGCCCGCGAGGCACTGGAGATGTACCGCGACGCGACGGAGTCGGAGGACCCGCGCGCCGTGCTGTTCGAGTCCGCGAAGGGAGCATGACATGGACGGCCGCCGACGACAGCCCCGGTTCGGTAACGGGGCTTACGAGCTGACCGACGAGACCCCGGTCTACGTGATCTCGGTGGCCGCCCAGCTCTCGGGCCTGCATCCGCAGACCCTGCGCCAGTACGACCGCCTCGGCCTGGTCTCCCCGGACCGGACGGCCGGCCGCGGCCGGCGCTACTCGGCCCGCGACATCGAACTGCTCCGCACGGTGCAGGCGCTGTCCCAGGACGAGGGCATCAACCTGGCCGGCATCAAGCGGATCATCGAGCTGGAGAACCAGGTCACGGCGCTCCAGCAGCGCGTGGCCGAGCTCGCGGCGGCGGTGGACGGCGCGGCGGCCGTGCTCCAGCAGCGCGAAGCCCAGGTGCACGCCTCGTACCGGCGAGATCTGGTCAAGTACCAGCCGCCGGTGGCGGGCAACGCCCTGGTCGTGTGGCGTCCCGCGCCGAAGCGCCAGGGCGACTGACTCCGGCCGGCCCCGGCGGCCGGCACGCGAACGCGTAGGCCCCGCCCGGGATCCCCGGGCGGGGCCAGTGCGTTGTCCGGCGGGCTTCAGTCGCCCCCGTCCTCCAGGATTCCGGAGCGGGCGATGAGGAAGCCGAGTTGGGCGCGGCTGCCGCTGCCGAGGGTGCTGGCGAGCTTCGCGATGTGCGCGCGGCAGGTCCGTACGTTCATGCCGAGCCGGCGGGCGATGGCCTCGTCGACGTGGCCCTCGATGAGGAGCTGGGCGATGGTGCGCTGCACGCCCGAGATTCCGCCGCGGGTGTGCTGGTACGTCACTTCTTCCTGGAGCGGCACCGCGCGGTGCCACAGCTGCTCGAACACCTTGATGAGGTAGTCCACGAGCCCAGGGTGGCGCAGTTCCAGGGCGACCTGGCGGTCGTCGCTGGCCGGGATGAAGGCGACGGTCCGGTCGAAGATGATGAGGCGCTCGAAGAGCTCCTCCAACGTGCGCACTTCGACCTTGCCGGCCTTGAGGAGATCGACGTATGCGAGGGTGCCGCGGCTGTGCCGGACGGTGTGCTGGTAGAGGGTCCGGATCCGGACACCGCGGTCGGTCAGCGGCTGGTCGCGTTCCAGGGCTTCGGTGAGCTCCAGGCTGGGCCGGGCGCCGCCGGGCTGGATGGTGAGCATCTCGGTGTGGCACTCGGCCGTGGCGAGGTTGAGGGCGGCGTTGATGGGGTCGAAACCTTCGAGCACGGTGATGGCGTGGGTGCTTGCCGGATTCTGCGCGCTGATGGCGAGAAACGGCTCGAAAGCCTCGGACAGTTCGAGGGAATCGCGGCGTCTGTCGCGGATCTCGCGTTCGATCGGATGCAGCCGCTGTGCGAGTGCCACGGCCGGTGGAACCGGACGGAGCGAATTGGCGTCATCAGGATCCGGCTGCAACAGCGCCAGATCGAGCAGACAGGGTGCCGTTTTGACATCCCCACGTGCGATACGTCCCGTCCTCAGCGCACTCGTGTAGAGCCGCGCCCCCTCGCTGCACAGCTCGGTGACCGAGTGGGGATGTGTCGCTTTTGTTCTGTTTATGGTCAAATCTCCACCCCCCAGGGTCCTGAACATGCAAGAACATGATGCATCGTCCCTGTGGCAGTGATGTGCCTGAATGAGCCATCGTCTGACAGGCGGGGGAGAGGATTTCATCAAGTGAGGACGAAGCCGACCATGAACAAGAGAATGCTTCGCTCGGCGCTTGCCACCGTCATCTTCTCGGCTGTGGCCGGTCTGGGACTTGCCGGGGTCACCCTGGGGGGCGCTGCAGGGGGTGTCGCCGACCTCCAGGCGGCACCGCTGGAGGACAGCGGATGGCGCGCGGCACCGATGGATAGCGGGTGGCGCTCCGCCCCCGTCGACGCCGAAGCCGGCGCCGTTGGCTCGGAGACCGCGGTATGACCCCCGACGACCGCGGTTTCCGTCGCGAAATGGCCTCTGCCTACCGCTCCGGCTGGCAGTTCATCGACCTTGCCACGGCCATCCCCCACCCTGGCGACTCGTTGATGGTCACCCTGTTCGGACAGCCCATCGTCATCACGCGCGAGGAGGACGAAGACGTCCGGGCGTACCGATGCCTGCGCCGCCCCCGCGGCGCGCCGCAGCCCGTCCGCTGCGAGGTGCGCTACGGAATGGTCTTCGTCAACCTTGATCAGCGCGACCACCAGCTCTTCGAACCCGATATCACCACCGCCACCCCCCGCAGTGCCTGAAGCGATTCCCCCGTCGTTGCAGATCGCTCCAGGTGCTTCCCCCACACAACGGCGCCATCGTGGACCTGACCACGATGGCGCCGTTGTGATGTCCGCGTCCAGTGCTTGAACCGGACAAGGTGAAAACCGAACTGTTTCCGCGTGCTGGTGCTGGTGCTGGTACCGGTGCCGGTTCGGGCCGGATGGTTCAGGCGCGTCCCATGGCTCGGTCGAGGGTGATCTCCAGGACGACCCGGTCCGGATTGGGCGACGGCGTCCGCCCGTAGCGCTCCGCGTAGCGCGCCACCGCCTCGGCGACCGAGGCCTCGTCCGTGCGGACCACCGCGCTGCCCTCCAGGGTCGCCCAGCGGCGTCCCTGCATCTGGCACACCGCGACCCTGGCCGGGCCCTGCTCCGTCGCCTGCGCCGCCAGCACGTTGCGGATCTTCTTGCTGTTCTTGTTGCTGATCACCCGGGCCAGACCGGCCTCCGGGTCGTACGTGACGCCCACCGGCACCACGTGCGGCGTCCCGTCGGGGCGTGGGGTGGTCAGGGTGCAGACGTGCCGCTCCCGCCAGAAGGCGAGGTACTCGGGCGTCGGGTTGAGTACGTCATGAGCCATGGCCCGAGGGTACGACTGTGGCCTTGAGTGGAATAGACTCAACTTTGCGTACGCTGACATACTCACAGCCGCTCCTGAGAGGGGAAGTCGCACGTGGATGCCGAGCTGACCAACAAGAGCCGGGACGCCCTGAACGCGGCCACCAGCCGGGCCGTGAAGGACGGCCACGCGGATCTGACCCCGGCGCACCTGCTGCTGGCCCTCCTCGCCGGCGAGGACAACGAGAACATCATCGACCTGCTCGCGGCCACCGAAGCCGACCAGGCGGCGGTCCGGGGCGGCGCCGAGCGGCTGCTGGCCGCCCTGCCCAGCGTCACGGGCTCCACGGTCGCGCCCCCGCAGCCCACCCGCGACCTGCTCGCCGTACTCGCCGAGGCCGACCAGCAGGCCGGCAAGCTCGGCGACGAGTACCTCTCCACCGAGCACCTCCTCATCGCGATCGCCGCCAAGGGCGGCGCGGCTGGTGAGGTCCTTTCCGCCCAGGGCGCGACGGCGAAGAAGCTGCTGGACGCCTTCGAGAACGCACGAGGAGGACGGCGGGTGACCACCCCCGACCCCGAGGGTCAGTACAAGGCCCTGGAGAAGTTCGGCACCGACTTCACGGCAGCCGCCCGTGAGGGCAAGCTCGACCCCGTCATCGGCCGCGACCAGGAGATCCGGCGCGTCGTCCAGGTCCTGTCGCGCCGTACGAAGAACAACCCGGTGCTCATCGGCGAACCCGGCGTCGGCAAGACTGCCGTCGTCGAGGGCCTGGCGCAGCGCATCGTCAAGGGCGACGTCCCCGAGTCGCTGAAGAACAAGCGGCTGGTCTCGCTCGACCTCGGCGCGATGGTCGCCGGTGCTAAGTACCGCGGCGAGTTCGAGGAGCGGCTGAAGACGGTCCTCGCGGAGATCAAGTCCAGCGACGGCCAGATCATCACCTTCATCGACGAGCTGCACACCGTCGTCGGCGCGGGCGCCGGCGGGGATTCCGCCATGGACGCGGGCAACATGCTCAAGCCCATGCTGGCCCGCGGCGAGCTGCGGATGGTCGGCGCGACCACGCTCGACGAGTACCGCGAGCGGATCGAGAAGGACCCGGCGCTGGAGCGCCGCTTCCAGCAGGTGCTGGTCGCCGAGCCCTCCGTCGAGGACACGATCGCGATCCTGCGCGGCCTCAAGGGCCGCTACGAGGCCCACCACAAGGTCGTCATCAACGACAGCGCGCTGGTGGCCGCCGCGACCCTGTCCGACCGCTACATCACCTCCCGCTTCCTCCCCGACAAGGCCATCGACCTGGTCGACGAGGCCGCGTCCCGGCTGCGCATGGAGATCGACTCCTCGCCGCTGGAGATCGACGAGCTGCAGCGCTCGGTCGACCGCCTGCGGATGGAGGAGCTGGCGCTGAAGAACGAGTCCGACCCGGCCTCGATCGAGCGCCTGGACAAGCTCCGCAAGGACCTCGCGGACCGGGAGGAGGACCTGCGGGGCCTGACCGCCCGCTGGGAGAAGGAGAAGCAGTCCCTCAACCGCGTCGGCGAGCTCAAGGAGCGCCTGGACGACCTGCGCGGGCAGGCCGAGCGGGCGCAGCGCGACGGCGACTTCGACACCGCCTCCAAGCTGCTCTACGGGGAGATCCCGACGCTGGAGCGCGAGCTGGCCGAAGCCACGGAGGAGGAGGAAGAGGCCTCCAAGACCGGCCACTCCAAGGACGCGATGGTCAAGGACGAGGTGGGGCCCGACGACATCGCGGACGTGGTGGGCGCTTGGACGGGGATCCCGGCCGGCCGCCTGCTGGAGGGCGAGACGCAGAAGCTGCTGCGCATGGAGGACGAGCTGGGCCGCCGCCTGATCGGCCAGGGCGAGGCCGTCCGGGCCGTCTCGGACGCGGTGCGCCGCACCCGGGCCGGGATCGCGGACCCCGACCGCCCGACCGGCTCGTTCCTGTTCCTGGGCCCGACGGGCGTGGGCAAGACGGAGCTGGCCAAGGCGCTCGCCGACTTCCTCTTCGACGACGAGCGGGCCATGGTCCGCATCGACATGTCGGAGTACTCCGAGAAGCACAGCGTGGCCCGTCTCGTCGGCGCCCCGCCCGGCTACGTCGGCTACGAGGAGGGCGGCCAGCTGACCGAGGCCGTACGCCGCCGCCCGTACTCCGTGGTGCTGCTGGACGAGGTCGAGAAGGCCCACCCCGAGGTCTTCGACATCCTGCTCCAGGTCCTGGACGACGGCCGCCTCACGGACGGCCAGGGCCGCACCGTGGACTTCCGCAACACGATCCTGATCCTGACCTCGAACCTGGGCAGCCAGTTCCTGATGGACCCGGCGACCTCGGCGCAGGACAAGCGCGAGCGGGTCCTGGAAGTGGTCCGGGCCTCCTTCAAGCCGGAGTTCCTCAACCGCCTCGACGACCTGGTGGTCTTCTCCGCACTGACCGAGGAAGAGCTGGCGCACATCGCCGAGCTCCAGATCGGCAGCCTCGCCAAGCGCCTGGCCGACCGCCGCCTGGCCCTGGACGTCACGCCCGAGGCCCTGGCCTGGCTGGCGGACAAGGGCAACGACCCGGCGTACGGGGCCCGCCCGCTGCGCCGCCTGATCCAGACGGCGATCGGCGACCGCCTGGCCAAGGAGATCCTGGCGGGCGAGGTCCGCGACGGGGACACGGTCCGGGTCGACGTGGCAGGCGAAGACCTGATCGTCGGCAAGGCGCTCTGACGCGCCCCGGCCGGGCCCTGGCCGGGCCCCGGCCGGCCTTACGGGCGGCTCACTCCTGTCCGCCCTGCGCGGATCGTACGTGCGGGGGTGGACAGGGGGTGGGAGCCATGGGGGAGGATGACATCATCCGCACGAAGGGAAAACACGGTGAGCATCGACCCGGCCTCGATTCCGAATTTCGGAGGGCAGCAGCCCGATCCGCAGGCCACAGGACCGGCGGGCCCCGTCGTCCCCGACCAGGATCTGGTCAAGCAGCTGCTGGAGCAGATGGAGCTCAAGTACGTCGTCGACGACGAGGGTGACCTCGCGGCGCCGTGGGAGGAGTTCCGGACGTACTTCATGTTCCGCGGCGAGGACGAGCAGCAGGTCTTCTCGGTGCGGACCTTCTACGACCGTCCGCACGCGATCGAAGACAAGCCCCAGCTCCTTGAGTCGATCGACGATTGGAACCGCCGCACCCTGTGGCCGAAGGTCTACAGCCACACGCACGACGACGGCTCCGTTCGCCTGATCGGCGAGGCGCAGATGCTGATCGGCACCGGCGTCAGCCTGGAGCACTTCGTTTCTTCCACGGTCAGCTGGGTCCGGGCCTCCATCGAGTTCGACAAGTGGCTCGTGGAGCAGCTCGGCCTGGAGAAGGAGATCGACTCCACAGACGGTGAGGACGAGGACGGCGGCGACGACGCCTAGTCGTCGCTGACCGTCACAGCGGCACGCGGGCGATCAACAGCAGGTACAGCCCGTAGCCGTACGAGAGCCCGGCCAGCCCCGCGGTCGTCATGACCGCGGAGCGCGGCCGGGCTCGTGCCATTGCGGCGGCGACCGGCAGGAGCAGGGGGAACGCCGGGAGCAGGAAGCGCGGCTTCGATTCGAAGTAGCCGGCCCCGCCGTAGGTGATCAGCAGCAGGACGGCGGTGTACGCGAGCAGCGCCATAGGCGTCCGGTCGAGCAGCAGGAGCACCGCCAGGAGCCCGGCGGCGGCCAGGACGGCCACGGTCACGACCGTGGCGAGCGGTACGTGCCCTCCGGTCAGCACCCGCCAGACGGTGGCGGTGGTGTACGAGCCGAAGTCGAAGCGGGAACCCCAGCGCTGCTGCACGGTGAAGTACCCGGCCGGACTCCCGGTGCGTATCCCGACGGCGACGACGTACGCGACCCAGCCCGCCGGGGCCAGTAGCGCGGCCGCCCACACCTCGGGCGCGCGGGATCTTCGTACGAGCAGGGTGTGCAGGGCCGCGGCGGTCACGGCGGCGCCGACGGCGATCCCGGTCGGGCGGGTCAGTCCGGCGAGCACGGCGAGGCCCGCGGCCCACAGCCACCGCCGGCGCAGCACGGTGTACAGGGCCCAGGCGGCGAGCGCGGCGAGCAGCGGCTCGGTGTAGGCGAGGGTCAGCACCACCGCGTGCGGGGTCGCCGCCCACAGCCCCACCAGCAGTACCCCGGCGCGCGGGGCGAGCACGAGCTCCCCGACGCGGTACACGCCGACGGCGGCGACCGCGGCGGCGGTCCAGGCCACGAGCAGCCCGGCCCAGGGCGTGGCGCCGGCCAGCCGCACGAGCAGCGGGTAGAGCGGGAAGAACGCGTAGTCGCTCTGCACGAGACCGGAGGCGGCCGACATCTGGGTGCGGCCGTAGCCGTGCACGGCGATGCCGAGGTACCAGGCGGAGTCCCAGGAGTGCCCGAGCACGCGGACGGGGCTGCGCCCGGCCCACCACGCCCCGACGGCGAGCACGAGCGCGCCGCCGGCGCGGACGGCGGAGAACAGCCCGAGGGCGACGAGGGCCGCGGGCACCCTGCCGGTCCGGAGCTCCTGCGGACGTACGGAAACCGACAGACTGCCCGTCGCCGTCATGAACCCCGTCTTTCCCGCGCTGCGTGAAGTGGGCCCGTCCCGGCGAGGAGAGCCTCGGGCACCCTAAAGCTCAGGGGCGCCCGGCGGGTGTGAATGCCGCTGGAACCTCCGGTGAAATCGGGCGCCGCCCGCAGCGGGTGCCCGGCTCAGAGCCGCCGCAGCCGCGCGGCGGCTTCTTCGAGCACCTCCGTCTTCTTGCAGAACGCCCAGCGGACCTGGGTGGCGCCGGCGGCCCGGTCGTCGTAGAAGACCTGGTTGGGGATGGCGACGACGCCGCAGCGCTCGGGGAGGGCGCGGCAGAAGGCGAGGCCGTCCTTTTCACCGAGGGGCGTGATGTCCGTGGTGATGAAGTACGTGCCCTGTGGGCGGAAGACCTCGAACCCGGCGGCCGTGAGGCCGTCGGCGAGGATGTCGCGCTTGGCGGCCAGGTCGGCGCGGAAGCCGTCGAAGTAGTCGTCGGGGAGCTGCAGGGCCTGCGCGATGGCGTACTGGAAGGGGCCCGAGGAGACGTACGTCAGGAACTGCTTGGCGGAGCGGACCGCGGAGACGAGCTCCGGCGGGGCGGTGATCCAGCCGACCTTCCAGCCCGTGAACGAGAACGTCTTGCCCGCCGAGCCGATGGTGACGGTGCGCTCGCGCATGCCGGGCAGCGAGGCCAGCGGGACGTGGGCGCCCTCGAAGACCAGGTGCTCGTAGACCTCGTCGGTGACCACCAGGAGGTCGCGCTCCCGTGCGAGCTCCGCGATCGCGGCGAGCTCGGCCGGGGTCAGGACCGTGCCCGTCGGGTTGTGCGGGGTGTTCAGCAGGATCAGGCGGGTGCGCGGTGTGACCGCGGCGCGCAGTTCGTCGAGGTCGAGGGTGAAGGCCCCGGCGTGCGGGCGCAGGGTGACCGGGACGCGGGTGGCGCCGGCCATCGCGATGCAGGCCGCGTACGAGTCGTAGTAGGGCTCCAGGGCGATGACCTCGTCGCCCGGTTCGAGCAGGGCGAGGAGGGAGGCGGCGATGGCTTCCGTGGCGCCCGCGGTGACCAGGACCTCCGTGTCCGGTTCGTAGGGCAGGCCGTAGAACCGCTGCTGGTGCTGGGCGATCGCGGTGCGCAGCTCCGGGACGCCGGGGCCCGGCGGGTACTGGTTGCCCAGGCCCGACAGCACGGCGCGGGAGGCTGCCTCGGCGATCTCGGCGGGTCCGTCGGTGTCGGGGAAGCCCTGGCCGAGGTTGATCGCCCCGGTGCGGGCGGCCAGGGCCGACATCTCCGCGAAGATCGTCGTGCCGAAGGACGCGAGCCGGCGGTTCAGGAGGGGGCGGCTGCCGCCCACGGGTGCGCTCATGGGCGCAATCCTGGGGGCAACCTCTGGACTTGCTCAAGTGTGCTTTGGCCCGTGTGGCCCGGGGGCATCCCCCCTTCATGCGGGCCCCGGCCCGTGAAGGAACAGTCGGCTCTCGGGGGACCGGGGCGTTGGAGGGGGGTTGAGGATCATGTCTTTTATCGGCCTGCTGCTCGTGGTGGCGGTCATCGCAGCCTTCGTGTTCCTGGTGACGAAGGTGGTCCGTGCCTGGACCGGTGCCGATTCCGGCTCCGGCTCCGGATCCGGCTCGTCCTGGTGGGCGGGGGGCAGCGGCGGTTCCTCTTGCGGGGGCGGCTCCTCCTGCGGCTCCTCCTCCTGCGGTTCCTCCTCGTCCTGTGGGGGCTCCTCGTCCTCCTGCGGCGGTGGAGGCTGCGGTTCCAGCTGACACGGGGCAGCTGGCGCCGCGCACGTCGGGGCGCCCGACGGTGCTAACTGCCGTCGGGCGCCCTTATGTTCGGGCTGGTGGATCCGCACGTTCCGGCTTGCGGAGCCGACGCGGGGTGACGCGAGGGCCGTACGGGGTTGAACACGTGAACTGAGTAGCCCCCGGGGGGATGTAAACCCAACCAAGTTGGGTAAAAACGCTGTGAGTGCCGTGCCTTTCATGATTCCCTCGGTTGAGTAGACCAGTCCTCGGACCTCCCTGGACTTCCTGCGGACCCGTGCCGGTGTCCCCCCACCCGTTGACTACCGCTGGCGGGCCCCGGCCCATCTCCCTCGCGCGTTTGCGGAGCCGACTCATGCTCACGACCCTCCAGACCACCTACACCGACACGCGTGCCGCCGATCTCGCCTGGGCCCTGGGTCGGGACCGGCTGCCCGCCCTGGCCGTGCTGAACCTCGACCTGGCGGGCGCGAAGTTGGAGTTGCGCCTGCTCGGGGCCTCGCACCAGGTGCTCCTGGAGGAGGGCGCGGTGCTCTGTTCGGAGACGGTCGCCTGCATGCCCGGCAGCAGGACGCCGCTGCCGCTCGGCGTGGCCAAGCGGATGGGCGACTGGGAGTACGAGTTCGCCGCCCGGGTGGAGACCCTGTCGCAGGGCTCTTTCGCGGGGCGCGCGCAGGAGCTGCTCGCGCTGGTCGCGGATCACCCGAACGGGTTGGCCGGAACCTTTCCCGGTAGCCCGCACGCCTTCACCGCCATGCTCGCGCAGCGCCACGAGGGGCAGGTGCGCTGGCGGACCTGGCACGCGTACCCGCAGGAAGGCCAGTTGGTGGCCACCCGTACGAGGGTCGGAGCGCGTACGGGCGCACCTGCCGAAGCCCTGGAACCCGCCGCGCAGTAGTGCGCGAGCGGGTCAGGCCGTCCGGGGGGCGCGGACGCCGTGAGCGCCCCCGCGACGTTACGCCAACTGGCTGGAACAGCAGATCACTTGCACCCATGTGGGTGACGGGATGTGAGTGGGTGGTGACGTACGGTTCGCTTCATGATCGACCGTTCCGTCCCGCGCCGGGTGCTCCCGGCTCCGGAGCCGGAGGGCGTGGCAAGCCTCACGGCCGCCCTGCCCGTACGGCCCCGGACCGGCCGACTCCTCGTGCTGGCCACCGTGTTCGTCTGCGCCGCCTGCGGGCTCGTGTACGAGCTGGAGCTGCTCGCCCTCGGCTCCTACCTCATCGGCGATTCCGTCACCCAGGCGTCCGTCGTGCTGTCCGTCATGGTCTTCGCGATGGGCGTCGGATCCCTGCTGGCCAAACGGCTCCGCAGACGGCCCGCCTTCGGCTTCGCCGCCATCGAGGCGGGCCTCGCGCTGCTCGGCGGGCTGTCGGCGATGGCGCTGTACGCGAGCTTCGCCTGGCTGGGCGAGTCGCGGCCCGCGCTCGTGGCCTTCTCCTTCGCGATCGGCGTGCTCATCGGGGCAGAGATCCCGCTGCTGATGGTCCTCATCCAGCGCATCCGCAGACAGGACGCGGGCGGAGCCGTCGCCGACCTGTTCGCCGCCGACTACGTGGGCGCCCTGGTCGGTGGGCTGGCCTTCCCCTTCCTGCTGCTGCCGGTGCTCGGCCAGCTCACCGGCGCCATGCTGACCGGCACCGTCAACGCGGTCGTCGGTGCGGGCCTCGTCCTGTGGCTGTTCCGCCGCGACCTGAGCCGGCGCTCCCGCTGGCTGCTGATCGCCGCGAACGTCACCGTGCTGGCCGCCCTCGCCTGCGCGACCGTCTTCGCTCCCGACTTCGAGCGGGTCGCCCGGCGCGCCGTCTACGGCGGCGAGGTCCGCGTCGCGCAGCAGACCGGCGTCCAGGAGCTCGTCCTGACCGGCCCCGCAACCGGCTCCCCCCGCTCCCTCGACCTGTTCCTCGACGGCCGGCTGCGGGTCAGCGGCTACGACGAGTACCGCTACCACGAGGCCCTCGTGCACCCCGCGATGACCGGCCCGCACAGTCGGGTCCTGGTCCTCGGCGGCGGCGACGGGCTCGCCGCGCGCGAGGTGCTGCGCTACCGCGACGTCACCTCCGTCACCGTCGTCGAGCTCGACCCCGGAGTGGTCCGGCTCGCCCGCACCGACCCGATGCTCTCCGCGCTCAACGGCCGGGTGTACGAGGACCCGCGCCTCGGGGTCGTCACGCAGGACGCGTTCCGCTGGCTGCGGGGACCCGGTGCCCGGGACGGCTACGACGTCATCGTCTCCGACCTCCCCGACCCCGGCATCACGCCCAGCACGAAGCTGTACTCGCAGGAGTTCTACGGGCTCGCCGCGCGGGCCCTGCACCCCGGCGGGCGGATCGCCGTGCACGCCGGACCGCTGGCCACGCGCCCGCGCACGTACTGGACGGTCGAGGCCACCCTGCGCGCGGCCGGTCTGCACACCGCGCCCTACAGCGCGGGCGGCCGGCTCTCCGGCTTCGCCGCCGGTCCCGACCGCAGCCCCGGCACCGCCGAGACGCCACCGCAGGACTGGGGCTTCGTACTGGCGGGCCGGGAACGGGTCCCCGAGCTGCGCGTGGACCCCGACACGCCGGGGCTGCGCTCGCTGTCCACGCAGTCCCTGCGGGACGCCGCGCGCGACGCCGAGCGCACCCGCGTGGCGGGCCTGCCGCCGTCGACGCTCCCGCACCCGCGGTATTCGTAAGTGCCGGACCGGGCGCGGGAGGGCCTCCCGTCGGTAGGCTCGACCACATGGAGCATCAGGTGTTCGTTCCGGTACCGGCAGACGACCTCCGCGCCGTGCTGCGCGACCCCGCCCGGGTGGCCCGCTGCGTACCCGGGCTCCAACAGGACGCCGACGCGGCGTCCGGGCCCGTGTCCGGCCGCCTCAAACTGCGGGTCGGCGGGAACACCATCACCTACCGCGGGGCCCTGACCGTCACCGAACGGGACCCGGACCGCTTCGCCGTCGCCGGAGAGGGCACGGAGATCCGCGGCAGCGGCACCGTCAAGCTGACCCTCGCACTGCTGCTGACCCCGGTGGACGACGGGACCCGGCTGGAGTTCACCGCCGAGGGCGCCGCCGACGGGCGGGCCGCCGGCTTCTCGCCGGAAGCCACCGCGGCCGCCGTCCAGCGGCTCCTGGACCGGGCCGCCGAGCAGCTCGCGGCGCTAGCCGGGGCGGGGGAGCAGGTGACCGACGTGATCGCCGAGGCCGAGGAGGCGGAGGCCGGCGCACAGGACACCGGGGACGGCGAGGACGGCGAGGACGGCGGGACCACGGAGGTCACGGCGTCCGTCTTCGACACCGATGTGCCACCCCCGTCCCTGGAGCCCTTCATGGACGGAGACTTCGAGGGACTCCCCGACTTCGGCCAGATCGGCGACCTAGGGGAGATCGACGAGCTCGGGGCGGCTGCTCAGCCGCCCGCCGAGGCCGCCCATGCCCGCCGCACCATGATCGGTCGCAGCGCCGAGGAAGTGGACCACGCACCCCCGCGCGGCCGCTACGCCCCGGTCCCGGCCCCCGCGAGCGCCGGTGCCGGCGCGAACCTGCGCTGGCTCGCACCGGCCGCCGCCCTGGCCCTGGCCTCGGCGGTCGTCGTCGGCCGAGCGCTGCGCCGTCGCCGTTGACCCCTCGTTAGAGTCGGGCGCATGAGTACGCAACTGAGCGCGGGCGGCGCCGAGGTGACCATCGACCAGGAGGACGGCTGCCGGATCAGCAGTCTGCGCATCGACGGCACGGAGCTGCTGCGCCAAGGTCCCCCTTACGGCAGCTTCCCGATGGTCCCGTTCTGCGGGCGCACCGCGCACGGGCGGTTCCGGGACGGGGCCGCCGTCCACCAGCTGCCGATCAACCAGCCGCCGCACGCCATCCACGGCTTCGGCCGTGACGCCCCCTGGCGCCCCGCCCGTGTCACCGGTACCGAGGCGGCCTTCACGTACGACCTCGCCGAGCCGTGGCCGTACCCGGGCCGGGTCACCCAGGTCGTAGAGCTCGGCCCCGATGCGCTGACCGTCGCCATGGGCGTCGAGACGTACGGCGACTCCTTCCCGGCCCAGGCGGGCTGGCACCCCTGGTTCCGGCGCAACCTCGGCACCGGCGGGGAGGACGTGCGCCTCGACTTCGCGCCCGCTTGGCAGGAGGAGCGCGGCGCCGACCACCTCCCCACCGGCAAGCGCATCGACCCGCTGCCCGGCCCCTGGGACGACTGCTTCGGCATGCCGGACGGTGTCGAGGCGACGCTCACCTGGCCCGGGGCCATCGAACTGAAGATCACCAGTCGGGCCGAATGGCTGGTCGTCTACGACGAGCAGCCCGAGGCGGTCTGCGTGGAGCCGCAGTCCGGCCCGCCGAACGGGTTGAACACGCTGCCCCGCCTGGTCAGCGCCGTGGACCCGCTGGAGGTCTCCATGACCTGGACCTGGAGGCGGCTGTCCTAGCCACTGCCGGCGCGCAATTAAGCTCGGGCCCATGAGTGAAGTACGGGATGCGCTTCTGCAGCAGATCAAGGACAAGGCCGTCGTGCACGGCAAGGTGACCCTCTCCTCCGGCAAGGAGGCCGACTACTACATCGACCTCCGCCGGATCACCCTGGACGGCGAGGCGGCCCCGATGGTCGGCCAGGTCATGCTCGACCTCACCGCCGACCTGGAGTTCGACTGCGTCGGCGGTCTGACCCTCGGCGCCGACCCGGTCGCGACCTCGATGCTCCACGCGTCCGCCGCGCGCGGCGCACGCCTCGACGCCTTCGTCGTCCGCAAGGCGCAGAAGGCCCACGGCATGCAGCGTCGTATCGAGGGCACCGACGTGCAGGGCAAGCGTTGCCTGGTCGTCGAGGACACCTCGACCACTGGCGGGTCCCCGCTGACCGCGGTCGAGGCGGTCCGCGAGGCCGGCGGCGAGGTCGTCGCCGTAGCCACGATCGTGGACCGCGGTGCCGCGGACGCGATCGCCGCGGCGGGCCTCCCTTACCTCACCGGGTACCGGCTCGCCGACCTCGACCTCGCCTGATCTCGCATGCTGGCCCCCCGGAGAACTGGTGACTGAGGTCCCCGGCTCTCCGGGCACAGGTCCTGACCTGCCCTTTCCCCTCGGTGCGGAGTGTTTCACGTGAAACGGTCCACCCGGCACGGGTGGAGTGCCGCGCGGAGTCTGGAAAGATGAGCCCGACGGTTACGTCGCCCCCAGGTCAGGGCCAGCAATCGCACACTCCCCGCACATCCAAGGAGCGGACAGATGCCCATCGCAACCCCCGAGGTCTACAACGAGATGCTCGACCGGGCGAAGGCAGGCAAGTTTGCCTACCCGGCGATCAACGTGACCTCGACCCAGACCCTGCACGCTGCACTGCGCGGCTTCGCGGAGGCCGAGAGCGACGGCATCATCCAGATCTCCACCGGTGGTGCGGAGTTCCTGGGTGGTCAGTACAAGAAGGACATGGTGACCGGCGCGGTCGCCCTGGCCGAGTTCGCGCACATCGTCGCCGCGAAGTACGACGTCACCGTCGCGCTGCACACGGACCACTGCCCCAAGGACAAGCTGGACGGATACGTCCGCCCGCTCCTGGAGGTCTCCGCCGAGCGCGTGGCCCGTGGTCTGAACCCGCTCTTCCAGTCGCACATGTGGGACGGCTCCGCCGAGACCCTGGCCGACAACCTGGCCATCGGCCAGGAGCTGCTCGCCAAGGCCGCCGCCGCGAAGATCATCCTTGAGGTCGAGATCACCCCGACCGGTGGCGAGGAAGACGGCGTCACCCACGAGATCAACGACGAGCTGTACACCACCGTCGACGACGCGATCCGCACCGCCGAGGCCCTGGGCCTGGGTGAGAAGGGCCGCTACCTGCTGGCCGCCTCCTTCGGCAACGTGCACGGCGTCTACAAGCCGGGCAACGTCGTCCTGCGTCCCGAGCTGCTGAAGGACCTCCAGCAGGGCGTCGGCGAGAAGTACGGCAAGAACAGCCCGTTCGACTTCGTCTTCCACGGCGGCTCCGGCTCCTCCGAGCAGGAGATCGCCATCGCGCTGGAGAACGGCGTCGTGAAGATGAACCTCGACACCGACACCCAGTACGCCTTCACCCGCCCGGTCGCGGACCACATGTTCCGCAACTACGACGGTGTCCTGAAGGTCGACGGCGAGGTCGGCAAGAAGTCCACCTACGACCCGCGCACCTGGGGCAAGCTCGCCGAGGCGGGCATGGCCAAGCGCGTCACCGAGGCGTGTGCGAACCTGCGCTCCACGGGCACGAAGCTGAAGTAGTAACGCCTGTACGACCGAAGGGCCCGGTCCACCGTCTCGTGACGGTGGACCGGGCCCTTCGGCGTGGTCAGGGCCGCGGTCGGGCCTCCGGTCGACACTTGCGGGTGGGTGGGTGAGGATGGATGGGCGGTTGCCTTCGGCCTTCCAGACACCGCCGTCGCGGTGGGCGCCGACAGCTCTGCAGCCGCAACTCCTGGCTTCTCCCTGATGGGAGCACCCTCATGCATCTGCACATCCGACGCGCAGCGGTTGCGCTGTCCGCGTTTCCGCTCGCCCTGTCCGGCGCGATCGCCCTCGCGCCGACCGCCGGTGCGGCACCTGCTGCGAGCTGCACGGTCACACCCGCCGCGAACGGGACGTACGTCACCATCTCCGGCGAGGGCTTCTCGGCGCCTCGTAACCTCAATGACGGCGAGACCACCGTGCCCCTGAACGTCGACGCCACCGGACACTTCCTGCTGAAGCGCTTCCAGAAGAACGTCGACTACACCGTTCTCGCCGTCAACGAGAACCAGGACTACCCCTTCAAGAACTGCACGGTCGTCAAGGCGCCGACGTCCCAGACGCCGAAACCCCAGACACCCACGTCCACTCCCAGCCACCGGCCCCACCGCAGGTGATGCCGGGCGGGGCCGGCACGACCGAAGCCTGAGCCGGGCCCGGGGCCGCTGAGCCCCGGCTCCGGCTCCGGCGGACGCTCAGCGGCCGGCCAGGACCGCCGCGTGCGCGCGGGGGCGGTGCAGCGGGCTGTGCCGCACGGGAACCGAAGCCGCAACCGGAGCCGCCGCCGGGGCCAGGCAGCGCGCCGCGTGAGCCACCGAAGCGAGCGTGACGTGCCGGTGCCAGCCCGGCAGGGAGCGTCCGGAGAAGTCCCGCAGGCCGACGTCCTGCACGCTGGCCCCGGCCGCCGCCGACACCCGGTGCGCCGTCTTCGTCATCCGCACCAGCGCCCCGGGTTCCGTCCGCACCATGTCCGTCACCCACAGCTGCGTCGGCAGCCGCCGGGCCGCCTCCCACTCGCCGAACAGCAGGACCTCGCGCCGGCGCCCGGGTGCCGGATCCGGCACCATCACCCGGACGGCCGCCACCAGCGAGGTCCGCCGCGCCCCCGGCAGTTCCGGGTCGGGCCACTCCACCGGCATCCGCAGCCCCCTGACGTTCTGCAGGACGTCCCGCGCGGCCAGCGTGCCCGCGCCGAAGCCCGGAAGCCGCGGGTCGGTCACCAGCAGCCGCGCCTCGGGGCTGATCCGCCCCACCACGGGCACCCGTGCTTCCGCGAAGCGGTTCAGCGCGGCCCGCGTCGCGATGTCCCGGACGTCCAGCACCACCGGGCGCGTGGCCGCCCCCGACTCGCGGGCCTCCCGCAGGGTGTCCAGCACCGCCGTCACCGCGCACTCCTCGTACGACTCGTCGGCGGCCTCCTGCTCCTCTCGAAGGTGGAGCCGCCAACCCACCGGCGTGACGACCCCCGCCGACGTGAACCACGTCCCGAACGCCTGCTGACCACGGAACATCTGCCCGCGGTGCGGGTCGAAACGGTGGCCCGCCCCCACCGAGTGCTCGCCGCCCTTCGGGATCGCCATGGGCTGCGCCACCCACGCGTTGAGCGGAGCCGTCCCTCCCAGGTACTGCGACAGCGCCGCGCGGATCGGCTGCCAGTCCCAGGTGGACGCCGCGATGAAGTGGTGCAGGCTCTGCTCCGCGGCCGCCGCGCCCCCCGCACCGGCGCCGGCGGTGAGCTGCTGCGCGATGTTCCGGATCGACTTGCGGCCCTGCGCCGCCAGCAGTCCGCGCACGTACTGGCGGCCCCGCTCCCGCTGGTCCCTGCGCCGCAGGGAGGTGAACACCGCCGCGCACAGCTCCTCGACCGCCTCGCCGACGGGCTCCCGCCGCCCCGCCGCCGCCCGGACGCCCCGGTACGTGCCGCTGTTCGTGCTGCTGATGCTGGTGTTCACGACTCCCCCTTCGTCGATGGCCCCCCTACCGTCCGTCCGGGCCCCCCTCCCCGGGGAGGTGTGCCGGGCACACGGCTGGGCCGACCTGTGGTGGGGCGCCCACCACAGGTCACCCGGGGGAGCCCCAGGGGTGGTTGGGACCACCGCCCGTACGCGGTACCGCCGCTCCGCGGGAGGGGCCCGATACCCCAGACTTGGTGCATGTCCATTCACCAGAACCTGCTCGGGGGCCCCGCCCCCACCCACCTCCCCGACGAGCCGGGCCGCGAGGCCCTCGCCGCCGGCACCCCGGCGGTCGAGGTGGCCGCCGCGCACCCGACCTCCTCCCTCGCCTGGGCGACCCTCGCCGACGATGCGTTCGCCGCCGGCCGCACCGTCGAGTCGTACGCGTACGCCCGTACGGGCTACCACCGCGGCCTGGACGCGCTGCGCCGCGCGGGCTGGAAGGGCCACGGCCCGGTGCCGTGGGAGCACGAGCCGAACCGCGGCTTCCTGCGCGCCCTGTACGCCCTGTCCCGGGCGGCCGAGGCGATCGGCGAGAAGGAGGAGTACGAGCGCTGCTCGACCTTCCTGCGCGATTCGTCCGAGACGGCGGCGGACGTCCTCGGCGCCTGAGCCGTACGGACGCGCACATGCACGCGGCCGGGACCTCGCGCGCGGGGCCCCGGCATGCCGTAGTGTCCGAAAAGTGACTGTGACCCCGGTCACACCCTGTTGGATGGGGCCCGGCTACCGGTCCTATGATGCGGACAGGGGACCGGGGCTCCACTCACCCATCGGAAGGAGCGGACCGCTACCCGGAAGCACGTGTCGAGGAGACAGCGATGTCGAACACCCTTGATGCCTCCGGAGCCGGTTCGGACACCCCGAACCTCGACTTCGACGGCACGACCCCGTACGAGGACTACGTCCAGGCGGACGTCCTCACCCACCTCCAGCACCTGCGCTCGGACGACCCGGGCGAGATGGTCTTCCTGGTGACGACCCAGGTCATGGAGCTGTGGTTCACGGTCATCGTCCACGAATGGGAGACGGCCGCGAAGGCCCTCCGCGAGGACCGCATCCCCGTCGCGATGGATGCGCTGAAACGATCCCTCCGCGAACTGGAGGCCCTCAACGCCTCCTGGCGCCCGCTCGCCCAGCTCACCCCGGGCCAGTTCAACGCCTACCGATCCGCCCTCGGTGAGGGCTCCGGCTTCCAGTCGGCGATGTACCGCCGGATGGAGTTCCTGCTCGGCGAGAAGTCGGCCTCCATGCTCGTCCCGCACCGCGGCGCCCCGCGCGTCCACGCGGAGCTGGAGAAGGCCCTCCAAGAGCCCAGCCTGTACGACGAGGTCCTGCGCCTGCTGGCCCGCCGCGGCCTGCCGGTGCCGCAGGCGGTCCTGGACCGCGACCTCTCCCAGCGGTACGAGCCCTCCCCCGAGGTCGAGGCCGTCTGGACCTCCCTGTACGAGGACCCCGAAGCCCAGCTCGACCTGCACCGCCTCGGCGAGGTCCTGACGGACGTCGCCGAGCTCGTCTGGCGCTGGCGCAACGACCACCTGGTCGCCACCCGCCGCGCGATGGGCGCCAAGACCGGCACGGGCGGCTCCGCCGGCGTGACCTGGCTCGAAAAGCGCGCCACGAAGAACGTGTTCCCCGAACTCTGGACGGCGCGCAGCCATGTATGAGTCGACGACGAACGAAGTCCCCGGCAGCGGGGCCCCCGGCACCGGAGTCCCCGGCGCCGGGGCCCGCCCCGGCGGAGCCCCCCGTACCCGTACCGCAGGCGCCCCCGGCAACGGCGCCGCACGGGACCTGGCCGCCCGCGCCGCGGAACTGGACACCGCCGACGAGCTCGGCAAGCTCCGCGACCGCTTCACCCTCCCCGACGGCGTCGTCTACCTCGACGGCAACTCCCTCGGAGCGCTGACCACCGGCGTCGCGGCCCGACTGGCCCAGGTCATCACCCACGAGTGGGGCACCGAGCTCATCCAGTCCTGGAGCACCGGCACCTGGTGGACCGCCCCCGAGCGGATCGGCGACAAGCTGTCCCCGCTCATCGGCGCGGCCCCCGGCCAGACGGTCGTCGGCGACTCCACCAGCGTCAACCTGTTCAAGGCCCTGGTCGGCGCCGCCCGGCTGGCCCGCCCCGGCCGCACACAGCTGCTGGTCGACGCGTCCACCTTCCCCACCGACGGCTACATAGCCGCGTCGGCCGCCCGGATGACCGGCCTCACCGTCGTCCCGGTCGACCCGTCCCGTGCGGCCGAGTCGATGGGGGAGGACACCGCCGTCGTCCTCCTCAACCACGTCGACTACCGCACCGGCCGCCTCCACGACCTCCCGGCCCTCACCGCGGCGGCCCGCGCCGCCGGGGCCGTCACCGTCTGGGACCTCTGTCATTCGGCCGGTGCCCTCCCCGTCAACCTCGACGAGCACGCCGTCGACCTCGCGGTCGGCTGCACGTACAAGTACCTGAACGGAGGCCCCGGTTCCCCGGCGTACCTTTACATCGCCGCACGCCACCAGGGAGCCTTCGACTCCCCGCTCCCCGGCTGGAACGGCCACGCGGACCCGTTCGCGATGACCCCGGACTACGCCCCGGCGGACGGAGCGGTGCGCGGCCGGGTGGGCACTCCGGACATCCTGTCCATGCTGGCCCTGGAAGCGGCGCTCGACGCCTGGGACGGGGTCTCGGTGGAAGCGGTGCGGGCCAAGTCCCTCGCCCTGACCGACTTCTTCCTGGAATGCGTCGCGGCGTACGTCCCGGCCGGCAAGGTCGAGTCGGTCACCCCGATCGAGCACGACCGGCGCGGCAGCCAGGTCTCGCTGCGCACCGAGAACGCCCGCGCGGCCATGGACGACCTGATCTCCCGTGGCGTGATCGGGGACTTCCGCGCTCCGGACGTCCTGCGCTTCGGTTTCACCCCGCTCTACGTCGGTTTCGCCGACGCGGAGCGGGCCGCCCGGACACTGGGTCACATTTTCGGGTGATGTAGGGGCGAAACGTCACGGCAGCGGGGCGGGCGGGGCTACGGCTCCGTCCGCCCCGGTCCATTCCGGCTCCGGCCGCCGCCCGCCACGAACGGTTCTGTTCCGGACTGATACGGTCCCGCTCTGCCGGAACACCAGTCCCACGCGTTACCGAGAGGTTGAGCCGATGACGGACCCCGCAGTCGAACGGGACGCCGCCGAGGCGGCCTCGGCCTTCGCCCACGCGCCGGTAGCCCCGGACGCGACCGGAGCGTACGGGGACCACCCCGACCAGGTGGTCGACTTCTACGTACCGCGCACGGCCGCTGCCGCGGGTGCGGCTCCGCTGGTCGTGGTCCTGCACGGCGGCGCCTGGCGGGCCCCGTACGACCGGCACCACATCACCCCGCTCGCGGACTTCCTGGCCCGCCGGGGTTTCGCCGTCGCCAACGTCGAGTACCGGCGGGGCAGTTCCCTGCCGCGCCAGAACGCCGAAGGCCACATCGCCGGCCGCTGGCCGGAAACCTTCGATGACGTCGCCGCCGCGATGGACGCCCTCCCGTACCTGGCCGCCGCCCACCTCCCGCAGGCCGATCCCCGCCGTACGGTCATCACCGGCCACTCCGCGGGCGGCCACCTCGCCCTGTGGGCAGCGGCCCGGCACGTCCTGCCCGCCGCATCCCCGGCCGCCTGGAGGCTGCCCTCCCCACCGCTGCTGCGCGGCGTGGTGGCACTGGCCCCCATCGCGGACTTCGTGGCCGCGGAGGAGTTGGGCGTGTGTGGCGGCGCGTCCGGGCAACTGCTGGGCGGCGCCGACCAGTGGGCCGAGCGGCTGCCGTTCGCGGACCCGGCGGCCCTGCTGCCGACCGGGATCGCGACGGCCGTCGTCCACGGCCGCGAGGACATCGTGGTCCCGGCTTGGGTGGCCGAGTCGTACGTGGCCGCGGCGGCCAAGGCCGGGGAGACCGTCGGGCTGACGCTGCTGGACGGCGTCGGTCACTTCCCGCTGATCGACCCGGCCGCCGACGCCTGCGCCGTGGTCGCCGAGGAGATCTCGCAACTGGCCTGGTAGGGGCCGGCGGCCGGGCGCCGACGGGCGCCGGTCGGCGCACAGGAGGCGCTGCACCGGTTCCCGGCCCGATCCCGCGCAGGCGCACCGATACTGGAGCGAGGCGGTCGGCTGCTGGAGGGTTTCGAGGACGCGCGCGGGCCGGCTCCGGGAGCGGATCGAGGACCGGCTGAGGCGTGTGGACGCCGGGGCCGCGATGGAAGGGGAGGGGGACGGATGACCAGATGGGGATTGCTCGTCGAGCAAAACCTGGGGTCGGGCAGCACGCACCGGGTGTGGACGGCGGGCGTGTTGGGGCACGTCGAGGGCACCCGTGAGGAGGCCTTGGAGGAACTGCGCCGCCAGGCGGAGACGTTCGAGCCGATGCATCCGCGCCAGGTGCGCCGCAGGGTGGTCTACCGGACCGGGGACGGGTTCCTGGTGGTGCTGGAGGGGTCCTGGCAGGACTTCCACTGCCGGTTCTCGCTGGCCGAGCAGCTCTCGGACAGCGCGCCCCCTCCGTAACCGCCGCCCGAGCCCCGCCACGAGCCGCAGGAACGGGCTCCGGCCGCCCCTTGGGCGATCTGATCCACCGGCGGATACGCCGAAGGGGCGGGGCGCCGTACGGCGCCCCGCCCCTTCGCGTCGCCGACTACAGGAACGAGTTGATCTCGATCGTCTCGGTGCGGCCGGGGCCGACGCCGATCGCGGAGATCGGGGCGCCCGACATCTCCTCAAGGGCCTTCACGTACGCCTGGGCGTTCTTCGGGAGGTCCGAGAAGGTCTTGGCCTTGGTGATGTCCTCGGACCAGCCGGGGAGGTTTTCGTAGATCGGCTTCGCGTGGTGGAAGTCGGTCTGCGAGTACGGGAGCTCCTCGACGCGCTTGCCGTCGATCTCGTACGCGACGCACACCGGGATCTGCTCCCAGCCGGTCAGCACGTCCAGCTTGGTGAGGAAGAAGTCCGTCAGGCCGTTCACGCGGGTGGCGTAGCGCGCGATCGGGGCGTCGAACCAGCCGCAGCGGCGGTCGCGGCCGGTGGTCACGCCGCGCTCGCCGCCGATGCGGCGCAGGTCCTCGCCGTCCTGGTCGAACAGCTCGGTCGGGAACGGGCCGGCGCCGACGCGGGTCGTGTAGGCCTTCAGGATGCCGATGACGCGGCTGATCTTCGTCGGGCCCACGCCGGTGCCGGTGCAGGCGCCGCCGGCGGTCGGGTTCGAGGAGGTGACGAAGGGGTACGTGCCGTGGTCGACGTCGAGCAGGGTGCCCTGGCCGCCCTCGAACAGCACGACCTTGTCCTCGTCGAGCGCGTTGTTGAGGATGAGGGTGGTGTCCGCGACGTACGGCTTGATCTGCTCCGCGTACTGGAGCATCTCCTCCACGATCGCGGCGGCCTCGATGGCGCGGCGGTTGTAGAGCTTCGCGAGCAGCTGGTTCTTGCCCTCCAGCGCCGCTTCGACCTTCTGGGTGAGGATCGACTCGTCGTAGAGGTCCTGGACGCGGATGCCGATGCGGTTGATCTTGTCCGCGTAGGTCGGTCCGATGCCGCGGCCGGTCGTACCGATCTTGCGCTTGCCGAGGAAGCGCTCGCCCACCTTGTCGAGGGTGACGTTGTACGGCGTGATCAGGTGCGCGTTGCCGCTGATGAGCAGCTTGGAGGTGTCGATGCCGCGCTCGTTCAGGCCGCGCAGCTCGGAGAGCAGGACGGCCGGGTCGACGACGACGCCGTTGCCGATCACCGGGGTGCATCCGGGGGAGAGGATGCCGGAAGGGAGAAGGTGCAGTGCGTACTTCTGGTCGCCTACGACGACCGTGTGGCCGGCGTTGTTGCCGCCCTGGTAGCGCACCACATAGTCAACGGAACCACCGAGCAGGTCGGTGGCCTTTCCCTTGCCCTCGTCACCCCACTGAGCTCCGAGCAGCACAAGAGCGGGCACAGGCGTACACCTCTTCCGGATGGGGCATGTCCAAGGTCAGGGGGCGTACGACGATGTACACCGCAGGCTGAGCCGTCGGACCGGTACCCCGGAATAGACGAAGGCCCTGGCGCAATAGCGCAAGGGCCTCTTGCACAAAGATGCTACCCGAGGAAGGACCGAGGTGTCGGCTCCAGAGCCCACCATGAGCCATGCGGGCGCGCCGGTAGGCGGCCTGCTCGTGCTCGTCGACCCGGTCGCCCGCCGTCTTGACGGCGAGTCCGTGCGGATCGCGAAGGATGTTCTGTCAGCGGGCGCGGCAGCGAAAATCTGCCTCCCGGACTCGCAGGAGGAGTTTGCGCGGGCCCTTGCCCGCCGCGGTCATCGGCAGCCGGTGATCGTGGGTGACGACCGGGCGCTGGTCCGGGCCGTGGGGCTGCTGTACCGGGAGCGGGGGCTGGCGGAGGGCCCGGTTTCGCTGATTCCGGTGGGGCAGGTGGGGTCTTTGGGGCTGGCGCGGTCGCTCGGCGTTCCGCTCTCGGCGGTGGCGGCGGCGCGGTCGGTGCTGGACGGCACCGTCCGGACGCGCGACCTGCTGGTGGACGACAGCGACGGGGTGGTGCTCGGGGACCTGCGGATTCCACCCGTCCGGGCGGCACCGAGGTCGCTGACGCCGTCGGTGTGGAGCGCGTACCGCTCGCTGGTCCGGACACTGGTCCCGACCGGGGCTCCGCTGGGGCACCGGCTGCGGGTGGAGGCGGACGGGCAGCTCCTGGTGGACGTGGACCGGCCGGTGCAGGACCTGAGGGTGGTTCCGGTTCCGGTTCCGGCGGTGCCGGGGGCGGCCGGGCGGGCTTCGGCGTGGTCTTCCGCGGGGTCTTCCGGCTCGGCGGGCCCGGATGCGCCGGAAGACCCGGTCGGCCCGCGGGGCTCGGGCTCGGCGGCTTCGGCCGGCCTGGCGGAGCTCACGGTCCGGCTGACCGGCGGATCGGCCGTCCGGGTCAGGGCCCACTCGGTGACGGTGTCGGGATCGGACTTCCGCTACCGCGCCGATGCGGTGGTGACGGGCCCGGTCCGCCGTCGCACCTGGACCCTCCGCCCGGCGGCCTGGTCCCTGACCGTCCCGCGCTGACGGCGTTGGCTCCGGGGGCGTCGCCGACGCCCCCGGTGCCACTTCCGTCGTCGCCCCGGTGCCACTTCCGTCGCCGTCGCCCCGGGGGCCCGCGGCTAGGAGAAGTCCAGGGTCGCGCGGTGGGCTCGCCAGCGGTCCATCATTCCGTGCATTTCGATCTGCAGAAACTCGAAGAACTCCGCCGTCTCCGCCATCCGCGCGCCCGCCGGGGTGTCCTTGCCGAGCCCGGCCACGCCGTCGCGCAGGGTCTTCTCGAACAGGCTCAGCACCTGGTCCCGCCGGGTGAACGTCTCGTACCAGAGCTCGTTGTGCAGTACGTACCGGTCCCGCCGGGAGCCCGGCTCCCGCTCCCGGCTGACCATCGTCACCTGCGTCAGGTACGCCACGGCCCCCGACACCGCCGCCGGGCTGATCTGGAGCGCCTCGCTGAGCTCCGCCGAGGTCATCGCGCCGTTGTCGCTCGCGAGGAGCTGCGCGAAGACCCGCGAGGCCATGCGCTGCATGCCCGCCTCGGTCAGCTGCGCGGCGAACCGCTCCACGAAGCGGGAGACCGCCTCCTCGCTCCGCGCCTCTACGTCCACGTCCCGTGCATTCATGTCGTCCGCCACCTGCCCAACTTTACGCGGTTTCCGAGCTTCACAAGTTTGTGAAAGTAGCGTACGTTCAGAAACATGACGAAGGCAATCAGCGTCGCCGGCCTCCACAAGGCGTTCGGCCGCACCCACGCACTGGACGGCCTCGACCTCTCGGTCGCCACGGGCGAGGTCCACGGGTTCCTCGGCCCCAACGGCGCCGGCAAGTCCACCACCATCCGGGTCCTGCTGGGCCTGCTGCGCGCCGACTCCGGAACCGCCCGGCTGCTCGGCGGCGACCCCTGGGCCGACGCCGTGGAGCTGCACCGCCGCGTCGCCTACGTACCCGGCGACGTCACCCTGTGGCGCAACCTCTCCGGCGGCGAGGTCATCGACCTCTACGGGCGGCTGCGCGGAGGCCTGGATCGGGCCCTGCGCACCGAGCTGATCGAGCGGTTCGAGCTGGACCCCACCAAGAAGGGGCGCACGTACTCCAAGGGCAACCGGCAGAAGGTCGCACTCGTCGCCGCCTTCTCCTCCGAGGCCGAACTGCTCATCCTCGACGAGCCCACCTCCGGGCTGGACCCGCTGATGGAGGAGGTCTTCCAGCGCTGCGTCGCCGAGGCGCGCGCCGCCGGGCGGACCATCCTGCTCAGCTCGCACATCCTCAGCGAGGTCGAGACCCTCTGCGACCGGGTCAGCATCATCCGCAAGGGCCGCACGGTGGAGACGGGCACGCTGGCCGATCTGCGGCACCTGACACGTACGTCGATCAGAGCCGAGCTCGCCGCGCCGCCGAACGGCATCGCGTACCTGCCGGGCGTGTACGACGTGGAGGTCCAGGGGCTGAAGGTCCGCCTCCAGGTCGACACGGACAAGCTGGACGCCGTACTGCGCGCGCTCGCGGAGTCCGGTGTCCGGTCGCTGACCTCGACCCCGCCCACGCTGGAGGAGCTCTTCCTGCGGCACTACTCGGGCGACTCGGACGACCCGGCCGAGGCGGGCGCTGCGGGCGAGGCGGGCGCGGCGGACGGGACCGTGAAGGCGGGCGTGGCGCGATGAAGAACCAACTCGCCGGCACCGGAACGCTGCTGCGCCTCGCGATCCGCCGCGACCGCGTGATGATGCCGGTCTGGATCGTGCTCGTGGCGATGATGGTGCTCAGCCTGCCCGCCTCGCTGGAATCGGTGTACGGGACGGCCGCCGAACGGGCCCGGCTGCTCGCCACGATGAACACCAACGGCTCGCTGCGCGCCCTGTACGGGCCGGCCTTCGGCGACTCGATCGGCGCCCTGACCGCATGGCGCGGCGGGGTCTTCGCCGGGGTGCTCGCCGCGATCATGAGCCTGGTCATCGTGGTCCGGCACACCCGCGAGGAAGAGGAGACGGGCCGTCAGGAGCTGCTCTGCGCGGCGATGGTGGGACGCCGGGCGCCGCTGACGGCCGCGCTGCTGGCGGCCCTGACCGCCAACGCGTTGGTCGCCCTGCTCGTGACGGGCGGACTCGCGGCGCGCGGAGCGGGCGGTGCGCTCGCCCTCGGTCTGGGCATCGGCGCCACCGGGATGTTGTTCGCCGCCCTGGCCGCCATCGCGGCTCAGCTCACCGAGAGCGCGCGGCTGGCGAAGGGGCTCACGGGCGCATTGATCGGCGCGGCCTTCGTGCTGCGCGCCGCCGGCGACGCCGGGAGCGCCGCGGGTGCGAGCGCGCTGACCTGGGTGTCGCCGCTGGGCTGGCTGGAGAACGTACGGGCCTTCGCGGACGAACGCTGGTGGGTGCTCGGCCTGTTCGCGGCGGCCTTGGCGGTGCAGGTGGGGGCGGCGTACGCACTGGCCGGCCGCCGCGACCTCGGCATGAGCTTCCTGCCGGCCCGGCCGGGCCCGGCGGAGGGTCGGCTCGGCAGCGCGGGGGCACTGGCCTGGCGGCTCCAGCGGGGCAGCCTGATCGGATGGAGCCTCGGGTTCCTGGCGGCCGGGGTGGTCTTCGGCGGGATGACGGACGGGGCCGCGCAACTGGTCGGCGACAACGAACGGACCCGCGAGATCATCGAGCGGATGGGCGGACAGAGCGGCATCGCCGATGCCTTCCTCGCGACGATGGCCGGGATGCTCGGCATGGTCGCCGCCCTGTACATCGTCTCGGCGGTGCTGCGGCTGAGCGCCGAGGAATCCGGGCAGCGCGCCGAACCGCTGCTCGCGAACGCGGTCGGCCGGCTGCGCTGGGCCGGCGGCCACCTGGCCGTGGCGTTCGGCGGCTCGGCCCTGATCCTTCTGCTGGCCGGGCTCGGCCTGGGCGTCGGGCACGGCCGCGGCTTGCAGGACACCGCCGCGACCGTCGGCGCCTGCCTGGCCCAGCTCCCGGCGGTGTGGGTGATCGGCGCCCTCGCAGCCCTGCTGCACGGCGCCGCCCCGAAGTACGCGGTGGCCGCCTGGGCGGTGGCCGGGACCGCGCTGACGCTGGGCTGGATCGGCCCGGCGCTCAACCTCCCGCAGGCCGCCCTGAACCTCTCGCCCTTCGCTCACCTGCCCAAACTGCCGGGCGCGCAAGCCATGGCCTGGGCGCCGGTGCTGGTGCTGACCGCGCTGGCGGCGGCCCTGCTGGCGGCCGGCCTGACCGCACTGCGCCGCCGGGACCTGGCGGCCTAGCCCCTCAGAACTCCACGAGGAGTTCTTGCAGACCGCGGATGACGTACCCGTCCCGCCACTGGGGCTCCCGCACGAGCTTCAGGGGCGGGACGCCGTCTGCCAGCAGGGCCCCGAACGACGCGGTCAGCTCCCGCCGCGCGAGCGGAGCCCCCAGGCAGTAGTGGATCCCGGCGCCGAAGCTCAGGTGCGGATTGTCGGCCCGTACGAGGTCCAGGACGTCGGGGTGGTCGAAGCGGGCAGGATCCCGGTTCGCGGACCCGAACAACAGTGCGACTTCAGCTCCGCGCGGGACGACCGTGTCGCCGATCGTGATGTCGTCGAGCACCCACCGTTCGAACATCTGGAGGGGGGTGTCGTAGCGCATGAGTTCATCCACAGCTGTGGACAACTTTTCGGAATCGAGCGAGGCGAGCTGCTCGGGGTGGCGGAAGAGGGTCCACCAGCCGTTGACGGTGGTGTTCACGGTCGCCTCGTGACCGGCGTTCAACAGGAGCACGCAGGTGGAGATCATTTCCTGCTCGCTGAGCCGCCCCTCCTCATCGTGGGCGGCGATCAGACCGGAGATCAAATCCTCGCCGGGCTCCTTGCGCCGCCGGGCGATCAGCTCACGCAGATAGGCGCTGAACTCCACGCTCGCCCGCACCGCCCGCTGCGCGGTCTCCTCGTCCGGCCGAAGCTCGAACATCCCGCAGATGTCCGCCGACCAGGGCCGCAACAGCCCCCGGTCCGCCTTGGGCACCCCGAGCAGCTCGGCGATCACCGCCACGGGCAGGGGCTCGGCGACGACGGAGAGCAAGTCCCCGCCCCCGTCCGCGAGGAGCTGCCCGACCAGCTCCCCGGCGAGCCGGTCCACGGCGGGTGCGAGCTGCTCCACGGTCCGCGGCGTGAACGCCTTCGACACCAGCCGCCGCACCCGCGCATGGGCGGGGTCCTCCAGGTCCAGCAGGCCGTTCCCGTTGAGGACGTGGAAGGGCTCGTGCTCCGGCGGCGGGGCCTCGCGGCCGAACTCCTCGTGCGAGAAGCGGTGCAGATAGGTCCGGCCCAGCCGGCGGTCACGCAACAGGGCGCTCACATCGGCGTAGTGCGGCACCAGCCACTGCCCGGTGGCCTCCCACCACAGGGCGCGGCCCTGCTCGCGCAGCTCCCGGTAGGCGGGGTACGGATCGGCGACGAAAGCGGCATCCCACGGATCAAAGCCCATGCCCGAAGCCTAGGACCCCTCCCCGCAAGGGGGGTGACGCGCCGTCATGTTGTTCCTTGTGCGGGGTGCGCGGCGATGCCAAGATTCCGGCAAAACGTGAAAACTGCCCCATATTGCTTCAGAGGGAGACCTCGATGGTCCATTCGTATGCGGCCGCCCGGGTTCTGACCCGCTCCTGCCGGCTGCTCGCGGCCGTGTTGGTCGGGATCGCCCTTCCGGCGGGGGCGGCGGACGCGGCGGGGGCGGCCGGAGTCGACGTACGGCTCGACCCGCGGTTCGGCAAGGGCGGCATCGTGTCGACGGCGATCGCCCCGAAGGGGGGACCCGACTTCCAGAACGGCCTCGTGGTCGACGGCCTCGTGGTCGACGGCCGCGGACGCCATCTCGTGTCGGGCTCGTCCGACGTCGGCTCCGGGGGCGCAAGCCGATGGCGGATCGCCCGCTACACGCCCACGGGGCAGCTGGACCGGTCGTTCGGCCCGGGCGGCACCGTACTGACCAACATGTCGGACGCGGGCGGGGAGGACGAGCACGTCTGGCGGCTCGCCGTACAGCACGACGGGAAGATCGTGGCCGTGGGCCATGCCGTCACGCCCACGGGCGGGGAGGACTTCGCGCTGGCCCGCTACCTGCCCGACGGCCGCCTCGACCGCAGTTTCGGCAACGGCGGAAAGGTGTTCACCGCGATCGGCTCCGGCCCGTTCGACGACGAGGCCCAAGCCGTCAGCGTCTTGCCGGACGGCAAGATCCTGGTCGCCGGCTTCGCCGGGACGGGCGCGGGCACCGAAGGCCGCGATTTCGCCCTCGCCCGCTACCTGCCGAACGGCCGGCTCGACCCCTCCTACAACCGCCACGGCAGCCGTCCCGGCATCGTCGTGACGGACATCGCCGGGCAGCGCGACCAGCTCAAGAACATGGTGATCGACTCCCGCGGCCGCAGCGTGGCCGTGGGATCGGCAACCCTGGGCGCGGGTCTGGGCGGTACGGACTTCGCCGTCGCCCGCTACCTGCCCGACGGCTTGCTCGACCGGTCCTTCAACCGGGCGGGCGAGCGCCCCGGCGTGGCCATCACCGCCATGGCCCCAGGCGACAACCTCGACCTCGCCGAAGACGTCGCGATCGACCGCAAGCAGACGATCACCGTCGGCGGTTCGGCCGATGCCGGCGGCCTCTTCGACGTCGCGCTCGCGCGCTACACCCTTGAGGGCGTGCTCGACGGGAGCTTCGGCGCGGGTGGGAAGGTACTGACCAACGTGGGCCCCGGGTCCACCGACGACTACCTCGAAGGGCTCGCCCACTAGCCCAACGGGAAGATCATCATGGGTGGGAGCGTCGCGGCGACCACATTCCTGGACGGCAGCGACTGCCTGCTGGAGCGCTACGAACCGAACGGCCGCCTCGACCACAGCTTCGGGAACAACGGATGCGTCGTCACCTCCACCGCGCCCGGCAAGGCCAACGACGAAATCTTCGACATCGCCCTGTCAGGCGCCGGGAAGTTCATCGCCGCCGGAGAGTGCGACCAGCCGACGACGGGCCGCGACATCTGCCCGGCCCGGTACGAGGTCGGCTCCCCGCACTGACCCGCGGACCCGCGAAGCCCCGCTACGCCGGGGTCACCAGGCGGGTCTCGTAGGCGAACACCGCGGCCTGGGTCCGGTCGCGCAGGCCCAGCTTGACCAGGATCCGGCTCACGTGCGTCTTGATCGTGGACTCCGCGACGATGAGCCGGTCCGCTATCTCCGCGTTGGACAGGCCCTGCGCGATCAGCACCAGCACCTCCGTCTCCCGCTCCGTCAGCTCCCCGACCCCCGCCGGGTCCGCGAGCTTCGGAGGCGTC
The DNA here is from genome assembly GCF_041431095.1 of Streptomyces sp. NBC_00597. GTDB lineage: Bacteria > Actinomycetota > Actinomycetes > Streptomycetales > Streptomycetaceae > Streptomyces. The sequence goes on from NZ_CP107757.1 coordinate 5,072,601, forward strand.
GAGAGCTTCGAGAACTCCAGGATCAGCCGCTTGGTGACCGTGGGCGCCAGCAGCGCCTCGCCCGAGGCCACCACCCGTACCCCGTCGGCCAGCTGCCGGGCCGAGGCGTCCTTGAGCAGGAACCCGGAAGCCCCGGCCCGCAGGGCCTGGTACACGTACTCGTCGAGATCGAAGGTCGTCAGGACCAGCACCTTCGCGTCCGTGTCGGCGGCCACGATCTCCCGCGTGGCCTCCAGCCCGTTCATCACCGGCATCCGGATGTCCATCAGCACCACGTCCGGCCGTAGCGCCGCCACCTGGGCGATGGCCTCCCGGCCGTCCACCGCCTCGCCGACCACCTCGATGCCGTCCATCGCGTTCAACAGGACGGAGAAGCCCTCCCGGACCATCATCTGGTCGTCGACGATCAACACTCTGATCGTCATGCCGGCCGCCCCGAACCCTGCGCCGGCTCCTGCGCCCCGTCCTTCCGGCCGCGCACCGGTAGGAACACCGCCACCTCGTACCCGCCCGCCGCAGTCCCTCCGGCGGTCATCTCCCCCTCCAGCATGGCCACCCGCTCCCGCATCCCGGTGATCCCGTGCCCGGCGCCCGGCGAGGGCCGCACGTCCCCGGTCGCCGCCGCATTGACGACCCGTATGCCCAACCCGCCCAGCACGTACGAGACCTCGACCGACGCCGCCGCCCCCGGCGCATGGCGCAAGGTGTTGCTCAGCGCCTCCTGGACGATCCGGTACGCCGACAGCTCGACGCCCGGCGGCAGCTCCCGCACCGCACCCGTCACCGTCTTCTCCACGCTCAGACCGGCCTCCCGCACATTGGCCAGCAGCCCCTCCAACGAGGCCAACGTCGGCTGCGGGGCATCCGGCGCCTCGTAGTCCGCGGACCGCACCACACCCAGCACCCGGCGCAGCTCCGTCAGCGCCGCCACCGCGTTCTCCCGGATGGTGACGAACGCCGCCTCCAGCTCCGGCGGCGGATTCTTCACCCGGTACGGCGCCGCCTCCGCTTGGATCGCCACCACCGACATGTGGTGGGCCACCACGTCGTGGAGCTCCCGCGCGATCGTCGTCCGCTCCTCCAGCAGCGTCCGCCGGTCCCGCTCGACGGCCGTGACCTCCTGCTGCGCGCTGACCTCCTGCGCCGCCTCCTTGCGAATGTTGCGGACCGTGACGATCAGCAGCGAGACGGCCAGGAGGAAGGCCATGGGCATGATCTCGACCGGCGCCCCCCGGTCGAGCACCACGGGTACCGCGATCCCGCTCGCCAGGGTGATCAGCCACATCCAGCCCGCAGCCCGGGGCCTGGTCCGCATCGCGGCGATCGTCACCGTGGTGATGTAGGCCAAGAACGCTCCTGGCGTCCACGGCCACACATCGTTCGTGTGGGAACCGATGACCAACAGCGCCTCCGTGGCGATGACGGTCGCCCAGAACGCCCCCACGGGCCGCACCAGGGTCATCAGCACCGGCGTGGCTGCGACCAGCCCCATCACGAGGGAGCTGCTCGCCGCCAGGTATTCGCCGCTGGAGGTGGAGGTGACCATCACCACGAGGAAGGCCAGGAACCCCACGACCACGTGCGGCAGGTAGGCCAGGTGCGGCCGTATCCGCTTCGGGAGCCGCCGCGTCACCGGTCCGTCGGTGCGCATTGGCGGCAGCGGCCGGTACGCGAAGGCGTCCGTGATCATGTCCTGGCGCAGGCTCTCGAACAGGCCGGAGGCCATCCGGAACTCGGGTGTCCGGGGGGTCGCCCGGGAGGTCGTCTCGGTCATACACACACCGTAGGTCGGCCACCCCCTCGTCCGCGTCGCCGCTGAAGGGGATATCCCCGCCTCCCCCTCAAGTACTACCCAGGTCCCTCAGTAGCCCGTCGGACGGACGAGACCCGTCTCGTACGCGAACACCGCGGCCTGGGTGCGGTCCCGCAGGCCCAGCTTCACCAGGATCCGCCCCACATGGGTCTTCACGGTCTGCTCGGCCACGACCAGGTGCCCGGCGATCTCCGCGTTGGACAGGCCCTGCGCGATCAGCGACAGCACCTCGGTCTCCCGCTCGGTCAGCTCGTCGATCCGCGCCTTGGAGGGCGCCCGCGGCGCCCCCATCCGGGAGAACTCGGTGATCAGCCGTTTCGTGATGTTCGGTGAGAGCAGCGCCTCACCGGCCGCCACCACCCGGACCGCCTCGGCGAGTTGGTCGGCCGACGCGTCCTTCAGCAGGAACCCGGAGGCCCCGGCGCGCAGCGCCTCGTACACGTACTCGTCGAGGTCGAAGGTGGTCAGCACCAGCACCTTGACGGTGGAGTCCGGGGTTGCCGTGATGATCGAGGTGGCCTCGATGCCGCCCATCCCGGGCATGCGGATGTCCATCAGCACCACGTCCGGGCCGAGTTCGGCGACCTTCGCCACCGCGTCGGCGCCGTCCACGGCCTGCCCGACGACCCGGATGTCGGGCTGGGCATTGAGGAGGACGGTGAAGCCCTGCCGGACCATCATCTGGTCGTCGGCGATCATCACCTTGATCGGGTCGGGCGGAGTGCTCATGAGTCCTGTTCAGTCCTTCTTCGTCTCGGGATCCATGGGGAGCACGGCGCTCACCTCGTACCCACCGCTGGCGAGGGGGCCGGCGGCGAGCTCGCCCCCCAGCATGCCCGCCCGCTCCCGCATCCCCAGCAGTCCGTGCCCCGCACCCTGCGACGGCGGGGCCGGCCGGGTCGGGGCGCTGTTGGCGATGCACAGGTGCAGCTCGCGCGGCCCGTACGCGACGCCGACCTCCACCCGCGAACCGGGCGCATGGCGCAGACAGTTGCTCAGCGCCTCCTGCACGATCCGGTACGCGGTGAGGTCGACGCCCGGGGCGAGGGCCCTGCGGACGCCCGCGATCTCGGTGACCACCTCCAGTCCGGCGCTGCGCACGTTGTCCACGAGGCCGTCCAGTTCGGCGAGGGTGGGCTGCGGATGGTGCGGGTTCGCCGGATCGTCCGGTTGCTCGGAACGCAGCACGCCCAGCACCCGCCGCAGTTCCGTCAGGGCTTCCAGCGCGTTCTCCCGGATGCCCGCCAAGTTCTCCTTGAGCTCCTCGGAGGGGTTCTCCACCAGGTGCGGGGCGACCTGCGCCTGGATGGAGATCACCGACATGTGGTGGGCGACCACGTCGTGCAGTTCGCGGGCGATCCGGGTGCGCTCCTCCAGCAGGGTCCGCTGGGCCCGCTCCTCCTCGGTGAGCGTCTCCTGCTCGACGAGCTTGCCGCGGGCCAGGCGCGTGGCCCGCAGCGCGTACCCGAGCAGGCCGACGACCCCGTAGAGGAGGAGCGCCGACAGGACGGTGCTCTGGCTGTGCGCCGGCTTCAAGAACGCCTCGGCCAGCCCGGTGAGGACGACGGGGACACCGACGGCCGCTATGGTCACCCTGGGCGGCACGCGCAGGGCGACCAGCAGCAGCACCGGTGCGAAGGCGATCAGCCCTCCTGCCGTCCAGGGCCAGGTCTGTCCCGCACTGACGTCGGCTTGGATCAGCCAGGCGCCCAGCCCGCCGGCCAGCACGCCGAGCCACCACCCGGCCATCGGCCGGAACATCGCGAGCACGATCGAGCCACCGGTCAGGAGCGCTGCCACCAGCGGTGGACCGCCGGTGACGCCGTAGTGGTCGCCCAGTTGTTCCGTGGTGAGGAAGCAGAAGAAGACGGCGACATAGCCGACCGCGACGTGCGGCAGCCGGTTCAGCCACCGCGGCCGGGACATCTTCGGCAGCGGATCCCACTCCAGGTTGATCAGGTCCCGGCCCAGGGCCCACAGCCACCCGCCCCGGGGCGCGGAGGCCCGGCCCGGGTGCGCAGTCGGGTCCGCAGCCGTGGCCCGGGCCGCGGCCGGACTCCTGCCCTGGGCTGCGGGCGTGGCCGGGGGCGCGCTCTGCTCGTTCACGGCGGCCAGCCTAGGCATGGGTGATCTCCTGGACCGGTGCCGGCGGGGAACCGGCTGTCGGACGGGAGCCCACGACCGTCCGCGACGAGCTGCTCCGATTCGGCTGCCTGGCCTGTTCGTACGTGTGGAACGCGGCCCAGCAGAGGGCCAGCACGGCGGCGAACACCGGCAGCCACAGCAGCCGGGCGGCTATCCACTGCGCGGAGTCGGGCACCGTGTGCAGCCCGGACAGATCGGCGGGGGCCAGCAGCCCCAGGGCTGTCACGGCCATCATCGCGGTCTGGTGCCACAAGAAGATCGTCATCGCGGACAGGTTCATCAGCGCCACCTTCGCCCAGACCCGGGGTCGCCGCATGGCCCGCTCCAGCGGCTCGCGGAGCAGCAGGGCCAGTCCGCACTGGGCCAGGCCGAACGCGGCGGCGGCCAGCGTCGGCGGGTTCAGGTTGGATATCGGGGCCCCCGGCACACCGACCATGGACGCCGGATACCCGCCCCACAGCACCAGCGCGACGGTGGCGGCGGCGCCCGCGCCCAGCAGCAGCGCGGCCGGGGTGCGCCGGGCGAACGCCCCACGGGACCAGGCGGCGCCCAGGGTGAAGGGGACGAGCCAGCCCGCGGCCACATTGACCCACCCGATCCACTCGGGCCCGCCGAGACCGAACCGCCATGCGTCCACCGCCGCCACCACGGCCAGTGGCCACACCGGGCTGAGCCGTGCCACGAGCGGTGTGGCAGCGGTCAGTACGGCGAAGACGAGCAAGAACCACAGGGGCGAGAGGACGAGCTTGAGCAGCGTCTGGACCGTGCCCGGGTCTGCTCCACCGAGGAGCATCCCGCCCGCCGTCACGGCCCAGAGGGCGAGCACCGCGGCCACCGGCCGGAACAGCCGCGACAGCCGCTGCCCGACCCACGCCCCGTACGGGAGCCCGCGCTCGCGCGCCGACGCGTAGCCGCGGGCGGCGACATGACCGCCGACCAGGAAGAAGACGGCGAGGGTCTGGAATATCCAGGACACCGGCGCCAGCCAGGGCAGGTGGGCCAGCGGACTGGCCGTACTCAGGCCGCCGTTGGCGGTGGTCAGGGCGGTCACCAGCCAGTGGCCCAACACCACGCCGAGGATGGCGAAGGACCGCAACGCGTCCACGGTCCGGTCCCGGTCGGTGGGGGTGCCGGCGTCGATGCGGTCCGCGAGGGCGGACCAGCGGGCGCGGAGCTTACGCATGGGGGACCTCCGGAGTGATCGGGGTGGTCTGGGCGGTGCCGATGACGATGCGGGTCAGGCTGTCGAGGGACGTGGTGCCGGGCTTGAGGTAGTCGCTGTGCCCGCCGGATCCGGCGGCGAAGGGCCGGGCCCCGAAGGCCGGTTCGACGGGGTCGGTGCCGAAACCGATCCCGCCGATGCGGACATGGGGGACGTTGCCGATCCAGTCGCCGCGGCCCCGCCCGGCCCAGACCTGCGCGCCGGTCGGCAGCTCGGCGGCGGAGCCGGCGCCCGTACCCGGACTGCCGAACAGGGCGATGTCGGTGACCTGGGGGCCGGTGTCGGTGCGGGCGCAGACCACGGACCCGTACGAGTGGCACAGCAGCGAGATCCGGGCGCCGGGCGCGGCCACACGCCCCAAGCGGTCGAGGAAGGGGCCCAGTTCGGTGGCGGCCGTATCCGCCCGGTCCGCGGTCAGGACGGTCGCGCTGACCGTGCCGGGGGTGTCGTACCCGAGCCAGGCGACCACGGCGGAGCGCGGATGCTCGGCCTGGACGCGCTGGCGGAGGGCGACCGCTCCGTCGCGGAACCGCTGGTAGGTGTCCAGGCCGGTGTCGGAACCGGGCACCAGCACGGCGATCCGGTCGGCGGTCTCCAGATCGCCGAGCACCTCGACCGCGCGCCCCTGGCCGCGGCCGTCGAACGCGAGGAACCGGGCCGTCCCCTCCGCCTCCATGGCGCGCAGCTTCGCCGCCCGTCCCGTGCGGCCGGCGTCCTGCGCCATCCGGGCCGCCTCGGCGAGGTTGGCCCGGTTGGCCGCGTACCGGGCCGGGAGCGAGTCGTGTTCGGCGAAGGCGGCGGGCGCCGGCGCGGGCACATCGGGAGAAGCGGCGGCGGACACGGGGAACACGACGGCCGAGGCGATGAGTCCGGCGAGCAGGGTCCGACGCAGACGCTCACGCCGACTTCCGGCAGGGCGGCCTTCGCCGTGGCCTTCGGGGCGTCCTGCGGGGCGGTCTGCGCGGCGGGTCATGTCGGGTCCCTGTCCTTCGCTCGATCCAGAGGGGCTGGTGCCTGAGTGCGTGTCTTCTCTGGTTTCGAAGTTAGGAATTGAGGCCCATCGCCGGCGTCCCGCTGTAGACCGGCCTTTGCGGATAGCTCTCAGGTATGACAGGGGGAACCTGAGAGCCACGGAGAGAGGAAGGGAGTCCGTCCCAGGAAGGCCTCCCCAAGGCGGTCGACTAGGGTTCTGGCATGAGGCAAGGCGACAACAGCCGCAACGACAAAGCCGGTTACCGCGAGGACTGGCGCGCCGACCGCATCGGCAGCGCGCACCGGGGCGAGAACCCGACCGTCCTGCGCCGCCTCGGCCAGGGGTTCGCCGTGATCGGGGACCGGCAGTTCCTCCCCGGGTACGCGGTGCTGCTGACCGACGACCCGTCAGTGACCCGGCTCTCCGATCTCCCGCGGGCGCGCAGGACGGAGTACCTCTCCGACATGGAGCGGCTCGCCGAAGCCGTCGAACGGGCCTGCCGCCGGCTCGACCCGGCCTTCCGGCGGGTCAACATCGAGATCCTGGGCAACGCCGACCCGTACCTCCACGCCCACATCTGGCCCCGCTACGAATGGGAGCCCGCCGACAGGGTGCGGCTGCCCGTGTGGCTGTACGAGGAGCAGTACTGGAGGGGGAGCCGGTACGAGTTGGGGGCGCGGCACGACGGGCTGCGCGCCGCCATCGGGGAGGAGCTGGACCGGCTGGCCGCGGGCTGACGTACTGGGCTGCCAAGGCTCACGCCCGCCGCTGTGCCCGTGCGCCGATGTGCCCGTGCGCCGTATACCCGTGCGCCCGTGTTGCCCGTACCCCGCCAGGGCTACGGCGTCGTCGCCACGCGGACGCCGAAGCCGATCAGGACCACGCCCGTCGCGCGGTCCAGGGCCCGGCGGACGCGCGGCCGGGCGAAGAACTGCCGGGCGCGCGAGAGGACGTACACGTACGTGCCGAGCCAGACCACCGTCAGGGCGAGGTGGATCAGGACGAGCAGTGCCATGCCGGTGGCGGGGCGCAGGCCGGACGGGGCGAGGGCGGGCAGCAGGCCGGTGTAGAAGACGGCGATCTTGGGGTTGAGGGCGTTGCTGACGAGGCCCGTCCGCCAGGCGCTGCCCGTGGAACCGCGTACGGCGGGCGGCTCCGCGCCGGGCCGCCGCAGGGACTGGACGCCGAGGAAGCAGAGGTACGCGGCGCCCGCGAGCTTCACCGCCAGGTACACCTCGGCCGACGCGGCGAGCAGTGCGGCGAGGCCGGCGACGGTGAGGGCGCCCCACAGCAGGAGCCCGGCCGCGATCCCGGCGACGGTGCGCAGCCCGTCGGCGCGGCCGCGGGAAACGGCGCGCTTCGTCACGACGGCCATGTCGGGGCCGGGGACGAGGGTCAGCAGTGCCAGGACGCCGGTCGCGGTCAGGAAGTGCGTGAGCACGCGGCTCAGTCTGCCACCCGGGGCTCCGCGAGCGGTTCGACGAGACCCGCGCGCCAGCTGGGGGCCGGGTCCTGGCCGGGGCTGGTCCAGTACTCACGGGCGCCGGTGATCTCTCCGTCCTGGACGGTCCACAGGGAGACGGCGCGGTAGACGACGTGGTCCTGGGGGACCTCGACCTCGGTGACGACGAGGTCGCCGTCCGCCAGGATGCGCAGGAGGTTGACGGATCTCTCGTCCGTGAAGGCCTCGTCGCTGTTCACGGCGATGAAGTTGTCCCGGCCGACGATGCGCTCGCCGCTGACGGGCCACTCGATGACCGCGTCCTCGGCGATGAGCCGTGACACGGCGGGCCAGTCGCGGGCGTCTATCCGCTCCCACAGTTGTGCAATGACGGTCAACGGCTCCATGTGCGGCAGTGTGCGGCGGGGGTGTCGCGGGCAACAAGCTTTGCTTGCAGGCTTATTGACTTCGACACATTCCGCTTCCGCACCGCTTCCACTTCACTCGTCGGCCGCCACCTCACGCGGGGGGAGCAGCAGGGCGTCCAGGGCCGCCGTGAGGCGGTCCAGGACCCGGACCGTTTCCGCGAAGGCCGCTTCGCCCAGCTCCTCCGCCAGCCGGCCGGCCAGGGCGGCGTGGTCCGGGGTGATGCGGGCTACGGCGGCGCGGCCCTCCTCCGTCGGCCGGAGCAGCTTCGCGCGGCGATGGGCCGGGTTCGGCACGTACTCGGCGAGGCGTTTCGCCACCAGCAGGTCCGCGATGCGCTGGACGCTCTGTCGGGTGATGCCCATGACCCGGGCGATGCCAGCCACCGGCAGGGGCTCCTGGAGCACCGCGCCCAGTACTTGCCACCAGGCCGCGGTCAGTCCGGCCGGGCGGGCCAGCTCCTCCGAGAGCGTGAGGAACCGGCCGTTCAGTCCGAACACCCCGAGGGCGGTGCGGCTCAGCAGGTCCTGCCGGGCCCGTTCCGACAAGGCGTCGGGCAGCGGTTCAGGCATCGCCGCGCTCCGAAGCCGCCATCAGGACGGGGAACGCGCTCGCGTCCGAGTCGTGGAACAGCCGGTACCAGGCGTCCAGGACCTCCGGCGCGTAGGCGTCCAGCCGGGCGAAGACCTCGCGGGCGAAGGCCACCGGCTCCGTCGGGCCCGCCGTGATCAGGTCGCCGTCCGTCACCGCGTCGACCTCGACGTACCGCTCGGCGCCCGCGTAGCCGGGCTGCAGGGCGAGGTACCCGGCGGCCGCGCTGGTGTGCGCGCGGGCGTCGAGCAAGCCCTCGCGGGCCAGGCCGGCCGTGGCGCCGCAGATCGCCGCGACCGGGACGCCCGCCGCCAGGAACTCCCGCGCCTTGGCCGCGAAGGGCGCCAGGTCGTCGCCCGAGTCCCAGAGCGAGGCGCCGGTCAGGATGAGGAGGGAGGAGTCCTCGGGGGAGAGGTCCGCGAGGGCCAGGTCGGGCTGGATGCGGACGCCGCCCATGGTGGTGACCGGCGTTCCTGCGGTGAGGGCGACCGTACGGACGTGGTGGCCGCGCTGGGTCAGGTGCGCGGTGGTGTGCCCGGTCTCCCAGTCCGCGTACGTGTCGTACACCGCGAGGTGGACCGGATGGGTGTTGTCGGCCATGTCGCCGCCTCCTCCATTGATGCCTGGATGCCTGGATGTCCGGGTGTCTGGATGTACGGGGTTCATGCGCTATGACAGTAGGCTGTCATGACGGCAGTGTGCTGTCAATCACCGCATTCCGTGCAGACAGACTGCCGAGACCCGGCCCCCACCCGCAGACAGTCCGCCCATATCCCTTCCCACCTGCGGACTTCTAGCGTGGCCGCATGACCCCTCACGTCGCCACCGGCGCGGCCGTCAAGGCCGCCGACCGCGCCCACGTCTTCCACTCCTGGTCCGCCCAGGCCCTGATCGACCCGCTCGCCGTCGCCGGAGCCGAGGGGTCGTACTTCTGGGACTACGACGGAAACCGCTTCCTCGACTTCTCCTCCCAGCTGGTGAACACCAACATCGGCCACCAGCACCCCAAGGTCGTCGCCGCGATCCAGGAGCAGGCCGCCCGGCTCTGCACCCTCGCGCCCGGCTTCGCCGTCGACGTCCGCTCCGAGGCCGCACGCCTCATCGCCGAGCGGACGCCGGGCGACCTGGACAAGATCTTCTTCACCAACGGCGGCGCCGAGGCCGTCGAGAACGCCGTACGGATGGCCCGGCTGCACACCGGCCGCCAGAAGGTGTTGTCGACCTACCGCTCCTACCACGGGGCCACCGCCGCCGCGATCAACCTGACCGGCGACCCGCGCCGTTGGCCCTCCGACACGGGCGCCGCGGGCGTCGTGCACTTCTGGGGCCCGTTCCTCTACCGCTCGCCGTTCCACGCCACCACCGAGGCCGAAGAGTGCGAGCGCGCCCTCGCGCACCTCGCCGACACGATCACCTTCGAGGGTCCTGCGACCATCGCCGCGATCATCTTGGAGAGCGTGCCCGGCACCGCCGGGATCATGACCCCGCCGGCCGGATACCTCGCGGGCGTCCGCGAGCTCTGCGACCGCCACGGCATCGTCTTCATCCTCGACGAGGTGATGTCCGGCTTCGGACGGACCGGCAAGTGGTTCGCCGCCGAGAACTGGGGGGTCACCCCCGACCTGATCACCTTCGCCAAGGGCGTGAACAGCGGCTACGTGCCGCTCGGCGGCGTCGCCATCTCCGGCGCCATCGCCGAGACGTTCGCCACGCGCCCCTACCCCGGCGGACTGACGTACTCCGGCCACCCGCTGGCCTGTGCGGCCGCCGTGGCGACGATCAACGCCATGGAGGAGGAGGGCGTCGTCGAGCACGCCGCCCAGCTCGGCGAGAACGTGATCGGCCCGGCGCTCGCCGAGATCGCCGAGCGGCACCCGTCGGTCGGCGAGGTCCGCGGCCTGGGCACCTTCTGGGCCCTGGAGCTCGTACGGGACAAGGAGACGCGCGAGCCGCTCGTCCCGTACAACGCGTCCGGAGCGGACAACGCGCCGATGGCCGAATTCGCGGCGGCCTGCAAGGCCTCCGGCCTGTGGCCCTTCGTGAACATGAACCGGACGCACGTCGTCCCGCCGTGCACCATCACGGAGACGGAGGCCAAGGAGGGTCTGGCCCTGCTGGACGAGGCGCTGACGGTGGCGGACCGCCACACCACGTCGGCGTGACCCGCCACACCACGTCCGCCTGACCTCCACGCGGCCCGTCGCCGTCCACCACAAATGGTCCGCGTTCGATCGGTTTCAGCCTCGCTGCCTGGCCTAAGGTGTCCGGAGTTCACTTAAGGAGACGGACGCCTATGTCAGGCAGCGGCGCTGTCACCCGCAACACACTTCGCCAGCAGATCGCGGACGCGCTGCGCGACGAGGTGCTCGCGGGACGCCTGCCACCGGGCACCGAGTTCACGGTCAAGCAGATCGCCGAGCAGTACGAGGTCTCCGCGACCCCCGTACGCGAGGCACTGGTCGACCTCGCGGCACAAGGGCTGCTGGAATCGGTACAGCACCGGGGCTTCCGCGTGCGCGTCTACACCGTGGACGACTACCGGGGCATGATCGAGGCCCGTACGCTCATAGTGGACGGGATCTTCCGGCGGCTCGTCGAGCGTGGCACCGCGCCCGGCTCCGGCGAAATGCTGGTGTCGGTGCGCCGTCGTGCCGAGGAGGCGTGCCGGGCCGCCCAGAGCGGCTCGCTCGAAGTGCTGATCGGCTACGACCTGCGCTTCTGGAGGGAGCTGAGCGGGCTGGTCGGCAACACGTACATCTCGGAGTTCCTGCACCGCATCCGCGTCCAGTGCTGGGTCTTCGCCGTGCCCCACCTGAAGGCGGCGCCGGACCTGCACACCGGGCTGTGGTCCGGCCACAACGAGCTGGTCGACGCGGTGACCCGCGCCGACGCCGACGAGGTGCGCAGCCTCGTGTACGCGTACAACCAGCACGGTCTGGACTGGGCCGCGGGACTGAAGGCGGTCGGCGCATGACCGGTCCGAGCAGCATGACCGGCCCGAGCGACCCGAGCACCCGCGCGGGCACCGAAGCGGCGGGACCGGGCGACGCGGCGGGAGCAACCGAAGCAACCGGAGCAACCGGAGCGGCCGGAGCGGCCCCGCTCTGGCTCGGCACCGTCGGGCTGTCCGTGGTCATCCCCGCCCACGACGACGAGCACCGGATCGGCCCGACGCTCGACGCCTTCCGCGCAGACCTCGACGCCCGCTTCGGCACCGGCCGCGGCGACTGGGAGCTCGTCGTCGTCGACGACGCCTCCGGTGACGCCACCGCCGCCCTCGTCGAGGCCGCGGCCGCCGACGAACCCCGGATCCGGCTGGTCCGCTCCGAACACCACCGCGGCCCGGGCGCCGCGCTGCGCGCCGGAGTGCTCGCCTCCGCCGGTGAGCGGGTCCTGCTCGCCGACGCCGGGCTCAGGACGCCGCCGGCCGAGCTGGAGCGGCTGGAACACGCCCTCGCCCAGGCGGACGGAACCACGGCCACCGCCGCCCTCGGCCGGTCGCAGACCCGCGTGGTCCGCGCCCTGGGCATCCCCGGGATACCGGGCTTCCGCACCAACACCTGCGGCTTCGCCCTCTTCGACGGGGACCGGGCACGGGCCGCCTTCGGCGCCTGCGTACTCGACGGTCCCGCCGTCGACGCCGAGGTGCTGCGCTGGGTGCGCCGCCAGGGCTGGCACGTGGTCGAGGTCCCGGTGCGCCGCAGTGCGCCGCGTACCCCCCGCCCTCCCCGGCCCCGCCGGGCCGCGGGCGACCGGCGCCGCGCCCTCGTGGAGCTGCTGCGCCTGAACGCCGGCGGCCTCGCCGTCGCGGCCGTCTTCCTCGCCCTCGCCGCGTACGTTTTCCACGGCCTGTGGGCGGACCTCGACGGCCGCTACCTCAAGGACGCGCTGCAGGACCAGAACCAGTGGGAGTGGTTCGTCGGCGTCACCACCGACAACATCACCCACCTGCGCAATCCGCTCTTCACCACGGCCCAGGGCATGCCCGACGGCGTGAACCTGATGGCCAACGCGACGATGCTCGGCCTGACCGTCCCGCTGATCCCGGTGACGCTCCTGTTCGGGGAGACCGTCACCTTCGCGCTGGTCCTCACGCTCGGCATGGCCGCCAGTGCCTGGACCTGGTACTGGCTGATCCGCCGCCGCTTCGTGCAGAGCCGTTGGGCCGCCGCCGCGGGCGGGGCGCTCGCCGCGTTCGCGCCGCCGATGGTCTCGCACGCCAACGGCCACCCGAACTTCGTCGTCCTCTTCATGCTCCCGCTGATCATCGACCGGGCACTGCGCCTGTGCGGGGGCCGGAACGTGGCCCGGGACGGTGTCCTGCTCGGCCTGTTCGCGACGTACCAGATCTTCCTCGGCGAGGAGCCGCTGCTCATCGCCGCGCTCGGCATGCTGGTCTTCTCCGTGGCGTACCTGCTGGTCGACCGGCGGCGCGCCCTGGAGGCCGCCCGGCCCCTGGGCCTCGGACTGGCCATCGCCGCCGCCGTCTGCGTGCCGCTGCTGGCCGTCCCGCTGTACTGGCAGTTCTTCGGGCCGCAGAGCTACCACTCGGTCCTGCACGGGGACAACGCCGGGAACAGCCCGCGCGCCCTGGTCGAGTACGCCGCCCGCTCCCTCTTCGGCGACGCCGAGACGGCGGGCCGGCTCTCCCTGAACACCACCGAGCAGAACGCCTTCTACGGCTGGCCCCTGCTGGCCTTCGGCGTGGCCGCGTGCGTGTGGATGTGGCGGCGTACGGTCGTCCGCGCACTCGCGATCACCGGGGCCGTGGCGCTGCTGCTGTCCCTCGGGCCGTGGGTGCCAGTACCGCGCACGGACGTGGTGCTGCCCGGGCCCTGGCGGCTGGTGGTCAAGCTGCCGCTGTTCGAGTCGGTGATCGAGGGGCGCGTGGCGATGGTGTGCGCCCCCGTGCTGGGCGTGCTGGTGGCGCTCGCGCTCGACCGGATCGTACGGATGCGCAGGCGCGAGCTGCGCACGCTCGGCCTGCTCGGGGTGGCGGCCGCGCTGATTCCGGTGCTACCGCTGCCGCTGGCCGTACGGGAACGGGCGCCGGTGCCGGAGTTCATCGCCTCGGGTGCGTGGAAGGGCTACGTCAAGGACGGCGAAGCGCTCGTCCCGGTGCCGCTGCCGGACCCGGGCCAGGCGGACGCGCTGCACTGGCAGGTCGAGGCGGACTTCGGCTTCCGGTTGGCCGGCGGCTACTTCAACGGCCCGTGGGGGCCCAACCGCATCGGCATCTACGGCGCCACCCCGCGGCACCTCTCGAACCTCCTCCGGGACGTCCGCTACGGGGCGCAGCCGCCGGAGATCACCCCGCAGTGGCGGGAGCGGGCCCGGCAGGACCTGGAGTTCTGGAAGGCGGGCGCGATCGTCCTGCCGTTCCAGGACCGGGACACGGAGCTGCGCGACATGATCAGCGAGCTGCTCGGGCAGGAGCCGAAGAAGGTGCAGGACGTGTGGGTCTGGAGGGTGGGCGCGGGACGGCCGTAGCGGGCCGTTCCGCTACAGGTTCTGCGCAGCCCTTCGCGGAGGGTGTTCGGCACACTACGCTGGCCGGATCGGCGACACCGACTGATCGGAGCCCGCGTGGCCTGTGACCTGTGGCTGGTCCCCCTTGTCGACGTGCTGTGCCACAGCCCCGACAACCCGTTCGCGGAAGAGATCGCCTCGTACGACAAGGCGCTGGGCGAGGCGGGACTGCCGTCCGTGCCCGTGTTCGCGTACATGCCGGGCCTGAGCGGGGACGTGGCTCCCGTCGCCGGCTTCGACTACGACGCCCTGCACTTCCTGCGGCGGGCCTACCTGCTGCAGATCTGCGGACTGCCGGTGACGCCGGTGGACGAGCTGGGCGGGGACTACGAGCAGCTGCTGGAGATGTTCGAGTCGACGGCGCAGCAGTCGCACCTGGTGTGGCACTACGACCACGCAGGGGCGTACGTGCCGGTGGACTTCGCGGCTCCGCTGGCCAACGAGGAGCTGTTGGCCGGGGGCGGGCCGCTGGGGTCGGCGCAGGGGCTGCTGCGCGAGCTGATGGTGGTGGCGCCGGCGATCGGGATAGACCCGGGGAACCCTCCGGTGGCGCCCGCGGCGCCGGGGCGGCCGACGTCGCTGGAGGAGCCGGCGGGGCCGATCCCCTACGACGAGAGTCCCTTCGCGCGGGAGCGGCACGTGTGGCTGGGCCTGCATGCGGCTGCGACCCGGAGCCTGGGCCAAGGCTCCATGATCATCTTCAGCTGATCCCGGCCCCGCTCGCCGGGGTCCGGCCCGGAGCCCAGGGCCTCGAACGCCGGCGGGGCCAGGTTCGAGGGGGCCGGCCACCGGCCCCGAAACCGGCCCGCAGGGTCAGCGGGGTTGTTCCGGGGGGCGCTGGCGGGGCATGTTCGGGCGGGTGCCGGGCGGGAGCGGGAAGCGGGCCGGCGGGAGCCCCGCTTCGGCCCGGGACGACGGGGCGCCGAGCGACTGCATCACCAGCGGCGCCGGCCCCGACGAGAACTCCACCATCCACTCCGCGGTCTCGGACCGCACCAGCTCCGTCACGTCCTCCGAGAACCGCCGCAGGACGGTCAGGCACCGCTCCGCCGCCTCGCTCGCCGTGCCCTCCGTCGGGCCCAGCACCTCCCGCACGTTCTCGGAGGCCCAGTCGAACTGCAACGTCTGTAGGCGCCGCTGGACCGCCTGCGCCGTCGCCACGTCCCGCATCCAGCCGGACGTCAGCCCGAAGAACCGGTCACAGGCCAGGCAGGCGGCCCCCAGCAGCAGCGACAGGTACCCGTACGGCAGCAGGCCGGAGGCGGACCCGGTGAGCTCCAGCAGCGGCATCGCGGCCCCGGTGACCGCTCCCGTCGCCGCGCCGATCCGCAGCACCCGTGCCCCGCGGCGCTTCCACGCGCGGTCGGACAGGTACCACTCCGCGGTGCGCAGCGCATCGGCTTCCACCCGCCGGTAGAGCTCGTCCAGCCGCTCGGCCGGCTCGCCCCAGTCCCCGAGGGGGAACGGTCCGCCGGTCAGATCGCCCGCCGCCATCGGTCCGCTGCCCTCCTCCCGGGAGTCCCGGGGCTCCCGGGGTGGCCCCTCGGGCTGCATCTCCGGCTGGCTCACCCGGCACTCCCTCTGCCTGCGCTGACGTGTGGTGGTGCGCGTGTGCGCAATGATGCGCATGCTCTTCCTACCTTCGAATGGCGACCTGTGGGCGACGAATCCCCGGTTTTCCGCCCGCACGGAGGTCTCCAGCAGGTACGCGCACGCCCCGTCTCTCACTCGAAAGAGTTGGTCCTCACGGCGTAGGGCGCACCGCGCGGGGAGCACGTAGGCTCGGATTGACCAAGCTGTCCCAGGCTTGGACGACGCTACGGAGTGAGTGACCTGTGATTCCCGGTGGTGGCCAGCCCAACATGCAGCAGCTGCTCCAGCAGGCCCAGAAGATGCAGCAGGACCTCGCGGCGGCCCAGGAGGAGCTGGCGCACGCCGAGGTCCAGGGCCAGTCCGGCGGCGGCCTGGTCCGGGCGACCGTCACCGGTTCCGGTGAACTGCGTGCACTGGTGATCGACCCGAAGGCCGTGGATCCGGAGGACACCGAGACCCTCGCCGACCTGGTCGTCGCCGCGGTCCAGGCCGCCAACGAGAACGCGCAGGCCCTCCAGCAGGAGAAGCTGGGCCCGCTGGCCCAGGGCCTGGGCGGCGGCAGCGGCATCCCCGGCCTCCCGTTCTAGTACTCCCCACACCCGACCCATCCCGAAAGAAGGCAGTCCGTGTACGAAGGCGTGGTCCAGGACCTGATCGACGAACTGGGCAGGCTGCCCGGCGTCGGGCCCAAGAGCGCGCAGCGGATCGCCTTCCACATCCTGCAGGCGGAGCCCACCGACGTCCGGCGTCTCGCGCACGCGCTGCTGGAGGTCAAGGACAAGGTCCGGTTCTGCGCCGTGTGCGGGAACGTGGCCCAGGAGGAGCGGTGCAACATCTGCCGCGATCCGCGCCGTGACACCACGGTCATCTGTGTGGTGGAGGAGCCGAAGGACGTCGTCGCGATCGAGCGGACCCGAGAGTTCCGGGGCAGGTACCACGTCCTCGGTGGCGCGATCAGCCCCATCGAGGGCGTCGGACCGGACGACCTGCGCATCCGAGAGCTGCTGGCGCGCCTGGCGGACGGCGAGGTGACCGAGCTGATCCTCGCCACCGACCCGAACCTGGAGGGCGAGGCGACCGCCACGTACCTCGCCCGCATGATCAAGCCCATGGGCCTGAAGGTCACCCGCCTGGCCAGCGGGCTCCCCGTCGGGGGAGATCTGGAGTACGCGGACGAGGTCACGCTCGGGCGGGCCTTTGAAGGAAGGCGACTTCTCGATGTCTGACGCAACGCTGCACGCCCTGGCCCAGGATCCGGACGACTTCGCCGTCCAGATCGCGGACCAGATCGAGTCCTTCATCGTCGCGGTCACCGAGGTGGCCAAGGGCGAGGACCCGGACAGCGCGGTCCCCTTCCTCCTCCTGGAGGTGTCCCAGCTGCTGCTGGCGGGCGGCCGGCTGGGCGCGTACCAGGACGTCCTGCCCGACGAGCGCTACGAGCCCGACCTCGGCCCGGAGCCGGATGTGGACGAGCTGCGCGAGCGGTTCGCGTACATGCTGGACCCGGTCGACGTGTACTCCGAGGTCTTCGACCCGTACGAGCCGCGCAAGGCGCCGGTCGCGCACCGGATCTCCGACGACCTGGCCGACGTGGTGGCGGACCTCCGGCACGGCCTGGCGCACTACCGGGCGGGCCGGACGGCCGAGGCGCTGTGGTGGTGGCAGTTCTCGTACTTCTCCAACTGGGGTCAGACGGCCTCGGCCACGCTGCGCGCCCTCCAGTCGCTCGTCGCGCACGTACGGCTGGACCAGCCGCTGGAGGCCTTGGACGGCCTCGACACCGACGAGGACCTGGCCGAGGACGACCTCGCCGAGCAGGCCGGCCGGGTGATGGCCGAGGAACTCGGCACCATCGGCCGCGCGCCGGCCCGCCGCCCGGTCGGCGAGCCGTAGCCGTCACCCGAGCGGTCCGCCCTGCGGGGACGCAGGCGGACCGCTCCGGTGCACTCCGGGGGTGTACCTCGTTTTCGCCGGACGGGTGCACCGGCCACAGGCGCAGCGGCGCCGCCATGATCAGGGAATGAACCGAATGTCTCATGATGTGGTACGCGTCGGCCGTATTGCGGGCGCTCGTTAGACTGGCCCGCGACCGCAGTACTGGATTGAGCGAGGAGCGCACGTGGGCCTTGTCGTGCAGAAGTACGGAGGCTCCTCCGTAGCCGATGCCGAAGGCATCAAGCGCGTCGCCAAGCGGATCGTGGATGCCAAGAAGAACGGCCACCAGGTGGTCGTCGTGGTTTCCGCGATGGGCGACACGACGGACGAGTTGATCGATCTCGCCGAGCAGGTATCCCCGATGCCTGCCGGACGCGAATTCGACATGCTGCTGACCGCCGGAGAGCGCATCGCCATGGCCCTGCTGGCCATGGCGATCAAAAACCTGGGCCACGAGGCCCAGTCGTTCACCGGTAGCCAGGCAGGCGTCATCACCGACTCGGTCCACAACAAAGCGCGCATCATCGATGTCACGCCGGGCCGTATCCGCACCGCGCTGGACGAGGGCAACATCGCCATCGTCGCCGGCTTCCAGGGCGTGTCGGCGGACAGCAAGGACATCACCACCCTCGGCCGCGGCGGCTCGGACACGACCGCCGTCGCGCTCGCCGCGGCGCTGGACGCCGAAGTCTGCGAGATCTACACCGATGTCGACGGCGTCTTCACCGCGGACCCCCGCGTCGTGAAGAAGGCCCGGAAGATCGACTGGATCTCCTCCGAGGACATGCTGGAGCTCGCCGCCTCCGGTTCCAAGGTGCTGCTGCACCGCTGTGTCGAGTACGCACGCCGCTACAACATCCCGATCCACGTCCGCTCGTCCTTCTCCGGACTGCCGGGCACCTGGGTCAGCAACGAGAATCCGCAAGGGGACGCGCAGGTGGAGCACGCCATCATCTCCGGAGTCGCTCACGACGTCTCCGAAGCCAAGATCACGGTCGTCGGCGTCCCGGACAAGCCGGGCGAGGCCGCGGCGATCTTCCGCGCCATCGCGGACGCCGAGATCAACATCGACATGATCGTGCAGAACGTGTCCGCCGCGTCCACGGGCCTGACGGACATCTCCTTCACCCTTCCCAAGGCCGAGGGCCACAAGGCCATCGAAGCCCTGGAGAAGGCGAAGGGCGCCATCGGCTTCGACTCGCTGCGCTACGACGACCAGATCGGCAAGATCTCCCTGGTCGGCGCGGGCATGAAGACGAACCCGGGCGTCACCGCCTCGTTCTTCCAGGCCCTGTCCGACGCGGGCGTCAACATCGAGCTGATCTCGACCTCCGAGATCCGCATCTCGGTCGTGACCCGCCAGGACGACGTCAACGACGCGGTCCGCGCCGTGCACACGGCCTTCGGCCTCGACTCCGACAGCGACGAGGCCGTCGTCTACGGGGGCACCGGACGATGACCTCGACCCGGTCGACCCCGGCTCCGGCGCTCGCCGTGGTCGGGGCGACCGGAGCTGTCGGCTCCGTCGTGCTCCAGATCCTGTCCCAGCGGGCGGACGTCTGGGGTGACATACGCCTGATCGCCTCCGGACGCTCGGCCGGCCGCATGCTGGCCGTGCGCGGGGAGGAGAGCGAGGTGCTCGCCCTCACCGAGGACGCCTTCGACGGCATCGGTCCGGGCGACGTCGTGCTGTTCCTGACGCCGCCCGAGGTCTCGGCCCGCTGGGCGCCCGTCGTGGTCACGCGCGGGGCCGTCGCCGTCGACCAGTCCGCCGCCTTCCGGGAGGATCCGGAGGTGCCGCTGGTGGTGCCCGAGGTCAACGCCCAGGCCGTACGGATGCGGCCGCGCGGAATCGTCGCGAGCCCGGACTGCGTCACCGCCGCGATGATCGCCACCCTGGGCGCCCTGCACGCCGAGTACGCGCTGGCCGACCTGACCGTGTCCTCGTACCAGGCCGCGAGCGCGGCCGGCCGGGCCGGTTCCGAGGCGCTGCGCCGACAGTTGTCGCTGGTCGCCGGGACGTCCCTGGGGGAGCAGACCGGGGACGTGCGCCGTGCCGTGGGCGAGGACTCCGGGCCCTTCGCGGCCCCGCTCGCCCTCAACGTGGTCCCGTGGTCCGGTGAGTTGCGGGGCGGCGGCTGGTCCTCGCACGAGCTGGCCGTGCGGGCGCAGACGCGCCGGGTCCTGCACCTGGACGCGCTGCCGGTGGCGGTGACCTGCGTGCAGGTGCCCGTGCTGACCGGGCATTCGCTGAGCGTCCGGGCGCGGTTCGAGGCCGAGGTGGACGCCTCGCACGCCCGGGAGATCCTGGAGGCCGCGCCCGGCGTGGTCGTCGTGGACGACCCGGCTGCCGGGGAGTTCCCGACTCCGGTGGACGCGGCGGGGACGGATCCGGCGTGGGTGGGGCGGCTGCGGGCCTCGCTCGACGACCCGCGCTCCCTGGAGTTCTTCGTGTGCGCGGACAATCTCCGCAACGGGGCCGCCCTGAATGCCACTCAGATCGCGGAACTGATCGCTGGTGAATTCGCGTAATTCACTTTGTAGGATCAATGCTGATCCCTTGATCAAGGTGATGGCCTGACTGCCGCCTGGACGGGCGGGGCAATCAGGAAGAGCGGGTACGCATGAGGGCAACGGGGATTTTGCTGGTGAGGCGGCCTCACGCGTACAACCCTGGTGGGGGGACGCGTGTCCAACTGGCGTGGCAGAGGCACTTCTCGACTTCGCCGTCGTACCGGCGCGCAGCGCAATCAGTGCGCCGCGCCGGCCTTCCCGCGTGCCCGTGTCCGCGTCCGGCGGCTTCCCGGTGATCGTTCCCGTCCCGCCGGCCGTGCCGTCCGCGATACCGCTCGCAGTGCCCTCCGCCCTACCGACCCGGGGCGGCCGCGTGCCCGCGCCCCGCGATAGCGCGGAGGCCGCGGGGAGCGGGGAGGAGGCGTCCGCCACCGGGTCCGCCGCTGCCGAGTCCGCTGCCGAGTCCACGGCCGCCGAAACCGGGGCCGCGGGGTCCGCCGCTGCCGAGACCGCGGCCGCCGAGCCGGTCGTCGTGGCCGGCACCACGGTCGACCACCTCACCGAGACCTACCGGGCCCACTACCGCTCCCTGCTCGGCCTCGCCGCGCTGCTCCTCGACGACACCGCCTCCTGCGAGGACGTCGTCCAGGAGGCGTTCATCCGTGTCCACTCGGCCCGCAACCGGGTTCGCGATCGGGACAAGACACTGGCGTATCTCCGCCAGACAGTCGTCAACCTCTCGCGCTCCGCGCTGCGCCGCCGCATCCTCGGCCTCAAGCTCCTCTCGAAGCCGATGCCGAACATGGCCAGTGCCGAAGAGGGCGCGTACGACCAGCTGGAACGGGACGATCTCATCAAGGCGATGCGCGGACTCCAGCGGCGTCAGCGCGAGGTGCTGGTGCTGAGGTACTTCGCGGACATGACGGAGGCCCAGGTCGCCGAGACGCTCGGAGTCTCGCTCGGCTCGGTCAAGGCGTACGGATCGCGGGGCATTGCCGCGCTGCGGGTGGCGATGGAGGCTGCGCAGTCATGATGGACGACCACACTCCGCCGGGCGGGGCGAGCGAGGAACAGGCGCTGCGGAGCCTGCTGCGCGGGGCCGTCGAGAGCCTGGAGCCCTCCGAGGGCGCGCTGGAGCGGCTGCGGTACGCGGTCCCCGTACGCCGGACCCGCAAGCGGCAGGCCGTCATCGGGGCGGTGGCGGCCGTGCTCCTGGCCGGGACGGCCGTCCCGGCGGCCCTGCACCTGCACATCACCGGCGGAGAGGGCTCCGCCACCGACCACTCCGCCATGGCCGGGCACGGCGAGCAGCCCGGTGCCACGGCGGGCGGCGGCACCTCCGATCCACACCAGAACGGCTCCGGCGCCCGTCCCCAGCCCGGCAAGGACGCCGGCACGGGCGTGGAGACGGGCGGCCCCGGCGTGCAGCCGGATGCGCAGAGCGGCAGCTCCCCGACCGGTGGCGGGGCAGTGGCCGGCCCGGACACCGGGGGCGCCTCGGCGGGGGCCTCGGCCGGCACCGGCCCGATGCCCCCGGCGGCGCCCGGCGTACCCGGCTGTAGCGCGGAGCAGCTCGGGGTGCAGGGCAGTGCACAGGCCCCCGAGGCCGACGGCAAGGTGTACGGCAGCTTCAAGGTCACCAACATGTCGGCGCGCGGCTGCACCGTCATCGGCCCGGACACCGTGACCGCGGCCCCGGTGTCCGCGGCCGCCTCCGGCCAGAGCGCGGGGGTCACCGTGGTCGGCCACACTGCGGGGGACCCGGCGGCAGGGCTGCCCGACCCGTCGACGGAGACGCCGCTGCTGCTGCTCCAGCCGTACACGGCGTACGAGGTCCGCTTCGCGTGGGTGCCCTCGGCTCAGCCCTGCCCGGCGGCCACGCCCGACCCGGGCCCCAAGCCTCCGGTGAGCAGCGCCCCGGACACCGGGCAGCGCACGGCGGGCGGCGCTGCCGCAGCGACGGGTCCGGAGCCGGAGTCGGGCGCCAAGACCCCGGAGACGACCGGGGTGGCGGTGACGCACACGCCGAACACGGCGCCGCCGGGTGCGCCGACCACGCAGACGACCATCCCGTCGGCCTGTGGCGGAACGGTTTACCGGACGGGCGTCATTCCGCTGGACGCGCCGAAGCCGTAGCGGGAGCCGCGGCGGAAGCCGTAGTCGTGGCCGTGGCGGCAGCCGTGGCCGTGGTCCCGATGGAAGCGGGCTCCTCCGGCAACAGCCCGGCCTCGGCGTCGCGCAGGGTCTCCACCTCGCGGCGGTAGAGCCGGAACCACATGAACAGTACGAACGCGGCGAAGACGAACCACTCGCCGGTGTAGCCGAGGTTCTGGAAGGCCTTCAGGTCGAGCCCGGTGTTGCTCGGAGCCTGCGCGGGCACCGGGGTCATGCCGTCCACCGGGGTCTGCACCGTCAGCCAGGCGTCGTACAGCTCGTACGGCACGAGGTTGACCAGCGAGGCCGCCCCGATCACCCCGAGCTGCCCGGCCGGCAGGCCGCCCTCGGCGTGCACGCCCTTGGTGGTGGAGTTCTCGGAAGCCTGGAGCGAGCCCGTGACCTCGACCCGCCCGGTCGGCGCGGCCGGGGCCTTCGCCTCGTCCGCGGGGCCCGCCAGCCAGCCCCGGACCACCGGGACGGCCTTGCCGGAGTCGGTCTTGAGCAGGGTCAGGACGTAGAAGCCGCTCTTGCCGTCGAGCCGGCGGTCGGGGACCAGCAGCTGCTCGGCGTACTCGCCGGAGGTGGAAGCCAGGCGTCCGGAGGTCTTCTGGTCCACCGGCAGCAGCGATTCCAGCGGCGCGGCGGCCTCGGCGGCGGGCCGCTCCGCGGTCGCCTCCCGGTGCGTGTCGACGCGGTCCTCGAACCGGCCGAGCTGCCAGGTCCCCATGAACAGGCAGACGGGCACGGCGAGCGCGACGAAGACGTTGATCCCCCACCAGCGCGGGGTCAGGAGAAACCGGTGCACCCCACCACCGTACGGGGGGTGCACCGGATCTTCGGGGCCGGGGCTACCGCGGCAGGTGCTTCAGCACGAAGTCCAGCTCCATCCGGACCTGCTTGATCCGTTCCTCCACGACGAGCGAGCCGTGCCCGGCGTCGTACCGGTACACCTCGTGCACCGCCCCGCGCGCGGCCAGCCGGTCGACGTAGTTGTCGATCTGCCGGATCGGGCAGCGCGGGTCGTTGACGCCCGCCGCGATGTGGACGGGGGCCTTCACCGCGTCGACGTACGTGAGCGGCGAGGATGCCTCGAAGCGGTCCGGGACCTCCTCCGGGGTCCCGCCGAAGAGGGTGCGGTCCAGGGACTTCAGTGCCTCCATCTCGTCGTGGTACGCCGTGACGTAGTCGGCGACCGGTACGGCGGCCAGCCCCACGGCCCAGGCCCCGGGCTGCGTGCCCAGGCCCAGCAGGGTCAGGTAGCCGCCCCAGGAGCCGCCGGAGAGCACCAGCCGCGCCGGGTCGGCGAGGCCCGAGGCCACCACCCACTCCCGGACGGCGGCGATGTCCTCCAGCTCGATCAGGCCGACGCGGTGCTTGAGGGCGTCGGTCCACTCCCGGCCGTACCCCGTCGAGCCCCGGTAGTTGACCCGGACGACCGCGAAGCCGTGGTCCAGCCAGGCCGCGGGGGCCGCCGCGAAGGCGTCGCTGTCGTGCCAGGTCGGCCCGCCGTGTACCTCGAACACGGTCGGGAACGGCCCGTCGCCGTGGCCCGTCGGGCGCTGGGCCAGCGCGTGGATCCGCCCGCCGGGGCCCTCCACCCACACGTCCTCCACCGGCAGCGAGCCGGGCGGCCGGAACCCGGGCGGGTCCAGGACGATCCCGCCCGCGGTCGACCGTACGGACGAGGGCTCGGCCGCCGAGGACCACTGGTACTCCACCGTGCCGTCGGGCCGAGCCGTCGCACCCGAGACCGTGCCGGGCGGGGTGTCCACCTTGACGAGGTCCCGCGAGGCCAGGTCGTAGCGCCAGAGCTCGCTGCGCGCCTCGAAACCGTGCGCGATCAGCAGGGCGGAGCCGTCCGGGTACCACTCGGCGCTGACGTCGCCGGGCAGCTCGACCGCCAGGTCCTGCTCGGCCCCGGTGGCCACGTCCCACACCATCGGCTCCCAGCGGCCGCGCCGCTGGTGGCCGACCAGCAGCCGGGTGTCACCCGCGACCGGGGCGAAGCCGAGGACCTCCAGGCCCAGCTCGACCGTGCCGCCCCGGGAGTCGTCGAGCTCGGCGACCGTGGCGCCGTCGAGGGTGACCACGCGCAGCGCCGAGTGCATGGCGTCCCCGTGCTCGGTGTGCTCGATCGCGATCAGGGTCCCGTCGTAGGAGAGGTCGCCGACTCCGGCCGACTCCCGGTGCCGGTAGATCACCTCCGGCGCGGCGGCGTCCGGCCGCAGCACGTGGATGGTCGAGCCGTCCTCGTCGGTGGACCGGCCGACGACCGACGTCCCGTCGCGGCCGATGGCGAGCCCGGCGGGGTACGAGGGCTCCAGCCCGGGGGTGGCCGGCTCGTCGGGGCCGCCCGCGAAGGGCTGGCGCACCCAGGTGCCGAACTCGTCGCCGTCGGTGTCGGAGAACCACCAGATCCACTCGCCGTCGGGAGAGAGGGTTCCGTCGGTGGTCCCGTTGGGCCGGTCCGTCGCCTGCCGCTGCGTGCCGGTGGCCCGGTCCCACGCGTAGAGCTCGTACGTCCCGGTCGCGTTCGAGACGAAGAGCGAGCGGTCCGGGGCGTCCTCCGCCCAGTCGGGCAGCCCGACGCGCGGCGCCCGGAAGCGCTTCTCCCAGTCGGGCATGGCCGTGTTGTCAGTCATACCCCCCATGTAACCCGATTGGCGCTGCCGGATGGTCGGGACTGCCGGGAGGAGGCAGCGTGGGCGGGGTCCCACCCAGCCGTTTTCCAGTGAGGAGTGATCATGGCGAACAAGCGCAAGGAACAGACTCACGAGGACCGTCGGACGTCGGAATCCCAAATGCCGAACAAGCCGGCGCAGCTGGTCGAGGACGTACGGGAGGCGCAGACGATGGCCATGAAGGAGGACCAGATGCGCGAGCAGCGCCGCAAGGGCGGGCGCGGCTGACCCACTGCTGCAGACCTCTCCGAGGATGCCGCCTCCTCCCGACGGAGGGACAGTGGAGGGCGTAGACCCTCCGGTGCGTCCCGAGGAGGAGTGACCATGGCCAAGAAGGCTCGTGCCGGTACGGCACAGGCCGCGGAGCGCGAGCGGGAACGGGCGAAGAACACGGCGGCCGAGGCACGCGCCAAGGCAGCGGTCAAAGACGTGCAGTCCGTCTCCGCGAAGACGCGGGGCATGCAGCAGAAGGCCCAGGCCAAGCGCGGCTGAGACCACCGGAGGCCGAGCGACCTCCGCTGCCGCTGCCCGCGGATTCAGGGTCAAGGATTCACCGGTCGTGGCTCGTGGTTCCTCCCGGGAACCACGGGCCACGGTCGTAGGCTGGCCGCATGCGGATGATCGTCCGGGGCGCCCGGCTGCTCCACACCGACGGCCTGTCCGACGTCGAGGTCGCCGAGGACGGCCGGATCGCGCGGGTGGTCCCGTACGACGACCAGAAGGAGCCACCGGCCACCGGCGTGCTGATCGAGGCGCACGGCGGGCTGCTGACGGCCCCCTTCGTCGAACCGCACATCCACCTGGACACGGCCCTGACCGCCGGGGAACCGCGCCCGAACGCCTCGGGGACGCTGTGGGAGGGCATCGCCTGCTGGAGCGAGCGCAAGCGGACCCTGACCCGTGAGGACGTCGTCGCGCGGGCCACGCAGGTGCTGCGCTGGCAGGCGGCCCAGGGCGTGCTGCACGTGCGGACGCACTGCGACGTCACCGACCCGTCGCTCACCGCCCTGGACGCGCTGCTGGAGGTCCGCGACCGGGTCCGGGACGTCCTGACCCTGCAGATCGTCGCCTTCCCGCAGGAGGGCATCGTCTCCTTCCCGGACGGCGAGGCGCTGCTGCGCGAGGCGGTCCGGCGCGGCGCCGACGTCGTCGGGGCGATCCCGCACTTCGAGGACACCCGCGAGGACGGCGTCGCCTCGCTGGGCATCGCCTTCGCGGTGGCCGGGGAACACGGCCTGCGCGTGGACGCCCACTGCGACGAGATCGACGACGAGCAGTCCCGCTTCGTGGAGGTGCTGGCCGCGCTCGCGCTGCGCACGGGGCTGCGGGAGCGGGCGACGGCCTCGCACACCACGGCGATGGGCTCCTACGGCGGCGCGTACAGCTTCAAACTCCGGCGGCTGCTGTCCCGTTCCGGGATCAACCTGGTCTCCAACCCCTTCGCGAACCTCAACCTCCAAGGGCGCTTCGACGACTACCCCAAGCGGCGCGGCCTCACGCAGGTCAAGGAGATGCTGGCGGCGGGCGTCAACGTCGCCTTCGGCCACGACGACGTGATGGACCCGTGGAACGCCCTCGGTACGGCGAACCCGCTCCAGACCGCCCTCGTCGGCCTGTACGCGGCCCAGCTCACCGGAGCGGACGAAATCCCGGTGGCCTTCGAGATGGTGACGGAGCGTGCGGCGCGCGTACTGGGCCTGACGGCCGCCGAGTACGGCATCGCGGAGGGCGCTCCCGCCTCGTTCGTGCTGCTGCCCGCCGAAACCCCCGCGGAAGCCCTGCGCCGCCAGGTCCGGCCGCGGTACGTGGTCGCGCGGGGCACCGTGATCGCTGAGACGCCGCCCGTGCCGACACGGCTGAACTGGCCGGGGGAACCACCCGCGCAGGTGGACTTCCGCCGGTCGTAGGCCGCCGCCCGCTCCGGCGGTAGCCTGCGCGCATGTCGTGGGACGAGGACGGAACACCGCACCCGCTCGCACTGCGCCGGACCGGCCGCAGCGAACAGGAGCCGGACCGGCTGCCCGAGGTCCGGGAGCTGGAGGTGCTCGGCTGGGAACCCGCGCCCGAGGACACGCTGTGGGTGTTCCTCCCGTACGTGTGGCCCCCGGCGTCCCGGACCTGGATCCCGGACCGGTCCACCCACTGGGCGGTCCGGACCGGGCTCGACGGCCACGGGCACATCACCGACGTCGAGGCCGCCCCGCTCGCCGACCCCGACCTGCACGACCTCGACTGGGAGGCCGAGGAGGTCCTCACGGGCCTCGGCCTCCCGCCCCGGCCGCAGGGCCGGCTGTGGCTGCTGCGCCCGCTCGGTTCCTTTCCCACGGTGGGGGCGGTCCTGGCACACGTGCGCGCGGTGGCGCGGGAGCGCGGCGTGGAGGCCCGGCCCACCGCCGACTTTCTCGCACTAACCCGCGCCGAACTCGACTCGATGGCCGACGGACCCGACTGCTGACGGCCTCCCCGGCACCGGCGATCATGTGAACGCCCGACCGGAAGAACCGAGCAAGGAGCCGGAAAGCCATGTGGAAGTGTGAGCCCGTCGTGGGCGCCAGCCTCGACGTCGCCGAAGTCACCGCCCTCTACCGCGCGTCCACCCTCGGAGAGCGCCGTCCCATCGACGACGTCGAACGGTTCACCAAGATGCTCGCCGGCGCCAACCTCGTGGTCACCGCCCGCCTCGACGGCCGGCTGATCGGCATCGCCCGCTCGGTCACCGACGGCTGTTACGTCACGTACCTGGGCGACCTCGCCGTGGACACCGAGTTCCAGCGCCGGGGCGTGGGCCGGGACCTGATCCGGGTCACCCGGGAGGCCGCGCCGCAGGCCAAGCTCGTCCTGCTCGCGGCCCCGGCCGCGGTGGAGTACTACCCACACATCGGGTTCGACCGCCACGAGTCCGCCTGGACCCTGGCCGCACTCGGCTGAACCTGAAACGGACTAGCCGAGCGTCCGATAGTGCGTGACCAGCCGCCACTGCTCGTCCAACACGTGGAACGCCAGCGCCGGCGCCAGCTCGTGGTCCACGACGGGCCGCCCCTCGAAGGGCAGCGGAACGGTCGAGGCGACCCCGGGCGCGACGAGCAGCGGCAGGCCCGCGAACGTCGTGGCGGCGGCGACGTGCGCGTGCCCGCACAGCAGGGCCACGACCTGCGGGTGGCGCCCCAGCACCGCGGCGAGCCGCTCCTCACCGAACTGCCGGACCCGGTCCACGTGCGGGGTGTGCAGGTCGACCGGCGGGTGGTGGAAGCACACGAACACGGGCAGCTCACCCCCCTCGGCGGTCAGCGTCCCGTCGAGCCACCGCAGGGTGTGATCACTGAGCAGGCCCTCGTCGCTGCCCGGGATCGTCGAGTCGCACAGCACGAAGACGGCTCCGGGCGTCCGGACGACCTGGTTCAGTTCCTCGTCGTCCGGCTTGCCGTCCAGCAGCCCGGTACGGAACGCCGCCCGCCGGTCGTGGTTGCCGGGCAGCACCAGCACCGGGTACGGCAGCTCGAACAGCTCGCGGGCCTGCGCGTACTCGTCCGCCGCGCCGTGGTCGGCGATGTCCCCGGAGACCAGGACGGCATCGAGGGGCCCGGGCAGGTCCCGTAGATAGTTCATGATCGTGAGCGCCCGCCGCGTGGCCCGCTCCGAGAGGTCCAAGTGCAGATCACTGACATGCGCGATGACGGTCACGGGTCGTCCTTCCGGGAGGGTCCGGCCGCGACGGGGAAGCGCCCCGGCCCGGTCCTCCCCGACGCTACCCGCGCCACCCCTCCCCGAGCCCAACTCGTCGCACCCCACCGGAGATCGGCTTCGTCCCGCTGATCTCCGACCTGGGGGCCCGCTCGACGAGACCTCCCGGCTCATCGGGCTTTCGGGGCCGGCCGTCACCGAAGCGGTCTATCGGAAGCAGGTCCGGCTGGTGATCCAGACGGGGGCGACGGCCACGGACGAGATCTTCGGGGCCGCTCCGAGCCCTTGGTCACCCAGTGAGACACCCAGACGCAGAAAGAGCCGGTGCAGGTTTCCCTGCACCGGCTCTCACCTGGTCTTACTCTGTCGGGGTGGCGGGATTTGAACCCACGACCTCTTCGTCCCGAACGAAGCGCGCTGCCAAGCTGCGCTACACCCCGATCGCCGCCTTGCAGCAGTTGCTGTCTTGGCGACATCGATTACTTTAGCGGACCCTCGGCCGGAGACGAAATCCGGTTTTCGCGAGGGGGGCGACGGGCCCCGGACCGGTGGGGGTCAGGCCTTCGGGGTCAGGGTCAGGAGGGTGGCTTCCGGGGGGCAGGCGAAGCGGACCGGGGTGTAGCGGTTCGTGCCGCACCCCGCCGAGACGTGGAGGTAGGCGCGGTGGCCGTCCGCCTCGTGCGTGGAGAGCCCCTTGACCCGCTTGGTGTCCAGGTCGCAGTTGGTGACGAGCGCCCCGTAGAAGGGGATGCACAGCTGCCCGCCGTGGGTGTGCCCCGCCAGGATCAGCGGGTACCGGTCGGCCGTGAAGGACTCCAGGACCCGCAGGTACGGGGCGTGCACGACGGCCATGGAGAAGTCGGCGTCGGCTTCCGGCCCGCCCGCCACCCGCGCGTAGCGGTCGCGCTTGATGTGCGGGTCGTCGAGGCCGGTGAAGGCCAGTTCCAAGCCGGGCAGTTTCAGGCGGCCGCGGGTGTTGGTGAGGTTGACCCAGCCCGCCGCGTCGAAGGCGTCCCGCATCTCCTCCCACGGGTTGTGCACGGCGCCGACGACCGGCTTGTTGCCGTTCAGGCCGTGCCGCCCCTGGACCTTCTCGATCAGGTAGCGCCCGGGGTTGCGCAGCCGCGGCCCGTAGTAGTCGTTCGACCCGAAGACGTACACGCCGGGGAAGGACATCAGGGGGCCCAGGGCGTCCAGCACCTCCGGAACGCCCTCGGTGTCGGAGAGGTTGTCGCCGGTGTTCACCACGAAGTCCGGGCGCAGGCCGGCCAGGGACTGGAGCCAGGCGCGCTTCTTGTGCTGTCCGCCGACCATGTGGATGTCGGAGACCTGGAGCACGCGCAGCGGGCGCATCCCGGCGGGGAGGACCGGCACGGTGATCCGGCGCAGGCGGAAGGACCGCGCCTCGAAACCGGCGGCATAGGCCACACCAGCGGCCCCCACGGCCGCGATCGATGCGGTGACCTTCAGGGGTACTCCGTAACGCGCACGCATGGCCCCATCGTCGCAGACGCGGAAAACCGGCGGGCGCCACTGCCCCATGACCTGGCAGACTCGGCTCATGACCACGCTCAAAGCCAAGCTCCAGGAAGACCTCACCACCGCCATCAGGGCGCGCGACGAGCTGCACTCGTCCACGCTGCGCCTGACGCTCTCCGCCATCACCAAGGAGGAGGTCGCGGGCAAGGAAGCGCGCGTGCTCTCCGACGACGAGGTGCTGAAGGTGATCGCCAAGGAGGCGAAGAAGCGCCGCGAGGCCGCGGAGGCCTTCGCGCAGGGTGGTCGTCCCGAGCAGGCCGCGCGCGAGACGGCGGAGGGCGAGTTCCTCGACACGTACCTGCCCAAGCAGCTCGGCGACGACGAGCTCGGCGCGATCGTGGCGCAGGCCGTCGAGGAGGCCAAGGCGGCGGGCGCCGAGGGGCCGCGGGCCATGGGTGCCGTCATGAAGATCGTGGGCCCGAAGGTGGCCGGTCTGGCGGAGGGCGGCCGGGTCGCCGCCGCCGTCAAGAAGCAGCTTTCGTAAGAGGACAGAGAAGAGGGCCCCGCCCGCGCGTTGCGCGGGCGGGGCCCTTCCTCTTTCCTACTGCTCCTCCGGGCCGCCGATCACGCCCGGATCCAGGGTGATGTTCGGGAACGGGTTCGGCGGGGTGTTGCCGCCCGTCGCACCGCCCATGGTGCCCGCAGCCGTCTGACCGCCGGGGCGGCCGCCGGGCTTGTTGTCGCCGCCCGGCTTGCCGGGCTTGCCCGGCTTGTTCGGGGTCGGGTTCGGGTTCGGGTTCGTGCTGGGTCGGCCGCCGCCGGTGGGCATTCCGCCCTCCGGGATGGCCACCGTGGTGAAGTTCGGTGCCTCCCGGCCCGACAGCGCGCCCGAGACCGCCTGCTTCCAGATCGGGCCGGGCAGCCCGCCGCCGTAGACCTTGTCGTAGTACTGGCCGCCGATGGTGATGTTCTCCATCGACACCTGCTTGGAGCCGCCCGAGCCGACCCAGGTCGCGCCGGCCATGTTCGGCGTGTACCCGACGAACCATGCGTTGTAACGGCTGTCGGTGGTGCCGGTCTTGCCCGCGTTCTGCCGGTCGGTCAGACCCGCGGCGGTACCCGTACCGGAGTCGACCACGCCGAGCAGCAGCGTGTTGATGGTGTCGGCGGTCTTCTCCGACATGACGCGGTCGCACTGGGACTTCGGCACGGCCAGGGCCTTGCCGTGCGAGTCGGTGATGGACTCCAGGGTGATGGGGGTGCAGTACACGCCGCGGTTGGCGAAGGTCGCGTAGGCGTTCGCCATGGTCAGCGGCGACATGCCCTCGGTGCCGAGCGCGATCGCCGGGACCTCGGGCAGCTTCGTCCCGTCGGCCGGGATCACGCCGAGCTTGGTGGTCATCTCGGTCACGGGGCACAGCCCGTTCTCGGAGATCATCTCCACGAAGTACGTGTTGACGGACTTGGCCATCGCGTCCTGCATGCCGTACGGGCCGCGCTCGGACTCGGATTCGTTCTCGACCCGGTCGTGGGAGGTGTTGACCCAGGGCTTGTCGCCGCAGGTCTGCACCGGGCTCGGGTACTCCATGTCGTGCGGGGACAGGTACGTCTTGCCGGGCGATACGCCCCGCTCGATGGCCGCGGCCGCGACGAACGGCTTGAAGGTCGAACCCGTGGGGAAGCCGAAGTTCGACCCGCCCATCCGCTTGTCCACGGAGAAGTTGATCTGGGTCTCGTTCTTGCCGAAGCCGTACGGCTTGGACTGGCCCATGGCGAGGACGCGGCCGGTGCCCGGCTGTACCAGGGTGACGGCCGTGGCGACCTTGTCGTCCTGGTTGACGTGCTCCTTGATCGACTCGTTGACGGACTCCTGCGACTGGGGGTCCAGCGTCGTACGCACGGTCAGGCCGCCCTGGTTCCAGAGCTTGGCCCGCTCCTCGCGGGTCTTGCCGAACACCGGGTCGGTCAAGAAGGTGTTGCGCACGTAGTCGCAGTAGAAGCCCGCGCCCTTGACGGCGGTGATGCAGCCGTTCTTCGGGCGCGTCACCTTCAGCGTCACCGGCTTCTTCTTGGCCTCGTCCGCCTCGGCCTGCGAGACGTCCTTCATGTCGGCCATCCGCTGGAGGACGACGTTCCGGCGCTTCGTCGCCTCCTGCACGTCGTTCACCGGGTCGAACCGGCTCGGCGACTGCACGACGCCCGCCAGCAGCGCCGACTCGTCCAGGGTCAGGTCCTTGGCCGGCTTGCTGAAGTAGCGCTGAGCGGCGGATTCGATTCCGTATGCCTGCTGGCCGAAGTACGTGATGTTGAGGTAGTTCTCAAGGATCTTCTTCTTCCCGAGTTCCTCCTCGACCTGGATCGAGTACTTCAGCTCGCGGATCTTGCGGCCGAGGCTCTTCTCCTGGGCCTCGCGCACCTTGGTCTCGTCGTCGCCGGCCTCCTCGACGAACACGTTCTTCACGTACTGCTGCGTCAACGTGGAGGCGCCCTGCGCGGCGCCGCCCTCCTGCGCGTTGCGGTTGACCGCGCGCAGGATGCCCTTCAGGTCGACCGCGCCGTGCTCGTAGAAACGCGAGTCCTCGATCGCGACGATCGCCTTCTGCATGTACGGGGAGATGGCCGTGAGCGGTACCACCTGCCGGTCCCGTGAATAGACCGTGGCGATCAAGCCACCTTCGGCGTCCAGAATCGTCGTGCGCTGACTCAGCGGCGGTGTCTTCAGATTGGCCGGGATCTCATCGAATCCCTCGACCGTGCCCTTCGCGGCGAGCCCCAGGGCGCCTGCGCCCGGGATCGCGATGCCGGCCAGCACAACTCCGGAGAGAACGGACACCCCGAGGAACTTGGCGGCCTGCTGCGGCCCCGTGAGCCCGGCGCCCGAGCGCTTCTTTCCCATGGAGGGCAGCCTACGTTCTCATTCGCCGGACACGCGCGAATGCCTTGGCCTAAGCTGTCCCCAACTGTCACAGCAGTGTGGTGCGACATCAACCCCTCGGCTTGATTTTCACCCTTCCCGAATGGGGTGGACTTATGTCCGAATCTCGCCCCTCACCCTGACGGTCGTTCGTCCATGGTCCGCCGATTCCATCCGAATTGCCGGAATGGTCGCGCATGTCGCCGGATCACTCCGTCGGGTGATCTGCCGCTTACCCATAGTCCGTTCGGACCATTCAAGATTGGGCCCGTCGGGGGTGTTGCACCGTGCCCGCCTTCCGTAACGTCCTCAACTGGCAGCGGTGAATATGCCGCTACCGCCGTGGGGGAGCCTCGATTCGGGAGAGGACGGCGCCGGGATGGGCTGGGTTACCGACTGGAGTGCGCAGGCAGCCTGCCGCACTACCGATCCGGATGAACTGTTCGTTCAAGGAGCGGCACAGAACAGGGCCAAGGCGGTGTGTACCGGGTGTCCGGTGCGCACCGAGTGCCTGGCCGACGCGCTCGACAATCGTGTCGAGTTCGGAGTATGGGGCGGAATGACCGAGCGGGAGCGTCGCGCATTGCTGCGCAGGCGTCCCACCGTCACCTCGTGGCGACGGCTGCTCGAAACCGCCCGCACGGAGTACGAGCGCAGTACGGGCATCCTCACCGTGGATGTCGATGCGGAGATCGACGTTTCGTACGAGACGTACGCGGCAGCCGGGTAGACCCCTCGCGCGTCCCGCGTACGAGTGCCTCCGTACCCGGAGGCAGCCGTCGTACGAACGCCTACGCTCCGGCCGGAACCCCGGCCGCGAGTCGCTCTCCGATGGCCCGTAGCCCGGCGAGGTCGTGCACATCGCCGGGCAGGGCGGCCACCTCGGCCACCGCCACCTCGGGGTGCAGGGAGGTGAATCGATCGCGTGTGCGCTGTTCGCGCGCGATCACCTGCATCCGCTCGGCGTGCAGGCGCAGTAGTCCTGCCGTGATTTCGTCCACGTCGGCATCGGCGTCGGCGTCGGCGTCGACATCGGGGTCTGAGTTCGGGTCGGCCGAGTCACGAAGTCCAGCTTTCCCGGACTCCTGATCGACAATGCCGCCTTCTTCAAGATTCTCTGCGGCGGCCAACGCCCGCTCGGCGGACAGCTGGTCGGCACCACTGCCGTGCACCCGGTTCAGTACGAGCCCGGCCAGCGGCATGTTCTCTGCGGCCAGCCGCTCCACGAAGTACGCAGCCTCCCGCACCGCGTCCGGCTCGGGCGCCGCGACCACGAGGAACGCCGTACCCGGAGCCTGGAGCAACCGGAACGTCGCGTCCGCACGGGTGCGGAACCCGCCGAACATCGTGTCCATCGCGGCCACGAACGTCTGTACGTCCTTCAGCAGTGAGGCGCCCATCAGCTTGCTGAGCGTGCCGGTCATCAGGGACATGCCGACGTTGAGGAACTTCATCCCCGCCCGGCCGCCCACCTTCGCGGGGGCCATCAGCACCCGGATGAACTTCCCGTCCAGGAAGGACCCCAGCCGCTTCGGCGCGTCGAGGAAGTCCAGCGCGGAGCGGCTCGGCGGAGTGTCCACGACGATCAGGTCCCAGTCGTCCCGCGCCCGCAGCTGGCCCAGCTTCTCCATCGCCATGTACTCCTGCGTGCCCGCGAAGCCGGCCGACAGCGACTGGTAGAAGGGATTCGCGAGGATGGCCTGAGCCCGCTCGGGGTCCGCGTGACCTTCGACGATCTCGTCGAAGGTGCGCTTCATGTCGAGCATCATGGCGTGCAGTTCGCCGCCGTCGACCCCCTTCACCTTGCGAGGGGTGTTGTCCAGCGAGTCGATGCCCATCGACTGGGCGAGCCGCCGCGCCGGGTCGATGGTCAGCACGACCACCTTCCGCCCGCGCTCCGCCGCCCGTACGCCCAGGGCCGCGGCGGTGGTGGTCTTGCCGACCCCGCCCGCGCCGCAGCAGACGATGATCCGCGTCGCGGGGTCGTCCAGCAGCCGGTCCACGGCCAGCCGCGGCGCAGTGTCCATGCCGATCCCCGTCTTCGTCCCGGCGCTCGCGCCGGCGGTCCTGGTGGTGGTGTGGACGGTGGTCCTGGTGGTGGTCTTGGTGGTGGCCCCGCTCATTCCCCACCCACCTGCTTCCGCAGCTCCGAGGCCAGCTCGTACAGCCCGGCCAGATCCATCCCCGCGCCGAGCAGCGGGAGTTCGTACGTCGCCACGTCCAACTGCTGCAGTACGGTGCGCTGCGCGCGCTCCAGCTCCACCCGGCTCGCGTGCTCGGTGGCCTGCGTGAGCAGCGGGTCCACCAGCCGCTCCGCGAGCCCGCCGCGGCGCGCGCCGCCCAGACCCGCCCGGGACAGCGCCTTGGCCACGTCGGCCCGCCGCTCACCGGCGGCGGCGCGCAGGGCGTCCTCGTCCAGGTGGTGCGGCCGCACCATGTTGACGACGACCCGCCCCACCGGCAGCCCGGCCTCCTGGAGCTCGGCGATCCCGTCGGCGGTCTCCTGGACGGGCATCTCTTCCAGCAGCGTGACCAGATGGACGGCCGTCTCCGGGGACTTGAGCACCTTCATAACGGCCTGCGCCTGATTGTGGATCGGCCCGAACCGGGCCAGTCCTGCCACCTCGTCGTTGACGTTCAGGAAGCGGGTGATCCGCCCGGTCGGCGGCGCATCCATGATCACGTGGTCGTAGACGAACCGGCCCGCCTTGTCCTTGCGGCGGACCGCCTCGCACGCCTTGCCCGTCAGCAGCACGTCCCGCAGCCCGGGCGCGATGGTCGTCGCGAAGTCGATCGCGCCGAGCTTCTTGAGGGCACGGCCGGCGGATCCCAGCTTGTAGAACATCTGGAGGTAGTCCAACAGCGCCCGCTCGGCGTCGATGGCCAGCGCGAAGACCTCCCCGCCGCCCGAGGCGACGGCGATCTTCCGCTCCTCGTACGGGAGCGCCTCCGCCCCGAAGAGCTGCGCGATCCCCTGCCGGCCCTCGACCTCGACCAGAAGCGTCCTTCTGCCCTCACGCGCGAGGGCGAGCGCGAGTGCCGCGGCGACCGTGGTCTTTCCGGTTCCGCCCTTGCCGCTGACCACCTGGAGCCTGCTCACAGCGTCTGAGCCTAACCACTCGCCCTTCGGACCGCGCATGAGCCTCCCCCAGCCTCCGGCCGGGCGGACCCGCAGGGCGACAGGCATTACGCTCGCCCCCATGACCAAGAAGTTCGAATACGCGACGGTCCCGCTGCTGGTCCACGCCACCAAGCAGATCCTGGACACCTGGGGCGAGGACGGCTGGGAGCTCGTCCAGGTCGTGCCCGGCCCGAACAACCCCGAGCAGCTCGTGGCCTACCTCAAGCGGGAGAAGGCATGAGCGGCGCTGTCGAGGCGAAGCTGGCCGGGCTCGGCCTGACCCTGCCCGAGGTCGTCCCGCCGCTGGCCACGTACCAGCCGGCCGTGCGGTCGGGCGCGTACGTGTTCACCGCGGGGCAGCTCCCGATGGTCAGGGGCAGCCTTCCGGTCACCGGCAAGGTCGGCGCCGAGGTCTCGCCGGAGCAGGCCAAGGAGCTGGCCGCGACCTGCGCGCTGAACGCCCTGGCCGCGGTGAAGTCCGTGATCGGTGACCTGGACAAGATCGCGCGTGTCGTGAAGGTCGTCGGATTCGTGGCCTCGGCCCCGGACTTCACGGGTCAGCCGGGCGTACTGAACGGCGCGAGCGAGCTGCTGGGTGCGGTCCTCGGCGAGAAGGGCGTCCACGCCCGCAGCGCCGTCGGCGTGGCGGTGCTCCCGCTGGACGCCCCCGTCGAGGTCGAGATCCAGGTCGAGATCGCCCCCTGACGCGGTGCCCCGACGCACGTCCTGACGCAGTGCCCCGGGGCCGTGTTCTGACGCAGTGCTCCGACGCAGTGCCCGCCCCGGCCCACCGCTCGCGCGGTAGGGCCCCGGCGGGACGCAGCGGCGCAGAGACCCCGGCCCGCCGCCGGGGCACTCTCGAACATCGGGCCGGATCCCCGTAGCATCCCGTCATGCCGAATGGTCAGCACGGTCAGCAGCAGCCCCCCGCCGGAGGTCAGTGGTACCCGCCGGAATGGCCCGATCGCATCCGCGCGCTCATGGACGGTTCCCTCGTTCCGGTGGAACCCCGGCGCGCCGCCACGGTCATGCTCCTCCGCGACACCCCCGACGGGCCCGCCGTGCACATGCTGCGCCGCAAGGCCTCCATGGCCTTCGCCGGCGGCGCGTACGCCTATCCCGGTGGCGGGGTCGACCCGCGCGACGAGGAACACCTCGTCGGCTGGGCGGGCCCGGGCCGCGACGCCTGGGCCGACCGCCTCGCCACCGATCCCCGCACCGCCCAGGCCATCGTCTGCGGAGCCGTCCGCGAGACTTTCGAGGAGGCGGGCGTCCTGCTCGCCGGGGAGACCCCCGACACCGTCGTCGGTGACACCACCGGCGACGACTGGGAGGCCGACCGGGAGGCCCTCGTCGCCCGCGAACTGTCCTTCGCCGATTTCCTCGACCGCCGGGGCCTGCTGCTGCGCTCCGACCTGCTCGGCGCCTGGGCCCGCTGGATCACCCCGGAGTTCGAGCCCCGCCGTTACGACACCTGGTTCTTCGTCGCCGCCCTCCCGGAGGGCCAGCGCACCCGCAACGCCTCCACCGAGGCCGACCGGACCGTCTGGATCCAGCCCGCGGACGCCGCCGCCGGCTACGACAAGGGCGAGCTGCTGATGATGCCGCCCACCATCTCCACGCTGCGCTCGCTGGAGCCGTACGGGAGCGCCGCCCGCGCCCTCGCCGCGGCCGCCGCCCAGGACCTGACCCCCGTACTGGCCGAGGCCGCGCTGGTGGACGGCGAGCTGGTGCTCAGCTGGCCGGGGCACGACGAGTTCACCAAGCACGTCCGCCCCGGAGGCACCCCGTGACGAACGCCGCCGCCCTGCCCGGACAGCCCCGCGGAATCGTCACCTCAGGGCCCGCCACGGCCCGCGCGGTCAACATCCTGGCCCCCAACGCCTCCGCGATGACCCTGGACGGCACGAACACCTGGCTCGTCTCGGAGCCCGACTCCACGGAAGCCGTCGTCATCGACCCCGGCCCACTGGACGAGGCCCACCTGCGCGCCGTCGTGGAGACCGCCGAGCGGGCGGGCAAGCGGATCGCGCTGACCCTCCTCACCCACGGCCATCCCGACCACGCGGAGGGCGCCGGCCGCTTCGCCGAGCTGACCCGTACCAAGGTCCGCGCCCTGGACCCCGCCCTGCGCCTGGGCGACGAGGGGCTCGGAGCCGGGGACGTGATCCGGACCGGCGGCCTGGAGATGCGCGTGGTCCCGACGCCTGGCCACACCGCCGACTCGCTCTGCTTCCACCTGCCCGCCGACCGCGCCGTCCTGACCGGCGACACGATCCTCGGCCGCGGCACCACCGTCGTGGCCCACCCCGACGGCCGGCTCGGCGACTACCTGGACTCGCTGCGCCGGCTGCGCTCGCTGGCGGTCGACGACGGCGTGCAGACGGTGCTCCCGGGCCACGGGCCGGTCCTGGACGACGCACAGGGTGTGGTGGAGTACTACCTGGCCCACCGGGCGCACCGCCTCGCCCAGGTCGAGACCGCAGTCGAGAACGGCTACGCCACCCCCGAGGAGGTCGTCGCCCACGTCTACGCGGACGTGGACCGCTCGCTTTGGCCGGCCGCGGAATGGTCCGTACGAGCGCAGCTGGAGTACCTTCAAGATCACGGACTGATCCCCGGAGGGCCCGAATGAACACGATTTTCCTGCTGCTCGCGCTCATTGGTACGGCAGCCTGGATCACCTCGACCGTGACGCTGCGGATGAAGGCCCTGGAGCGGCGCTCGGAGCTTCTGGAGCGGCGGCTGGGCCTGGTCCTGGACCACTTCGGCATCGAGGAGCCCGAGCCGGCCGGGCTGGACGAGGTACGGGCGCTGGTGCGCGACGGCCGCACGGTCGAGGCCATCCGGGTCTACCGCCGGCTCACCGGGGCGGGTCTCCTTGAGGCGAAGCAGGCGGTCGAGGCCCTGACGGGCGCCTGAGGCCTGAGGGGGCGCCCAGGGCCCCGGGGCCCTGACTGGCGCCCTGACGAGCGCCTGGGCCCCTGACGAGCGCCTGGGCCCCTGACGAGCGCCTGAGCCCCTGACGGGTGCCCGTGGCCGTGACGGGCGTCCGGGC
The DNA here is from genome assembly GCF_041431095.1 of Streptomyces sp. NBC_00597. GTDB lineage: Bacteria > Actinomycetota > Actinomycetes > Streptomycetales > Streptomycetaceae > Streptomyces. The sequence goes on from NZ_CP107757.1 coordinate 5,111,874, forward strand.
CGTGACGGCGTGACGTTTCAGCGGGGCGTCTTGGTGCCGTGCACGGCCGTGTACTCGTCCGCGAGCCACGGTCCGAGGTCCTCCAGGTACCCGTGCAGCACGACCGGGTCCTCGGCCGGTTCCAGTGCCACCGCTGCCGCGGCCCGCATCTGTGCGGCGCGCTCCGGGTAGTACCGCCCGAAGACCTCCGCGGACTCGGCGAGATCGCTGGTCCAGCCGCCCCACCGGGGCATCACGAGGGTGAACCCGGTGCGTACCAGGTGCCGCGCGACGTGACGGCTGAGCCTGCGGTAGTCGGCGGGGGTCGACGCGGCCCGCGCCCTCGCCCGCCACCGGGGCAGCACGGCGGTCAGATCGCCGTTGGTCTCACGGGCGAGCAGGCTGTCCGGGCGGTAGCGCGGAAGGTGCTCGGCCAGGTCCGCGCCGAGCAGCGGGGTGCACAGGCAGGCGAGGAACCAGCCCAGGTCGTAGCGTTCCTGCACGCTCAGCAGCCGGCCCTTGCCGTGGAGCAGGATGCCGACGCCGTCGACCTCGGCGAAGTCCTGGTCGAGCCCGCGCGCCAGCACCTCGGCGGTGTCCCTGTCCTCGTCGCCGGGATCGTGGTGCAGGGCGAGGAGCAGGTCGAGGTCCGACCGCCCCGGCCGGGCGGTCCCGCGCGGCACGGACCCGTACAGGTAGGCGCTGTGCAGCCGCTGCCCGTAGGCCGCGCCGATGCGCTCGCGCGCTGCGGCGACGACCGGCGCGAAGCTGCGCTGCACCCGGCCGAGTGACCCCTCGCGCTCGAAGCACCCGTACGCGTCCAGCCCTCTGCGCTCCATGGCCACACTCTCCAGCCGGCTGCCGGGGCCGGGCCCGCCGCGGGCGGAACGCACGGAGGGGCCCCGCCCGGTCGGGCGGAACCCCTCCATGCGGTGCGAAACCGCGGTCAGCGCGAGCGCTTCGCCAGGCGTTCCACGTCCAGCAGGATGACCGCGCGCGCCTCCAGGCGCAGCCAGCCGCGGCCCGCGAAGTCCGCGAGGGCCTTGTTGACCGTCTCGCGGGAGGCGCCGACCAGCTGGGCCAGCTCCTCCTGCGTCAGGTCGTGCACGACGTGGATGCCTTCCTCGGACTGCACGCCGAAGCGGCGCGAGAGGTCCAGGAGGGCGCGGGCGACGCGGCCCGGGACGTCGGAGAAGACCAGGTCGGACATCTGGTCGTTGGTCTTGCGCAGGCGCCGGGCGACCGCGCGCAGCAGTGCGGTCGCGACCTCAGGCCGGGCGTTGAGCCAGGGCTGGAGGTCGCCGTGGCCGAGGCCCAGCAGCTTGACCTCGGTCAGGGCGGTAGCGGTGGCGGTGCGCGGGCCGGGATCGAACAGCGACAGCTCGCCGATCAGCTCGCCGGGGCCGAGGACGGCCAGCATGTTCTCGCGGCCGTCGGGGGAGGTGCGGTGCAGCTTCACCTTGCCCTCGGTCACGACATACAGCCGGTCGCCGGGGTCGCCCTCGTGGAACAGGGCGTCACCGCGTGCGAGGGTCACCTCGCCCATGGAGGCGCGGAGCTCCGCGGCCTGCTCGTCATCGAGCGCCGCGAAGAGCGGGGCGCGCCGCAGAACGTCGTCCACGAGTCTCTCTCCTATGTCGACCAGCTCAGGGGACCGTGCTCCCCATTTTGCCGGACGGCTCAAACAGTGCGATCAATCACAAGGATGCCGGACGGACGGGCGTGCTGTGCGGCGAGAGGCCAATCGGAGTGGTGTTACCTGAGGTCCAGACGGGTGTCAGCGCCCGGCCTTAGGCTGGCCGGGTGTCCAATAAGCCGGTGAGAGCACAGGCCAAGGGGTCCGCAGGAGTGACGGGCGGACTCGATTCAGCTGTGGGCGAACAAGCCCCCGAGAAGACGTCCGGAAAGCCCCGGAGGGCCCTGCCGAGCCCCCAGGGCAAAGCTTCGGCCAAGAAAACGGAATCACGGCTGGGCATGGTGCGACGGGCCCGCCGCATCAACCGGGAGCTGGCCGAGATTTACCCCTACGCCCACCCCGAGCTCGACTTCCGGAACCCCTTCGAGCTGCTGGTCGCCACGGTCCTCTCCGCCCAGACCACCGACCTGCGCGTGAACCAGACGACCCCGGCCCTGTTCGCCGCCTATCCGACCCCCGAGGACATGGCCGCGGCCGTGCCCGAGGAGCTGGAGGAGATCATCCGGCCGACCGGGTTCTTCCGGGCAAAGGCGCGCTCGCTGATGGGCCTCTCCCAGGCCCTGCGGGACGATTTCGGCGGCGAGGTGCCGGGCCGGATCGAGGACCTGGTGACGCTGCCCGGAGTCGGCCGGAAAACGGCCAACGTGGTGCTCGGCAATGCGTTCGGCGTCCCGGGGATCACCGTGGACACCCACTTCGGCCGGCTGGTGCGCCGCTGGAAGTGGACCGATCAGGAGGACCCGGAGAAGGTCGAGGCGGAGATCTGCGCGATCTTCCCGAAGAGCGAGTGGACGATGCTCTCGCACCGGGTCGTCTTCCACGGCCGCCGGATCTGCCACGCCCGCAAGCCCGCCTGCGGCGCCTGCCCGATCGCCCCGCTGTGCCCGGCGTACGGGGAGGGCGAAACGGACCCGGAGAAGGCGAAGAAGCTGCTGAAGTACGAGAAGGGCGGCCAGCCCGGCCAGCGGCTGAGCCCGCCGCCGGACTACCCGGGCCTCCCGGCCCAACCGGCGGGCGGAGGCCAGGCGGTCTCCTGAGCGCGGTACGGGCCGCCGCACGGCGACCCGCGGAGGAACGAATCCGGCCCGGGGGTGCGTTGTCCCCGTATCGGGACGGCGATGGCGTCGGCGACGGCGAGGAGCAGGGGTGCCTATGACGCGCGGAACGCGGGACGAGAGCGGCGTGGCCCAGGCGGCCGCGCCGCCGCAGCAGGGCGAGGCGCGGGGCAACCCGTACGCGGACCAGGGGGGTCCGCGGGTGAGCAGCCAGGGGCTGCCGCAGTGGCTCGGTCCCGTCGTGGAAGCCGTGCGGACGGTCCGACCGACCCAGCTCAGCCGCTTCCTGCCCCCCGAGGACGGTCGCGGCCGCCAGTCCGCCGTGCTGATCCTGTTCGGCGAGGGCCCCCGCGGCCCCGAGCTGCTGCTCATGGAGCGCGCCGGAAGCCTGCGCTCACACCCCGGCCAGCCCTCGTTCCCCGGCGGCGCCCTCGATCCGGAGGACGGCGATCCACACACCACCGGCCCGCTGCGCGCGGCTCTGCGCGAGGCCGAGGAGGAGACCGGCCTCGACCCCGCCGGCGTGCAGCTGTTCGGCGTGCTGCCGCGGCTCTACATCCCGGTCAGCGAGTTCGTCGTGACCCCGGTGCTCGGCTGGTGGCGCGATCCCAGCCCTGTCGGCGCCGTGGATCCGGCCGAGACCGCCCGCGTCTTCACGGTTCCCGTGGCCGATCTCACGGACCCCGATCATCGCGTCACGGCCGTCCACCCGAGCGGCCACTTGGGCCCCGCTTTCACCGTCGAATCGGCTCTGGTCTGGGGTTTTACCGCTGGAGTGATCGACCGGCTGCTGCATTTCGCCGGGTGGGAGCGCCCATGGGACCGGTCCAGGCAGGTCCCGCTCGACTGGCGCGCATGAGACGGTGACCCTCGTGAACGTGCTGGACATCCTGTTGCTGGTCGCCGCCGTGTGGTTCGCGATCGTCGGCTACCGCCAGGGGTTCGTCGTCGGCATCCTGTCGGTGATCGGCTTCCTCGGCGGTGGTCTCCTTGCCGTGTCCCTGCTCCCCCTGGTCTGGGACCGGGTGACCGACAACGGCACCCAGGTGTCCACCACGGTCGTCGTGATCGCCGTGGTCGTGATCATCGTCTGTGCCTCGATCGGGCAGGCCTTCACCACCCACCTGGGCAACCGCTTGCGCCGCCACATCACGTGGTCGCCGGCGCGCGCGCTCGATGCGACGGGCGGGGCCCTGGTCAACGTCGTCGCGATGCTGCTGGTGGCCTGGCTGATCGGCTCGGCGCTCGCCGGGACGTCACTTCCCACGCTGGGCAAGGAAGTCCGCAATTCCAAGGTGCTGCTCGGCGTCTCGCGGGTGCTGCCGGCCCAGGCCAACACCTGGTTCTCGGACTTCAGCTCCACCCTTGCGCGCAGCGGCTTCCCGCAGGTCTTCAGCCCGTTCTCGAACGAGCCGATCACCGAGGTGAAGGCGCCCGACCCGGCGCTCGCCCGCAGCCCCGTCACCGTGGCGGCCAAGCACTCGATCGTGAAGGTCGTCGGTACCGCGCCGAGTTGCAGCAAGGTCCTGGAGGGCACCGGCTTCGTCTTCGCGCCAGGCAAGGTGATGACCAACGCGCATGTCGTCGGCGGGGTCGGCGAGCCCACCGTGCAGATCGGCGGCGAGGGCAAGCTGTACGACGGCAAGGTCGTGCTCTACGACTGGGAGCGCGACATCGCCGTCCTGGACGTGCCCAAGCTGAAGGCGCCCGCGCTGGAGTTCACCGACAAGGACGCGGTGAGCAGCAGTGACGCGATCGTCGCCGGCTTCCCGGAGAACGGCTCGTACGACGTCCGCGCGGCCCGCGTCCGCGGCCGGATCAACGCCAACGGCCCGGACATCTACCACCGCGGCACGGTCCGGCGCGATGTCTACTCGCTGTACGCGACCGTCCGCCAGGGCAACTCCGGCGGCCCGCTGCTCACGCCCGACGGCAAGGTGTACGGGGTCGTGTTCGCGAAGTCGCTCGACGACCCGAACACCGGGTACGCGCTGACGGCGGACGAGGTGCGCGACGACGTCAGGATCGGAAGGGTCTCCGACCGGCGGGTCGACAGCCAGGGCTGCGCCCTCTGACCCGTACGGGACGGGTTGCCCGTACGGGCAGCGCGGCCCGTACGGGACCGGGCGCGGTGCCGGCTACGTCCGTGGATGCCGCAGGCGGGCCGAGACCCAGCGGGCCCGCCTGCGCAGGATGCGTGGGATCCCGAGTCGGGGGTCGTGGCCGTCCCGGCCCGTCCTCCCGTGTGTGCCCGGCGTCGCTGCCGGGCGGCGTTCGCGTGCGGTGTCACCGTAGTCGTACGTCCAGCCCATACAACGAGCTGTGCCCGGGCCCCAAGGTCGGTAACCCCGTCCCGGGCGGCCAATTGGCCTATGCGCCGGGCAATTGAATGTTCGTAAGACAGTCGTAGCGGCAGTCGTACTGACAGTCGGTCAGATGGTCAGCGGTCCGGCTCCGGGTCCTTGAGCCAGTTCACCAACTCGGTCGAGAAGGCTGCGGGGTCCTCCTCGTGCGGGAAGTGCCCGAGACCGTCGAACAGCCGCCACCGGTACGGGGCTTCGACGTACTGGCCGGAGCCGGCAGCACTGCGGGTGCGCATCACCGGGTCGAGCGAGCCGTGCAGGTGCAGCGTCGGCACGCGCACCGGCCGCTTCATCCGGCGGTTGAACTGGAGCCCGTCCGGCCGGGCCATGGACCGCATCATCCAACGGTACGGCTCGATCGAGCAGTGCGCGGTGGACGGGATGCACATCGCCCGCCGGTACACGTCGAGGTCCGCCTCCTCGGGAGGCACGGGCCCGGACCAGTCCCGGATCAGCTCCGCCACGAGCGCCCCGTCGTCGGCGACGAGCTGCCGCTCGGGGATGAACGGCCGCTGGAAGCCCCAGATGTGCGAACTCGCCCGGGTCTGGCCGAAGTCGGACAGCATCGCCGAGCGCCAGCGCCGCGGGTGCGGCATCGAGGAGACCACGAGCCGGCGCACCAGCTTGGGCCGCATCACGGCCGCGGTCCAGGCGAGGTAGCCGCCCAGGTCGTGTCCCACGAGGGCGGCGTCCGGCTCGCCGAGGGACCGTACGACCCCGGTGATGTCGAGCGCCAGGTTCGCGGGGTCGTAGCCGCGCGGGGTGCGGTCGCTGCCGCCCACCCCGCGCAGGTCCATCGCGACCGCTCGGTACCCGGCGTCGGCGAGCGCGACCAGCTGGTGCCGCCACGTCCACCAGAACTGAGGGAAGCCGTGCAGCAGCAGCACCAGCGGCCCGTCGCCGAGCTCGGCGACGTGGAACCGGGCGCCGTTGGCGGCGACGTCCCGGTGGGTCACCGTTCTCCCGCCGGGCACGTCGATCCTGACCGCCGTCGCGGCGGTGGGCGGAGTGCTGGAATCCGCAGAGGGCGCTGTCATGAGGACGAGCGTGCCACACCCACGGCCTGGTCACTCACCGGCCGCGGATGCGGCTTGACGGTCGCGACGACCGCCGCGGTCTGCTTGACGGAGGCGATGGACTTCTCCGGCGGCTTGACCTTCTTGAACTTCGATACGGCGATCAGCGACAACAGGCCCGCGATCAGGAGGAACGCCACGCCGACGATGAGGAAGGACCAGGCGAGCCCGAGTCCGAGGTTGTGGATCCCGTACGCCGCGGCGAAGCTCAGCACGGGCAGGGAGAACAGTGCGAGCACCCCCGCGACGGAGATGGCGGCGCCGCCGACGCCCGCGCGCTTGACGTCCTGGCGGAGCTCCGCCTTGGCGAGGGCGATCTCGTCGTGCACCAGGGCGGACATCTCGGCGGTGGCCGAGGCGACCAGCTGGCCGAGTGTGCGCTCGGCTCCCTGCGCCCCTTGGTCCCCTGCACTCATCGCTCTCTCTCCCTCTGTCAACTGCCGTCGTCGTGGTCTCGTCTGCGCTCGACGCCGTGGCGGCGGCTGTCCTGCGCCCGTCACAGCGTCAGTTCAGATCATGCCGGACGGTCGCGCTCGGCGCTGGACCCGGCTGCCGCTTTGTGCGCGGCGGCCGCTGCGGTCTCGGCCCTGCGGCGGTGCTCCGCGGCCTTCTCCTCGTAGATCTTCGCCATCCGCAGGTGGTACTCCGGCTTGTCCTGCTCGTAGATGTCCGGGATGCCGTCGCGGTCCTCGTCGCGGTCCTCGTCCTCGGTCAGGGCCCGGTACTTGCGGTTGCGGAGCTTGAGCATGACGCTCGCGACGACGGCGGCGATGAGGGAGCCGATCAGGACGGCGGCCTTGACCTCGTCGGTGAGGGTCTGGTCGCCGGTGAAGGCGAGTTCGCCGATGAGGAGCGAGACGGTGAAGCCGATGCCGGCGAGGGAGGCCACGGCGAGCACGTCCGGCCAGGCCAGGTCTTCATTGAGTTCGGCCCTGGTGAAGCGGGCGGCCAGCCAGGTGCCGCCGAAGATGCCCACGGCCTTGCCGATGACCAGGCCGAGGAGGACGCCGAGGGTCTCGGGTCGGGTGAAGACCTGGGCGATGGCCTTGTCGGAGAGGGAGACCCCTGCGGAGAAGAGGGCGAAGAGCGGGACGGCGAGGCCGGCCGAGACGGGCCGGACGAGGTGTTCGATGTGTTCGCCGGGGGAGGTCTGCTCGCCTTCCTTGCGGGAGCAGCGGAGCATCAGGCCCATGGCGACACCGGCGATGGTGGCGTGGACGCCGCTGTTGTACATCAGGCCCCAGATGACCAGGGCGAGCGGGACGTAGACGTACCAGCCGTGGACGCCCTTGCGCATCAGGAACCAGAAGAGGACGAGGCCGGCGACCGCACCGCCGAGCGCCATGAAGTTGATCTCGCTGGTGAAGAACACCGCGATGATCATGATGGCGAAGAGGTCGTCGACGACGGCGAGGGTCAGCAGGAAGGCGCGCAGGGCGGACGGCAGGGAGGTGCCGATGACCGCGAGGACCGCGAGGGCGAAGGCGATGTCGGTGGCGGTCGGGACCGCCCAGCCGTTCATCGAGCCACCGCCGACCGTGTTGACCAGTACGTAGACCAGCGCGGGCATGGCCATGCCGCAGACGGCGGCGATCACCGGGAGGGCGGCCGCCTTGGGCTCGCGCAGATCGCCCGCGACGAGCTCGCGCTTGAGCTCGATGCCGGCGACGAAGAAGAAGACGGCGAGCAGGCCGTCGGCCGCCCAGTGCTGGATCGAGAGGTCCAGGCCGAGGGCGGCGGGGCCGAAGTGGAAGTCGCTGACCTGGGCGTAGCTGTCGGAGAAGGTGGGGATGTTCGCCCACAGTAGGGCGGCGATCGCGGCCACGAGCAGGAGCACGCCGCCGACGGTCTCGGCGCGCAGGGCGTCGGCCACGAAGCGCCGTTCGGGCAGGGAGAGCCTGCCGAGGAACTTGCGGCCGTGGCGGTCGGTGGGGCTGGGCGCGGCCACGAGGGGACACCTCCGGGGTGGGTTGGACGGCATGGCGAAGCTCGTTGCCGACCAGACTTCCCGGCGCACCCTGTGGACTTGCTTTCTTGACGCTTCGCATATTTTACAGGATCACGAACGGGCGAATCCGGCGATCTTCACTTTATGTGCGAAAGGGGCATCCGGCGCGATGCGTCGGATGCCCCTCCTCATGGTGTCGCCCGGGTCCTCGTTGGTGCTCAGTCCTCGCTGGAGGCGCTCGGCAGCTTGTTCTGGATCAGCTCCATGACCGAGGAGTCGGCCAGCGTCGTGACGTCGCCGACCGCGCGGTCCTCGGCGACATCGCGCAGCAGACGGCGCATGATCTTGCCCGAGCGGGTCTTCGGCAGCTCCTGGACCGGAACGATCCGCTTCGGCTTGGCGATCGGGCCCAGCGTGGCGCCCACGTGGTTGCGCAGCTCGCCGACCAGGGTGTCGGTCTCGGAGGCGCTGCCGCGCAGGATCACGAAGGCCACGATGGCCTGACCGGTGGTCTCGTCCTTGGCGCCGACCACCGCCGCCTCGGCGACCGCCGGGTGCGAGACCAGCGCCGACTCCACCTCGGTGGTCGAGATGTTGTGGCCGGAAACCAGCATCACGTCGTCCACCCGGCCCAGCAGCCAGATGTCGCCGTCCTCGTCCTTCTTGGCGCCGTCGCCCGCGAAGTACTTGCCCTCGAAGCGGGACCAGTAGGTGTCGACGAACCGCTGGTCGTCGCCCCAGATGGTGCGCAGCATCGACGGCCACGGCTCGGTCAGGACCAGGTAGCCGCCACCGCCGTTCGGGACCTCGTGGCCCTCGTCGTCCACGACCGTCGCGCCGATCCCGGGCAGCGCGCGCTGCGCCGAGCCCGGCTTGGCCTCGGTGACGCCGGGCAGCGGGGAGATCATCATGGCCCCGGTCTCGGTCTGCCACCAGGTGTCCACGATCGGGCAGCGGTCGCCGCCGATGTGCTTGCGGTACCAGATCCAGGCCTCGGGGTTGATCGGCTCGCCGACCGAGCCCAGCACGCGCAGGCTCGACAGGTCGAACTTCGCGGGGATGTCGTCGCCCCACTTCATGAACGTGCGGATCGCCGTGGGCGCGGTGTAGAGGATGGTGACGCCGTACTTCTGCACGACCTCCCAGAAGCGGCCCTGGTGCGGGGTGTCCGGCGTGCCCTCGTACATCACCTGGGTCGCGCCGTTGGCGAGCGGCCCGTAGACGATGTAGGAGTGCCCGGTCACCCAGCCGATGTCGGCGGTGCACCAGTAGACGTCGCTCTCCGGCTTGAGGTCGAAGACGGCGTGGTGGGTGTACGCGGCCTGCGTGAGGTAGCCGCCGGAAGTGTGCAGGATGCCCTTGGGCTTCCCGGTGGTTCCCGAGGTGTACAGGATGAACAGCGGGTGCTCGGCGTCGAAGGCCTGCGGGGTGTGCTCGGCGGACTGGCGTCCGACGACCTCGTGCCACCAGACGTCGCGGCCCTCGGTGAAGGCGGTGTCCTGGCCGGTGCGCTGCACGACGAGCACGTGCTCGACCTGCGGGCACTTGGCGACGGCCTCGTCAATGGCGGGCTTGAGGGCGCTGGGCTTGCCGCGGCGGTAGCCGCCGTCGGCGGTGATGACCAGCTTGGCGTCGGCGTCCTGGATGCGGGAGGCCACGGCATCGGCGGAGAAGCCGCCGAAGACCACCGAGTGCGCGGCGCCGACGCGGGCGCACGCGAGCATCGCGACGACGGCCTCGGGGATCATCGGCAGGTAGACCGCGACCCGGTCGCCGGCCTGGACGCCCAGCTCGGTCAGGGCGTTGGCGGCCTTGGAGACCTCGTCCTTGAGCTCGGCGTAGGTGATCGAGCGACTGTCGCCGGGCTCGCCCTCGAAGTGGATGGCGACGCGGTCGCCGTTGCCGGCCTCGACGTGCCGGTCCACGCAGTTGTACGCGACGTTCAGCTTGCCGTCCGCGAACCACTTGGCGAAGGGCGCGTTGGTCCAGTCGAGCGTCTCGGTCGGCTCGACGTCCCAGGTCAGGCGGCGGGCCTGGGTGGCCCAGAAGCCCAGCCGGTCCGCCTCGGCCTCGGTGTACGCAGCCTGTGTCACATTGGCGGCGGCGGCCAGATCGGCAGGCGGTGCGAACCGCCGCTCCTCCTTGAGCAGATTGGCCAGGCTTTCATTGCTCACGACATCTCCCTTTCCCAGGGTGTCCGTTGTGTCCCCGGGCATAGCTCATCAGTCGGCGGCCCCGGTGACAAGGGGTAGCCGAAAATTGGTTTAGACCTATAACGCGGCTGGGCCCACGCACAGAGTGGCCCCTCCCCGCAGCAGGATGCGGGAAGGGGCCACTCTGTGGCACGGATACCGGAGGGTATCGGTTCACTCCTGTCCATGATCCGGATCCGCCGGCGTCGGCGATTCGGTCATCATTCAGACATGTTGTCCGACGCTGTCGAAGACCCGGCAGTCGAAGAAGTCCTCGCCCTCGGACAGCAGGTACGCCTGGGCCTCACCCACGTGGAAGTACATCCCGTGCAGCTCCAGCGTGCCCTCGGCGAGCCGCCGGGCCACCGATTCGTGCGCCCGCAGGTGCTCCAGCTGCTGCACCACATTGGTCAGGCACAGCTGCTCCACGGCGTCCGCCGGGAGCCGGCCCGCGATCCGGGCCCAGGCGTGGTGCCGGCTGCCCATCCGCTCCAGGCTGGGCAGCCCGTGCCGGAGCCACCGGCGCAGCGGCGTCATCGGGGCCCCGGGCGTGGAGTTCAGCAGCGCCTGCATCGCTCCACAGCCCGAGTGCCCGCACACCGTGATGCTGTCCACCTTGAGCACGTCCACCGCGTACTCGATGGCCGCCGCGACCGAGTCGTCCGCGGCCTCGGCACCCGGCAGGGGGACCAGGTTGCCGACGTTGCGGACCGTGAACAGGTCGCCCGGACCGCTGGCCGTGATCATGCTGGTCACCAGGCGGGAGTCCGCGCAGGTCAGGAAGAGCTGCGAGGGCTGCTGCCCCTCCCGGGCCAGCCGGGCCAGTTCGTCCCGGACGTGCGGCGCGGTGTCCCGCTGGAAGGCGCTGATCCCGCTCGCCAATTGGCCGGCGCCCCGGCGGCGCCGCGGGGCCGGGGGCTCCACGGTCTCCATCGCGTCGAGGGCCGCGGCCGCGCCGGGGATCGTGGGCTCGGCCACCGGCCGGTGGTCGCAGTGGTTCATCCACGGCGTCCAGGGGCGGCAGCAGTGGTGCCCGCCGCGCGGGACCCGGTCACCGCGGTCGCCGCGGTCCGCCGCGCCCATCCGGGTGGTGGAGCGGCCGGTGACCTCCAGTGAGCCGCCGTGCACCAGGTGCGCGTCCTGCCAGTCCTGCAGCGTCTCGTACGCCGCGTGGTCCATGAACGAGCCGTCCAGCTCCACCACCACGCGCCCGCCGGGCGGGATCTGGTTGAGCACCCGGCTCAGCCGCGGCACCGCGAGGAAGGTCAACTGCCCGCGAGCCCACACCCGGTGGACCCCGTCGCACACCTCCACCGTGATCCGGGTCCGGGCCAGCCGGTGCAGGGCGATCGCGACGGCCACCGCAATGCCGATGGCGACCCCCAGCAGGACCCCGCCGAGCACCACCGCCGTGATCGTCGTCACGTAGACCGCGATCTCGCGGTGCCGGGTGACGGTACGCAGGTGCGTGGCGCTCACCATCCGCACGCCCAGTGCCATCACCAGCGCGGCCAGCGCCGCGAGCGGGATCAGGTCGAGGACCGGGACGAGCAGCCCGGCCGCGAGCAGGATCCACAGCCCGTGCAGCATGACCGACCGGCGACTGACGGCACCGGACTTGACATTGGCCACGCTGCGGACCGCCCCGCCCGCGACGGGCAGCCCGCCGAGCGCTCCGGAGAGGATGTTCGCAGCGCCCTGTCCGCGCAGTTCGCGGTTGAGGTCGGCGCGCGGCGGACGGTTGCCCGTACGCCGCTGGGAGGCGATCAGCTTGTCGGTGGCCACCGCGGACAGCAGGGATTCCACGCTGCCGACCAGCGTGACCGTCAGGACGGCCGCGATGATGCCGAGGACGGGGCCCTCGGGGAACCCCGGCAGCGCGTGGCTGCGCCAGGACGGCAGGTCCACCCGTGGCACGCTGAGCCCCGTCAGCGCGGCGAACGCCGTAGCCGTGGCGACGGCGGCCAGCGCGGCCGGCACCTTGCGCAGGGCGAGCCCCGCCCGTCCGGGCAGCCGCGGCCAGCCGAGCAGTACGGCCAGGGTCAGGGCGCTGACACCGAGTGCGGCCGGGTGCAGATCGGCCAACTGGGCGGGCAGCCCCTTGACGTTGGCGACGGCGGAGCTCTGCGGAGTGCCGCCGAGGACGATGTGCAGCTGGGCCAGGGCGATCGTCACGCCGACGCCCGCGAGCATGCCGTGCACGATGGCCGGACTGACCATGAGCGCCGAGCGGGCGGTGCGCAGCGCGGCCAGCGCGAGCTGGCAGCAGCCGGCGAGCACGGTGATGGCGCAGGTGGTGCGCCACCCGTAGCGCTGGATCAACTCGGCAGTGACGACGGTGAGTCCGGTCGCCGGCCCGCTCACCTGGAGGGGGGTTCCGCCCAGGCGCCCGGCCACGATCCCGCCGACGGCCGCGGCGACCAGGCCCGCCTGGAGCGGGGCACCGGTGGCCAGGGCGATGCCGAGGGAGAGCGGCAGGGCGATCAGGAAGACGGTCAGGGAGGCGGAGAGGTCGGCGTGCAGATCGGCGCGGTGCCCCTTGCGGGGCGAGCTGCCGGGCCGGCTGCCGGCGGTGCCGTCGGCCGTGGTGCCGGGCGCGCTGGCGGGCTCGTCGAGGTCCTTGACGAGGGGCGTGGGGGAAGTGGCTGTCATGGGTCCCGTCTCCTCTGCGGAGGGATGAAGCGGCGGGAGTCTCAACACTCAGTCTCAACACTCAGTAAATGAAAGGTAATGGAGAGTAAAGGAATGTGATGCGTAATGGGGGCAAATGGCCTAGGAATTAGCGCTCAGGGGTGATTAAGCATTTTGTACGGCTTGTCACATCATCATCACGGCGGACCGCATGGGACGTTGCGGCGCGGAAGACCCGCGATGGAACTGCGAGGAGAGGTGGGCGGATGATCGCCGCCACGAAGAGGATCGCCGGCGGCCTGGTCGCCACGGCGCTGGTGCTGGGCGCCGCCGGGTGCAGCACCTCGGGACCCGCCAAGCCCCCCTCCCCCGGGGGCCCGAACGGCAAGAAGGGCGCGGCGGCCCCGGAGGCCGCCCCGGGCAGCGTCAACCGGCTGATCGGCGACGGCTCGACCGCGTACACGGGCCGGCAGCCGAACGTCCAGAAGCCGCAGAAGCTGAAGCCCGGCGAGAAGCCGCCGCAGTTCGTGGTGTTCTCGTGGGACGGCGCCGGCGAGGACAGCCAGAAACTCTTCTCGCACTTCCGCGAGGTCGGCAAGGAGTACAACGCCCGGATGACGTACTTCCTCAGCGGTGTGTACATGCTCCCGGAGGAAAAACGTTCCCTCTACACGGCCCCGCAGCATGAGTCCGGCCGCTCCGACATCGGCTTCGGCGATCTCCAGGGCATCAAGGACACGGCCACCCAGGTCCGCGAGGCCTGGCTGGAAGGCAACGAGATCGGCACCCACTTCAACGGCCACTTCTGCGGCCCCGACGGCGGCGTCGGCACCTGGTCCGTGCCGGAGTGGAAGAGCGAGATCAACCAGGCCAAGTCCTTCGTCAAGAACTGGAAGACGAACACGCCGGGTCTCAAGGACATGGAGCCGCTCCCCTTCGACTACGAGAAGGAGCTCATCGGCGCCCGCACCCCCTGCCTCGAAGGCCAGAAGAACTTCATGCTGGCGGCCAAGGACATGGGCTTCCGCTACGACTCCAGCGGCATCAGCAAGCAGATCTGGCCGAAGAAGACGGACGGCCTCTGGGACGTCCCGCTCCAGCTGGTGCCCATGCCGGGCCGCGCCTTCGAGACCCTGAGCATGGACTACAACTACCTGGTCAACCAGTCCGGGACGACCACGCAGGGCGACCCCTCGCAGCACGAGTACTGGGGCGAGCAGATGCGCGAGGGCCTCCAGCAGGCCTTCGACCGGGTCTACCAGGGCAACCGCGCGCCGTTGATCATCGGCAACCACTTCGAGTCGTGGAACGGCGGCACCTACATGAGGGCCGTCGAGGACTCCATCAAGTCGATGTGCACCAAGAAGGAAGTCCGCTGCGTGCCGTTCCGCGAGCTGGCCGACTGGCTGGACGCCCAGGACCCGAAGGTCCTGGAGTGGATGCGCGGCCTCGATGTCGGCGAGGCGCCCAAGGAGGGCTGGCCGAAGTTCCTGACGGCGGGGCCGCCGGCCAAGCCGGCCGCCCCCGCGGTCAAGCCGGCTGCGGAGCCGGCCGAAGAGGGTTCGGGCGAGGACTGACGAGCTCCGAGGGCGGCGGCTCCGGGAGCTCCGGGGCCGCCGCCTCTCCGCCGGTGCCCTCCCGCAGCACGAAATCGGGGTCGACCTGGGCAGCCAGGTCGACCCCGGTCTTGGCGTTGCCCCAGCTCTGCGCGTTCCGCAGGTGGAAGTGGACCATCTGCTCGGTGTACCGCTCCCAGTCGCGGTGGGCGTACGAGTCGTCGGCCGCGTCCTGCAGGGCCTGGAGCGCGAGCCGGTTGCTCGCCTCCAGCAGCTCGAACGCCGCGGGGCGACCCTTCTCCATGGCACGCACCCAGTCGGAGTGCCCGACGGTGACGAGCAGGTCTTCCCCGACCTCGTCCTGGAGGAATTCGATGTCGTCCGTTCCCTGCACCTTGTTGCCGATGACCTTGAGCACCACCCCGAAGTCCCGGGCGTACTCCTTGTACTGGCGGTAGACGGAGATGCCCTTGCGGGTCGGTTCCGCGACCAGGAAGGTCACGTCGAAGCGGGTGAACATGCCCGAGGCGAAGGAGTCCGAGCCGGCGGTCATGTCGACCACCACGTACTCGTCGGGGCCGTCGACCAGGTGGTTGAGACACAGCTCCACCGCCCCGACCTTGGAGTGGTAGCAGGCGACCCCGAGGTCCGACTCCGTGAACGGCCCGGTGGCCATCAGCCGTACCGGCTCCCCGTCGAGCAGCACCGTGCGCGCGCAGGCCTCGTACACCGGGTTGTCCTCGGTGACCCGCAGCAGGCGCGATCCGGCGCCGGGCGGGGTGGTCTTGATCATCGTGTCGGCGCAGGAGATGCGCGGGTTGGAGCCCCGCAGGTACTCCTTGATCAGGGGCAGGTGCGCGCCCAGGGCGGGCAGCGCGGAAGCTTCCTCTTCGGCGAGTCCGAGGGCTGCGCCCAGGTGCTGGTTGATGTCGGCGTCCACCGCGACGACAGGGGCCTCATTGGCGGCGAGGTGGCGGATGAAGAGGGAGGACAGGGTCGTCTTGCCGCTGCCGCCCTTTCCTACGAAAGCGATCTTCATGTTCACAAAGAGTAGTCGCTCGGTCGCTTTCTGTGGTGCTTGTAAGTGAAGAAGACCACTCCAAGGAGGGGTCGGTGCTATGGACGTCCAGTGCGTAGGCTCCTTACTTATGAGTAGCGCTTCTGACCCGCTGGCCGCCCTGGGTTCGCTCCCGGGCGTCGCCGAATCCGTGGATTCCGTACGCAAGGCCGTGGACCGTGTCTACGGGCACCGGGTGATGCGCCGGCGCAGCGGGGAGATCACCTCGGAGGCCGCGCTGCGCGGGGCCCGCGGGAGCGCGGCACTGTCCGGGGCGGACTGGGCACTGGAGGAGGTGCGCCGCCGCACCGACTTCGGGGCGGAGGCGGAGTCGCGCACGGTGGGCGCGGCGCTGCGCCTCACGGCGGAAGCCGGGCAGCTGCTGAGCATCTGGCGCCAGTCGCCGCTGCGGGTGCTGGCGCGCCTGCACCTGGTGGCGTCGGGGTCGACAACCGACGGTGACGCGGTGGGCCGCCCGCGCCTGGCCGGCGAGCCGGTGGACGAACCCTTCGTCACCCTCCCGCTGCCGAGCGCCGAGGAGGTGGCGGGCCGGTTGGACGGCCTGTCCCGGCTGATCATCGCGGGCGGCTCGGCCCCGGCGCTGGTCACGTCGGCGGTGGTGCACGGCGAGCTGCTGGCGCTGCGCCCGTTCGGTTCGTACAACGGGCTGGTCGCGCGGGCGGCGGAGCGGATCGTGCTGATCAACAGCGGTCTGGACCCGAAGGCGATCTGCCCGGCGGAGGTCGGTCACGCGGAGCAGGGGCGGGAGGCGTACCTGGCGGCGTTCGAGGGCTACGTCTCCGGGACGGCCGAGGGGATGGCGGCCTGGATCGCGCACTGCGGCCGGGCGATCGAACTCGGTGTCCGCGAGTCGACGGCGGTCTGTGAGGCCCTGCAGCGCGGCGCGGCGTAACGACCCCCCACACACACACAGGGTTGCGGCGACACCGTCTTGCTCTGGTGTCGCCGCTGGCACTTACGCCCAGTTACCAAGCGTCCTCGATGGTTGCCCATCAGGTCGGGAACTTTGCCCGTTACCTGGTGCGGCTGGCCCGTAATCGACGGGTCGACGTCGCGTGGGTGCTCGGCGTTCATGCTTCGGTCCGTGGGCCTTACTGCGTTTTAAAGATGATCCTCTCGGATGTTCTTTGGTCTCGCGGGCCGTTGACTCCTTTGTACTCCGCTTGGGAGACAAGCGGAACCCCTACCCACTTTTTTTACTTTCCAGGACACCTCGGGGCGAACGGGACACCGCGCGTCCTCGCAGCTCAGCGGGGTCCGGAGCGGTCCGCGCCGACCCGCCCGGCGGAACCGGGCGGGTCGGCGGAGGGCGGTCATGGGTGTCGCCCGAAGGCCGGGCACGGATGTCGCCGGAAGCCGGTCAGACGGACGTCGTGACGGCGGCCAGGGCGCTCGCCCGGCGCCGGCTCGCGTACCAGACCAGCCCGGCGGTGGCCGCTGCCGCCCCCAAGGCCGCGGCGGCGACGAGCGCCGGCCGCGCGGGCATCGACAGCCCGGGCAGCCGCTGCTTCAACCGCACCGGCCGGTTGAACACCAGTACCGGCCACTCGCGAGCCACCGCTTCCTTGCGCAGCGCCCGGTCGGGGTTGACGGCGTGCGGGTGCCCGACCGCCTCCAGCATCGGGATGTCCGTCACCGAGTCGCTGTACGCGTAGCAGCGCGAGAGGTCGTACCCCTCGGACTCCGCGAGTTCGCGTACGGCCTCGGCCTTGGTGGGCCCGTACGCGTAGTACTCGACCTCGCCCGTGAAGCAGCCGTCCTCGCCGATGACCATGCGCGTGGCGACGACCCGGTCCGCGCCGAGCATCTCGCCGATCGGCTCGACGACTTCGGCTCCGGAGGTCGACACGATCACCACGTCGCGGCCGGCCGTGTGGTGGGCCTCGATGAGGGAGGCGGCCTCGTCGTAGATCAGCGGGTCGATGAGGTCGTGCAGCGTCTCGGCGACGATCTCCCGCACCTGCTGGACGTTCCACCCCTTGCAGAGGGAGGACAGGTACTCACGCATCCGTTCCATCTGATCGTGGTCGGCGCCGCCGACCAGGTAGATGAACTGGGTGTAGGCGGTGCGCAGCACGGCTCGGCGGTTGATCAGACCGCCGTGGTAGAAGGACTTGCTGAACGTCAGAGTGCTTGACTTCGCAATGACCGTCTTGTCCAGGTCGAAGAAGGCTGCGGTGCGGGGCGACGAGTGCGGCAAGGGCTGGATTTCCACGCCCCGAGCATATGCGCCCACCATTCGGCGTAAGGTGTGGCGCGTGGGTTTGCCTGAGAAGGCTCTCGGGTACACCATGGAAGTCACGGATCGTTCGCGACCGTGCTAACCCGGTCTGGCTCCTCCCCCCCCCGAGTCGGACCGTGGGGACGACCCCCGCTCTCCCCCCCGGCGGGGGTCGTCGCATGTCCGGACGCGGTTCGCGTCCCTGCCTTCGGCCCCAAGTGACCATTCCGCAGCCCTCCTTCTTCGGTGGGCCCTGCGTGGCGAAGGCCCTCACCCCTTCAGACTCGTGACGCTGTGTAGTTGTTCCGCCGCGCTCTGGAACTCACCGGTTGGGGTGACGGAGTTATTCACAGGGCTCGTGTTGTCCACAGTTTTCGGGCAAGATCCACTTCCTTTTCCGGATCGCTGCACGGTGATTCCAGCCGCGAAGTCCGCGGCGGCTGGATTTGCAGTGAGAAGGGGGCGGAGATCGTGGCTGGATCGAAGTCGTGTGAAGTGTCGGAGCGCGTGGAAGCAGGCGGAATCAGGCCATTGGGCGCTCCGGGCGGGCCCGGGTTCGTCGGTGGACGGCCGCTGATCATCACCGAGGACCCCCTCCTGCTCGACGATCTGCTGCGGCTGTGCGCGGCCGCGGGCGCCGAGCCGCATGTGCACCATGCGGTGCCCGAGCAAAGCGGAGGCGGTCGTGACGGAAGCGGCGGGCGCGGCGCGGGGAGTTCCGGCGTGGCGATGGAGGCGGGCCGTTACGGCGTGGCGGTGGCGGCGGGCGGGGGCGTCGGCTGGGAGTCCGCGCCGCTCGTGCTCGTCGGGGACGACGCCGCACGCCGGGTGCGCGGGGCTCCGCGCCGGGGCGGGGTGCTGATCGTCGGCAGGGACTCGGACGATCCCCTCGTGTGGCAGCGGGCGGTGGAGATCGGCGCCGAGGAGGTGCTCCGGCTCCCCGATGCCGAGAGCCGGCTCGTCGACCGCATCGCCGATGTGGTGGAGGGGGCCGGGAAACCCGCCCTCGCCGTCGGGGTGATCGGGGGGAGCGGCGGAGCCGGAGCTTCCACCCTGGCGTGCGCACTCGCCCTCCGGGCCGCCCGCGCGGGGGAGCGGACCATCCTGGTCGACGGGGACCCGCTCGGCGGCGGCATGGACGTGCTGCTCGGCGGCGAGAGCGCCGAGGGGCTGCGCTGGCCGGACTTCGCCGGCTCGCGGGGCCGGGTGGGCGCCGGCGCGCTGGAGGAGTCCCTGCCGGAGCTGCACGCCCTGCGGGTGCTCAGCTGGGACCGCGGGGACCGGGTGCTGGTGCCGCCGGCGGCGATGCGCTCGGTACTGGCCGCCGCGCGCCGCCGGGGCGGGGTGGTGGTGGTCGACCTGCCCCGGCGGGTGGACGAAGCCGTGGCCGAGGCGCTGGCGCAGCTGGACCTGGTGCTGATGGTGGTGCCGGGCGAGTTGCGGGCGGTGGCTGCCGCGGGGCGGGTCGCGGCCGGGGTGCGGATGGTGGCCCGGGACGTCCGCGTGGTCGTACGGGGCCGCTGTCCGGGCGGGCTCGACGCCGAAGCGGTGGCCGGGCTGCTCGGGGTGCCGCTGGCCGGCGAGGTGCCGGTCGAGGTGGGGCTCCCGGGGCGGGTCGCCGAGGGGGAACCACCGGGCGGGCACGGGCGGGGCGCGCTGGCCCGGTTCTGTGACGGCTTCTGGCGGCGGGCACTCGGTCCTGTCCAGGGGGTGACGGCATGAGCGCCGTACTCCTGGATGCGGTGCGGCAGCGGCTCGCGGAGAGCGGCGCGGAGCCGACCCCGGCCCGGGTGGCGGCCGCCCTGCGGGCACAGGGCCGGCTGCTCGGGGACGCGGAAGTCCTTGGTGTGGCAGCCGAGTTGCGGTCCGAACTGGTCGGCGCCGGCCCGCTGGAGGCGTTGCTCGCCGACCCGGAGGTCACCGATGTCCTGGTGGCCGCCCCGGACCGGGTGTGGGTGGACCGCGGAGGCGGACTGGAGCTGACCGGGGTGACCTTCAGGGACACCGAGGCCGTGCGCAGGCTCGCCCAGCGGCTGGCCGCCGTCGCCGGCCGGCGCCTGGACGACGCCCGGCCCTGGGTGGACGCCCGGATGCCGGACGGCACCAGGCTGCACGCCGTGCTGCCGCCGGTGGCGGTCGGCTCGGCCTGCCTGTCGCTGCGGGTGGTGAGGCCGAGGGCGTTCACGCTGGACGAGCTGGTCGAGGCGGGCACGCTGCCGCCCGGCGGGCAGCGGCTGCTGCGGGACATGATCGAGGCCCGGCTGTCGTTCCTCGTCTCCGGCGGGACCGGCACCGGCAAGACCACCCTCCTCAGTGCCCTGTTGGGGCTGGTCGGCCCCGGTGAGCGGATCGTCCTGGCGGAGGATTCCGCGGAGCTGCGCCCCGACCATCCGCATGTGGTGCGACTGGAGACCCGACCGGCCAATCAGGAGGGGGCTGGTTTGGTCACCCTGGCGGATCTGGTCCGACAGGCGCTGCGGATGCGCCCGGACCGGCTGGTCGTCGGTGAGGTCCGGGGCGCCGAAGTCGCGGATCTCCTGGCGGCTTTGAACACGGGCCACGAAGGCGGCTGTGGCACGGTCCATGCCAATGCCGCAGCCCACGTGCCGGCTCGACTGGAGGCGCTCGGGACGTCCGCCGGGCTCGATCGGGCCGCCCTGCACAGCCAGTTGGCGGCCGCGCTGACCCTGGTGGTCCATCTGGTCCGGGACCGGGCCGGGCGGCGTCGGGTGGCCGAGGTGCACGTCCTGGAGCGGGACGCCGCCGGCCTGGTGGTCACCGTGCCGGCGCTTCGCTGGTCCGCCCGGGGCTTCGCACGGGAGTCGGGCTGGGAGCAGCTGCGTCCGCTGCTGCGGGGTGCACGGTGAACGGGGTGGCCGCGGTGCCGGTGCCGGTGCCGCTTTTCGCGGGGGTGCTGTGCGCGGGGACGGCCGCCTGGGCCCTGGCCGGGGGAGACCGGGTGTCCCGGCGGGCCCGGGTGGTGCTCGCCGGGGGCCGGCCCCTGCTGCCCCGAGGCCCGAGGCGCCGGGAGCGGCTGGTGATCGCGGTGCGGGTACGTGCCGCGCGGTGGCGGGAGTGGTGCTGCCTCGGGATCGGGCTCGTGGTCGCCTTGCTCGGCGGGTCGCTGATCCCGCTGGCGGCGGGCGCGGCGGCGGTGCCGATCGTGCGGCGGTGGCTACGGGGCCGGCGCGGGGAGCGGGCGCGAGCAGCCCGGGCCGCCGGGGTGATCGCGCTGTGCGGAGCGGCGGTGGGCGAGCTGCGGGCGGGGGCCCAGCCCGGGCAGGCGCTGATGGCGGCGATACGGCGGACGGCTACAGACCCCGGCGGCCCGGGTGCGAACGAGGCGGCGGTGCTGGCCGCCGCGGCGTTCGGCGGGGACGTCCCCGCGGCGCTGCGGCAGGCGGCGCGGGAGCCCGGCGCGGCAGGGCTGGCCGGGATGGCCGCCTGCTGGTCGATCTCCGTGGACGGGGGCGCGGGGCTGGCCGCCGGACTGGACCGGCTGGAAGGGGCGTTGCGGGCCGAGCGGGACCGGCAGGAGTCGCTGCGGGCCCAGTTGGCGGGGGCGAGGTCGACGACCGTGGTGTTGGCCCTGCTGCCGCTGGTCGGTCTGCTGATCGGCACCGGGCTCGGGGCGGATCCGCTCCGCGTGCTGCTGCACACCCCGGTCGGGTGGGGCTGTCTGCTGGCGGGCGGGGTGCTGGAGGCGCTGGGACTGCTGTGGTGCCGGCGGATCGTACGGGCGGGTGAGCGGTGATGGGCGCTCTCGTGGTCCACAGGCTGGGGATGGCGGTGTGCCTCGCGGCGGCGGCGGTGTGCACGGCCTCGGCGGTGGCGGCGCGGGTCCGGGCTCGGGCGGCCCGGCGCAGGATCGCGGCGCTGCTGTCAGCGGAACCGGAGCGGCGGGCGCGGGCGCTCGGATCCGGGTTGCTGGCGGTGGTGAAGGCGTGGGCCGGCCCGGCCGGGGCGCTGTTGGCGACCTGGGTGCTGGTCGGCGGTGCGCCGGGCGTACTGGCCGGCTGCGGGGCGGCGGTCGGGGTGTGGCGCTGGCTGCGGCGGGCACGACCGTCGGCCGGGGTGTATCCGCAGGAGGCGGAGCGTCAGTTGCCGTTCGCCGCCGACCTGTTGGCGGCCTGCCTGGCGGCCGGTGCGGCGCCGGTGGAGGCCGCTGAGGTGGTCGGTGAATCGCTGGGCGGCCCGGTGGGCGAACGGTTGGCGCTGGCCGGGGCGGAGCTGCGGCTCGGCGGCGAACCGGGGGCGGCGTGGGGGAGGTTGGCGGAGATACCGGGCGCC
This sequence comes from Streptomyces sp. NBC_00597, assembly GCF_041431095.1. Lineage (GTDB taxonomy): Bacteria > Actinomycetota > Actinomycetes > Streptomycetales > Streptomycetaceae > Streptomyces. The sequence goes on from NZ_CP107757.1 coordinate 5,133,959, forward strand.
AGGGCGCTCGCGGAATGCCTGGAGCGGGCAGCCCGGACGGGTGCTCCGGCCGCGGAGCCGGTCTCCCGGCTGGCGACGGCCCTGCGCGAGGACCGGGTCCGTCAGGCGGGCGCCCGGGCGCAGCGGGCGGCGGTGCTCGTCACCGCTCCGGTGGGGCTGTGTTTCCTCCCCGCGTTTCTCGCGGTCGGAGTGGCCCCGGTGGTGATCGGAATGGCTTCCGGGCTCCTCTCCGCCACCTGACGTCACAACAGAAACTCTGGCCTCAAGTCAGCGACTGAAATCAAAACTGAGATCACGTCAATAATACGAATCAACGGGAGGCAGTCATGAGGATCATCTGGTTTCGTGTGCGGTCGGCGCTGAGTGGCCGCGCCAACGACGCGGGCATGTCCACTTCCGAATACGCCATGGGCACGATCGCGGCGTGTGCATTCGCGGCCGTTCTGTACAAGGTGGTGACGAGTGACGTGGTCTCCACGGCACTTCAGTCGACCATCGGGAAGGCGCTCGATGTGCCCTTCTGAGGAAAAGCGCCGCGGGCCGGGCGACCGGGGATACGTGACGGCGGAGGCCGCCCTGGTGATCCCCGCGCTCGTGCTCTTCGCGACCCTGCTGGTGTGGGCGCTGATGGCGGCGGCCGCGCAGATCCGGTGTGTGGACGCGGCGAGGGCCGGCGCCCGGGCGGCGGCCCGGTCGGAGCCGCCGGGCGTGGCGGAGGCGGCGGCCCGGGCGGCCGCCCCGCCGGGGGCGGAAGTGGGGCTGGAGCGCAACGGGGACCTGTGGCGGGTCCGGGTGGCGGCGCCGGCGCCCGGCCCGGGCGGGCTGCCGGTGCGGCTCGGGGCGCAGGCGGTGGCTCTGGCGGAGGACGCGGTGGGGCCGCCGCCATGAGCCGGGACCGGGGTTCGGCAACGGTGTGGGCGGCGCTGGTGGCGACCGTGCTCGGAGCGGTGTTCGGAGGGGTGCTGCTGCTCGGCCAAGCCGTCGTGGCCCGTCACCGGGCGGCGGCGGCCGCCGACCTGGCTTCCCTCGCGGCGGCCGCCACCTGGACCCACGGCCCGGAGGCCGCCTGTACCGCGGCCCGCCGGGTCGCAGCGGCACAGGGCGCGGCCGTGACCGCCTGCAGCGTCGGGGGCGAGGTGGCCGAGGTGACGGCCCGACCCGCGACGGGCCCCTTCACACCGACGATCAGAGCCCGTGCGGGGCCGCCACTGCCCGCCTCCGGCTGACCCGGGCGCCGCTGCCCGCCTCCGGCTGACCCGGGCGGGCGCGCCGCCGCCTGCCTTCGGCTGACCCGGGCGGGCCCGCCGGGGCCTGTCGCCCGTTGAACGGCCCGTGACCGCCGGCGCTTGCCGTCCACGGACCCGGGCGGGTGCGCCCCTGAGCGTCCTGCCCGCCGCAGGCAGGCCCGGCTGCGGACCGGCGGTCGGCCCTCAGGGTGGTGGGGCCTGGGCGAGGAGGCGGGTGAGGAGGCGGATCGCGCCGCGCTTGTGGAGCGGGTCGTTGCCGTTGCCGCACTTGGGGGACTGGATGCAGGAGGGGCATCCGGACTCGCATTCGCAGGCGGCGATCGCGTCGCGGGTCGCCGTCAGCCAGGCGCGGGCCGTGTGGAAGGCGCGCTCCGCGAAGCCGGCGCCACCCGGGTGGCCGTCGTAGACGAACACGGTGGGGAGGAGGGTGTCGGGATGCAGCGGGACGGAGACCCCGCCGATGTCCCAGCGGTCGCAGGTGGCGAACAGCGGGAGCAGGCCGATGGAGGCGTGCTCGGCGGCGTGCAGGGCCCCGCCGAGGATCTCCGGGTTGATCCGGGCCTCGTCGAGCTGGTCCTCGGTCACGGTCCACCACACGGCACGGGTGCGCAGGGTGCGGGGCGGCAGGTCCAGCTTGGCTTCGCCGAGCACCTCGCCGGTGATCAATTTGCGGCGCAGGTACGAGACGACCTGGTTGGTCACCTCGACCGAGCCGAAGCAGAGCCGGGCCGGACCCCAGGGGATCTCGGTCTCGGTCTCCAGGACGGAGATGGAGGTGGTGTCGCGGGCGGTGGTCGAGAACGGCGGGCTGGCCTCCTCGACCAGCGCGACCGAATCCTCCAGGTCCAGCCGCTTCACCAGATAGGTGCGGCCCTGGTGGAGGTGGACGGCCCCCTCGTGGACGGCGGTGTGGGCCGCGGCCTCGTCGACGGTGCCCAGCAGGCGCCCGGTGGCCGCCTCGACGATCTGTACGGGGGAGCCGCCCCCGCCGCGGATGTCGGTCAGGTCCGAGGCCCGCTCCCGGCGGGTCCAGTGCCAGGCCGTGGCCCGGCGCCTGAGCAGTTTCGCCGCCACCAGCTGCGGGACCAGCTCTGCGGCCGCCGGGCCGAACAGGGCGAGGTCCGCCTCCGTCAGGGGGATCTCGGCGGCGGCCGCGCACAGGTGCGGAGCCAGGACGTACGGGTTGTCCGGGTCCAGGACCGTGGCTTCCACCGGTTGGCGGAACAGGGCCTCCGGATGGTGGACCAGGTACGTGTCGAGCGGGTCGTCGCGGGCGATCAGCACAGCCAGGGCGCCCTGCCCCGAGCGCCCGGCCCGGCCCGCCTGCTGCCACAGGGAGGCCCTGGTGCCCGGATACCCGGTGATCAGGACGGCGTCCAGGCCAGAGACGTCCACGCCGAGCTCCAGGGCGGTGGTGGCGGCCAGGCCGAGCAGTTCGCCGGAGTGCAGGGCCCGCTCCAGGGCCCGGCGCTCCTCGGGCAGGTAGCCGCCCCGGTAGGCCGCGACCCGCCGGGGCAGGGACCGGTCCACCTCGGCGAGCCGCTCCTGGGCGATCACCGCGATCAGCTCCGCTCCGCGTCGGGAGCGCACGAAGGCGACCGTACGGACCCCCTGGACGACCAGGTCGGCCAGCAGCTCGGCGGTCTCGGCCGTCGCGGTGCGGCGTACCGGCGCGCCCTTCTCGCCCCGCAGCTCGGTCAGCAGCGGCGGCTCCCACAGGGCGAAGACCACCTCGCCGCGCGGAGAGGCGTCGTCGGTGACCTCGATGATCGGGACGCCCGTCAGCCGGGACGCTGCGGCCGCCGGGTCGCTCGCGGTGGCGGAGGCCAGCAGGAACACCGGATCGGCGCCGTAGCGGGCGCACAGCCGCCGTAGCCGGCGCAGCACCTGGGCCACGTGGGAGCCGAATACGCCCCGGTAGGTGTGGCACTCGTCGATGACCACGTAGCGCAGCGCGCGCAGGAAGGAGGACCAGCGGGGATGGGCGGGCAGGATCCCCCGGTGCAGCATGTCGGGGTTGGTGAGGACGTAGTTCGCGTACTGGCGCACCCATTCGCGTTCTTCCACCGGCGTGTCGCCGTCGTAGACGGCGGGCCGGACCGCGTTGCCCAGGGGCGCGGCGAGCGAGCGCACGGCGCGCCGCTGGTCGGCCGCGAGGGCCTTGGTCGGGGCCAGGTAGAGCGCGGTCGCGCCGCGGCCGTTCGGGGCCTCGGCGCCGTCCGCAAGGGCGGAGAGGACGGGCGCGAGGTAGGCCAGAGACTTGCCCGAGGCGGTGCCGGTGGCGACGACCACCGACTCGCCGTCCAGGGCGTGCTCGGCGGCCGTGGCCTGATGTTCCCACGGATGTTCGATGCCCGAGGCCCGAATCGCCGCTACGACATCCGTTCGGATGCGGTCGGGCCAGACTGCATGACGGCCCTCCCGAGGGGGCAAGTGCTCCGTATGGGTGATGCGCGCAGGTCGGGAAGGCCCCCGTGAGAGCCGGTCCAGGACCGTGCCGGGAGTGGGTCGTGGGTCCTCGGGTGCCGTGGGCCGACCGGGACGGTGAGTATTGGCCATTGGAACCGAGTGTGTCACCGGCGTGCGGGACAATGGTCCGAAGGCGTCGTGCGCGCCTGCCGGTAAGTGATTGAATGCCATCGCGGTAGCCAATCCCTCCCCTGCCTACGGGTGGGGAGGCCCCTGGGGGGCGCCGCTCGATAGCAAGGTGCTGGAGGATCCGTGGACCTGTCCCTGTCGACTCGCACTGTCGGCGACCGCACGGTCGTGGAGGTCGGTGGCGAGATTGATGTGTATACCGCGCCCAAGCTGCGCGAGCAGTTGGTCGAGTTGGTGAACGACGGCAGCTACCACCTGGTTGTCGACATGGAGCGAGTGGACTTCCTCGACTCCACCGGCCTTGGTGTGCTCGTGGGAGGTCTCAAGCGCGTCCGTGCGCACGAGGGCTCGCTGCGTCTGGTCTGCAACCAGGAGCGCATCCTGAAGATCTTCCGCATCACCGGTCTGACGAAGGTGTTCCCGATCCACACGACGGTGGAAGACGCCGTCGCCGCCACCGACTGACGGCCTCACCCTCTGGGGCGCCGCGAGGCGCCGCGGGGGGAGCTGAAGAGGAGCAGGAGCGGGGGCGCGGGCCGAAGCGGTCCGGGCCCCTGTAAGGCACGCCCGTAGTCCGAGGGGGACGCGCATGGCCACCGTTGAACTGCGCTTCAGCGCCCAGCCCGAACACGTCCGGACGGCCCGCCTCGTCGCGGCGGCCGTGGCGCGGCGGGCCGGCGTGGACGAAGCCGTGCTCGACGAGGTCCGCCTCGCCGTGGGCGAAGCCTGCTCGCGCGCCGTCGGCCTGCACCTCAGCAACGGGCTGACCGCGCCCGTCCGGGTGGTCCTGACCGAGGAGGAGAAGCTGTTCTCCATCGAGGTCGGTGACGAGGTGCCCGGACCGGCCGGTGGCCCGGAGGGCGCCGTGCCCGGCTTGGACGCCGCCCTGGACCCGGACACCGAAACCGAGGACGAGATGGGTCTCGCGGTGATCAGCGGGCTCGTCGACGACGTCGAGGTGACGAGCGGGGAGGCAGGCGGGACCATCCGGATGAGCTGGCCCGTGTCCGGCGCGCCCGATCTTCCGTAGTCCGGCGGTCCCACAGCCCCGCGAAACCGCGGTCCGGAGACTTTTCCGATCTTAATCAAGGCCCTGCTGAGCAGGGCCTTTTTTCATACCCGTGCAGCATTTTCTAGATCGCTGATCGGCCGTCAATGCCTTTGTCCCATTACTTCTTTCGGGGGGTAATGGAGTGACGCGATCTATTGCTGAGGAGCAAGAGCAGGCCAATTCCGTTTCCTGCGTACTGTTTTGATCGGGAAGAGCTCCCTACAATCCGTCCACATCTTGAGCTCATCACGTCAAGGAGGACGAATGACGGGGCTCTTCACCCCCAACGCGCCGATCGGGAACTCCGATCTGGCAGCCGCAGTACTCACCGATGAAAATCGGCTCATCGTCATGGTGATCGCGGCCGTGGCACTTGCCGCACTCGTCGTCGCGCAGATCCTGGTCCGCCAGGTCCTCGCCGCCGACGAGGGAACCGACAGCATGAAGGAAATCGCCGCCGCCGTCCAGGAAGGCGCCAACGCCTACCTCGGCCGGCAGTTGCGCACCCTCGGGATCTTCGCCGTCGTCGTGTTCTTCCTGCTCTTCCTGCTCCCCGCCGACGACTGGACGCAGCGGGCGGGACGTTCCGCCTTCTTCCTCGTGGGCGCCCTCTTCTCGGCGGCCACCGGCTACATCGGCATGCGGCTCGCGGTCCGCGCCAACGTCCGCGTCGCCGCCGCAGCACGCGAGGCCACCCCGGCCGAGGGCGAGGCCGCCAAGGACCTGACCGAGGTCTCCCACAAGGCCATGCGGATCGCCTTCCGCACCGGTGGCGTCGTCGGCATGTTCACCGTCGGCCTCGGCCTGCTCGGCGCCTCCTGCGTCGTCCTGGTCTACGCCGCCGACGCCCCCAAGGTCCTGGAGGGCTTCGGGCTCGGCGCCGCCCTGATCGCGATGTTCATGCGCGTCGGCGGCGGCATCTTCACCAAGGCCGCCGACGTCGGCGCCGACCTGGTCGGCAAGGTCGAGCAGGGCATTCCGGAGGACGACCCGCGCAATGCCGCGACCATCGCCGACAATGTGGGCGACAACGTCGGCGACTGCGCCGGTATGGCGGCCGACCTCTTCGAGTCGTACGCCGTCACCCTCGTGGCCGCGCTCATCCTCGGCAAGGCCGCCTTCGGCGACCTGGGCCTGGCATTCCCGCTGATCGTCCCCGCGATCGGCGTCGTCACCGCCATGATCGGCATCTTCGCGGTCTCCCCGCGCCGTTCCGACCGCAGCGGAATGACCGCCATCAACCGCGGCTTCTTCATCTCCGCCGTGATCTCGCTGGTCCTGGTCGGCATCGCCGTCTTCGCCTACCTGCCGGCCAGCTACAAGGACCTCGTCGGCGTCGAGAACGCCTCGATCACCAACCACTCCGGTGACCCGCGCATCCTGGCCCTCGTCGCCGTCGCGATCGGCATCCTGCTCGCGGCCCTGATCCAGCAGCTGACCGGCTACTTCACCGAGACCAACCGCCGTCCCGTCCGGGACATCGGCAAGTCCTCCCTGACCGGCGCGGCCACCGTTGTCCTCGCCGGTATCTCCGTCGGCCTGGAGTCCGCCGTCTACACGGCGCTGCTCATCGGCCTCGGCGTGTACGGGGCGTTCCTGCTCGGCGGTACGTCGATCATGCTGGCGCTCTTCGCGGTGGCCCTGGCCGGCACCGGTCTGCTCACCACCGTCGGCGTCATCGTCGCCATGGACACCTTCGGGCCCGTCTCCGACAACGCCCAGGGCATCGCCGAGATGTCCGGCGACGTCGAGGGCGCCGGTGCGCAGGTCCTGACCGACCTGGACGCCGTCGGCAACACCACCAAGGCCATCACCAAGGGCATCGCGATCGCCACCGCCGTGCTCGCCGCGGCCGCGCTGTTCGGCTCGTACAGCGACGCCATCGCGGGCGCGATCAAGCAGGTCGGGGCCAAGGCGGGCGAGATGAACCTCAGCCTGGACATCGCCCAGCCCAACAACCTCGTCGGCCTGATCCTGGGCGCCGCGGTCGTGTTCCTGTTCTCCGGCCTCGCCATCAACGCCGTCTCCCGCTCCGCGGGCGCCGTCGTCTACGAGGTGCGCCGCCAGTTCCGCGAGCACCCCGGGATCATGGACTACTCCGAGAAGCCCGAGTACGGGCGCGTCGTGGACATCTGCACCAAGGACGCGCTGCGCGAACTCGCCACGCCCGGCCTGCTCGCCGTCCTGACCCCGATCGCGGTCGGGTTCTCGCTCGGCGTCGGTGCGCTCGGCTCGTTCCTCGCGGGCGCCATCGGAACCGGCACCCTGATGGCGGTCTTCCTCGCCAACTCCGGTGGTGCGTGGGACAACGCGAAGAAGCTCGTCGAGGACGGCCACCACGGCGGCAAGGGCAGCGAGGCCCACGCCGCGACCGTCATCGGCGACACGGTCGGCGACCCGTTCAAGGACACGGCGGGTCCCGCGATCAACCCGCTGCTCAAGGTCATGAACCTGGTGGCCCTGCTGATCGCCCCGGCGGTCGTGCAGTTCAGCTACGGCGCGGACGCGAGCGCGACCGTCCGTGCGATCGTCGCGGTCCTCGCCATCGCCGTCATCATCACCGCGGTGTACATCTCCAAGCGCCGCGGCATCGCGGTCGGGGACGAGGACGAGGGCGAGGGGGCGTCCGCCGAGCGGGTCTCCCAGCAGGCCGATCCCGCGGTGGTTTCCTGACCTCAGGGGCGACCCTGGGCGGGGCCGGAGGGCCCATCGGCCCGAGGACTCGCAGGTACGACCGAAGGGCGGACAGGCGGCGCGGACTGACGCGCCGTCTGTCCGCCTTTCTGCGTGCCCGGATGGCGGACGTGTATCTTCCGGGCCGAGAGCCTTCGAAGGGACCAATCCGGTGAACAAGAAGTTTGCGGCCGCGGTGTCCGGCGGTGCGGTACTGATGCTCGTGCTGTCCGGCTGCGGCGGTGACGACGGGGACGAGAAGGCCAACGCCTGGGCCAAGAAGGTCTGCGACAAGTGGCAGCCCGAGCTGAAGAAGATCGAGACCGCCAACGCGGACATCAAGCGGGTGGCGACCGAGAGCAGCAAGCCCGACGAGGTGCAGACGACCGACTCGGCGGCGTTCGGGAGCATGTCCGGGGCGTACCAGTCGATGGGGAACGCCCTGCAGGGGGCGGGAGTTCCTCCGGTCAAGGACGGCCAGACGACCCAGGAAGCGGCGGTCAAGGGCTTCGCGGCGACGTCCAAGGGCTACGCCGACCTGAAGACGAAGATGGAAGGCCTGGACCCGAAGGACCAGACGAAGTTCGCCGAGGGCCTCAAGGAGGTGGCCGGCGGACTCGAAGCGGCCACCCAGGGCGGCAAGGACGCGCTTAACACGCTCAAGACGGGCGGCCTGGACAAGGCGATGAACGGCCAGAAGGGCTGCCAGGTCACGACGCCGTCGCCGGCGAAGTGAGGTAGCGGGCCGCCTCGGTCGCCGGCGGTCACGGCGGCTACGGCGGTCGCGGCGTCACAACGGCCACAGGGGCCACGACAGCCACAGCGGCCACAGCGGTACGCGGAACGGGGCGGCGGGGTGCGGGGCGCCCCGCCGCCCCGGCGCATACCGGGTCACCGGGTCACCGGCCGCGCGGCGCACGCTTCTGCGGCGTCAGCCGACACAATGGACCGGTGAGTACCACCAGCCTTCCCACGCCCGACCGCGCCGCCGAGCTCCGCACGGCCCTGCTCGCCGCCGGCTTCACCGCCGACGGCCTGCTCGACCTGCTCGGCGCCCCCGCCTACGCCGCGCTGGCCCGCAGCGAGACGGTCCCCGCCCTGCGCGCCACGCGCGGCAGTGGCGACGGCCCGCTCGCGAGCCTGGTCCGGCTGTTCCTGCTCCAGCAGTCGGAGCCGTACGCGCGCGCCGCGCAGGCGCTGCCCGTCGAAGCCGCGCTGGCCGACGGCTGGCTGCGCAGGGAGGAGGCCGCCGGTGGCGAGGACACGGTGTACGCCACCGTCGACGTGCGCCCGTTCGGCGGTCCCGACGGCGAGGACTGGTTCATCGTCTCCGACCTCGGCTGCGCCGTCGGCGGGGCCGGCGGGATCGGCAGCCGCGAGGAAGGCGTGGTCCTCGGGGTCGGCGGAGCCTCCACGACGCTGGCCGGGATCACCGTCCGCACCCCGGTCGCGACCGCCCTCGACCTCGGCACCGGCTCCGGCATCCAGGCCCTGCACGCCGCCGGGCACGCCACCCGGGTCACCGCCACCGACGTCAACCCGAGGGCCCTGGAATTCACCCGTCTGACCCTGGCGCTGTCCGGCGCCCAGGAGGCCGAGCTGCTCCTCGGGTCCCTGTTCGAGCCGGTCGGCGAGGCCACGTACGACCTGATCGTGTCGAATCCACCGTTCGTGATCTCTCCCGGTGCCCGGCTGACGTACCGCGACGGCGGGATGGGCGGCGACGACCTGTGCCGGACCCTCGTCCAGCAGGCCGGCACGCACCTCAACCCGGGCGGGTACGCGCAGTTCCTCGGCAACTGGCAGCACGTGGAGGGCGAGGACTGGCACGACCGGGTCCGCTCCTGGGTGCCGCGCGGCTGCGATGCGTGGATCGTGCAGCGTGACGTGCAGGACGTGACGCAGTACGCGGAACTTTGGCTGCGCGACGCGGGCGACCACCGCACCGACCCCGCCGAGTACACCCGCCGGTACGAGGACTGGCTGGACGAGTTCGAGGCCCGCAAGACCAAGGCCGTCGGCTTCGGCTGGATCACGCTGCGCCGCAGCGACGCAGTGGAGCCGTCGGTCGTGGTCGAGGAGTGGCCGCATTCGGTGGAACAGCCTCTGGGCGACGCCGTCGTCGCCCACTTCGCCCGGCAGGACTACCTGCGGGACCACGACGACGCGGCCCTGCTGGAGGCCCGCTTCGTGCTGGCGGCGGAGGTCGTCCAGGAGCAGGTCGGCGCCCCCGGCGCGGAGGACCCGGAGCACGTGGTGCTCCGCCAGAACCGCGGGATGCGTCGCGCGACCAAGGTCGACACGGTCGGGGCGGGATTCGCGGGAGTGTGCGACGGCTCACTCACGGCGGGCCGGATCCTGGACGCGATCGCGCACCTGGTGCAGGAGGATCCGGTGGTCCTGCGGGACCGGACTCCGGAGTCGATCCGGATGCTGGTCGAGCAGGGATTCCTGGAGCCGACCGAGAGCTGACGGTGCCCTGCCGGCGCCGCCGCGGCCCTCCGGCGGCGCCCCTTCCGCGGCCGCCGGGCCGTGGCCGGATCCGTGATGTAACCCGGGGTTCGCGCGCCGTTTCCCCTCGGCTGTCAGGCTCCCGTACGGGGGACGGCCAAGGGGTCGGAGACGGGATCCGGGGGGATCCGTACGGGACCCCTGGAGCGGCCCGAGGGTAAGGGGGGAACGGCATGGAGAGCGGTCCGGCAATCTTCGCGGGGGCCGTGTTCCTGCTGTTCGGGGCCGCTCTGCTGGGCTGGACGGGGGCGCGCACCCTGCACCGCGCGCCGGTGGCCGAGGGTGTGCGCCCCGTCGTGGCCGTTCCGCTGGCGCTGCTCGCCTCCGGAGTGTCCCTGGCGCTCGGCGTCTGGTGCCTCGCCCGCCCGTGACCCGGGGCCTGCTCACCGGCGCGCCGACCAGTGTGGATCTTGGTCGGAAACGGGGCGTCAGGTGGGTGCGGGAGCGGGGCCAGACGGCCCCCTGGCCACTCGGCCCGGTGATCGCGACGGGTCCGGCGCGGTATCCGGGCGGCAGAAATGGCACTTGTCGGGTTACCGTTCGAGTGGCCGTTGCGGGCTTCCGCCGTTTGACACGGGGGCGGGTTGTACCGTCACACTCCGCAGCGTCGCCGTACCGCGACCGAGTGCCGACCGGAGAGAAGAGCCAAGTTGTCCCCGACTAGCGAGACCGCAAAGGGCGGCCGCCGACTCGTCATCGTCGAGTCCCCTGCCAAGGCGAAGACCATCAAGGGCTACCTCGGCCCGGGATACGTCGTCGAGGCGAGCGTCGGGCACATCCGCGACCTGCCGAGCGGCGCGGCCGAGGTTCCCGACAAGTACACCGGCGAGGTCCGCCGTCTCGGCGTGGACGTCGAGCACGACTTCGCGCCGATCTACGTCGTCAACGCGGACAAGAAGGCGCAGGTCCGCAAGCTCAAGGACCTGCTGGCCGAGTCCGACGAACTCTTCCTCGCCACCGATGAGGACCGCGAGGGCGAAGCCATCGCGTGGCACCTGCAGGAAGTCCTCAAGCCCAAGGTCCCCGTCCACCGGATGGTCTTCCACGAGATCACCAAGGACGCGATCCGCGACGCCGTCGCCAACCCGCGCGAGCTGAACCAGCGCATGGTCGACGCCCAGGAGACCCGCCGCATCCTCGACCGCCTCTACGGCTACGAGGTCTCGCCGGTCCTGTGGAAGAAGGTCATGCCGAAGCTGTCGGCGGGCCGCGTGCAGTCGGTGGCCACCCGTCTCGTCGTCGAGCGCGAGCGCGAGCGCATCGCCTTCCGCTCCGCCGAGTACTGGGACCTCACCGGAACCTTCTCCACCGGCCGCGCCGGTGACGCCTCCGACCCCTCGACGCTGGTCGCCCGCCTGAACACGGTGGACGGCAAGCGCGTCGCGCAGGGTCGCGACTTCGGCTCGAACGGGCAGCTCAAGAGCGAGGTCCTGCACCTCGACGAGGCGAACGCCCGGGCGCTGGCCGCCGCGCTGGCGGACACCTCGTTCGCCGTCCGCTCGGTCGAGTCCAAGCCGTACCGCCGCTCCCCGTACGCTCCGTTCCGTACGACGACGCTCCAGCAGGAGGCCTCGCGCAAGCTCGGCTTCGGCGCGAAGGCGACGATGCAGGTGGCGCAGAAGCTGTACGAGAACGGCTTCATCACCTACATGCGTACCGACTCCACCACGCTCTCCGACACCGCGGTGTCGGCAGCGCGGGCGCAGGTCACGCAGCTCTACGGGGCCGACTACCTGCCGGAGAAGCCGCGTGTCTACGCGGGCAAGGTCAAGAACGCGCAGGAGGCGCACGAGGCGATCCGCCCCTCGGGTGATCGTTTCCGCACCCCGGCCGAGACTGGTCTGACCGGCGACCAGTTCCGTCTGTACGAGCTCATCTGGAAGCGGACCGTCGCCTCCCAGATGAAGGACGCGACCGGCAACTCGGTCACCGTCAAGATCGGCGGCCGCGCTTCGGACGGCCGGGACGCCGAGTTCACCGCCTCCGGCAAGACGATCACCTTCCACGGGTTCATGAAGGCGTACGTCGAGGGCGCGGACGACCCGAACGCCGAGCTCGACGACCGCGAGAAGCGGCTGCCGCAGGTCGCGGAGGGCGACGCGCTGTCGGCCGAGGAGATCACGGCGGACGGCCACTCGACCAAGCCGCCGGCCCGCTACACAGAGGCCTCGCTGGTCAAGGAGCTGGAAGAGCGGGAGATCGGCCGCCCGTCGACGTACGCGTCGATCATCGGCACGATCCTGGACCGCGGGTACGTCTTCAAGAAGGGCACGGCGCTCGTGCCGTCCTTCCTGTCGTTCGCCGTGGTCAACCTGCTGGAGACGCACTTCGGGCGACTCGTCGACTACGACTTCACGGCCAAGATGGAGGACGACCTCGACCGCATCGCGCGGGGCGAGGCCCAGTCCGTGCCGTGGCTGAAGCGGTTCTACTTCGGCTCCGAGCACGCGTCGGAGGTCGTGCCGGCCGACGGCGACCACCTCGGCGGTCTGAAGGAGCTGGTCACGGACCTCGGCGCGATCGACGCCCGGGAGATCTCCTCCTTCCCCGTGGGCGAGGGCATCGTGCTGCGTGTCGGCCGCTACGGGCCGTACGTCGAGCGCGGCGAGAAGGACGCGGAGGGCCACCAGCGGGCCGACGTGCCCGACGACCTGGCGCCCGACGAGCTGACGATCGGGTACGCGGAGGAGCTGTTCGCGAAGCCGAGCGGCGAGTTCGAGCTCGGCAAGGATCCGGTGAGCGGGAACGAAATCGTCGCCAAGGACGGTCGCTACGGGCCGTACGTGACGGAGATCCTGCCCGAGGGCACGCCGAAGACCGGCAAGAACGCGGTGAAGCCGCGGACGGCCTCGCTGTTCAAGTCGATGTCCCTCGACACCGTGACCCTGGACGACGCGCTGAAGCTGATGTCCCTTCCCCGGGTCGTGGGCGCGGACGCGGAGGGCGTGGAGATCACGTCCCAGAACGGCCGCTACGGCCCGTACCTGAAGAAGGGCACGGACTCGCGGTCGCTGGAGACCGAGGACCAGCTGTTCACGATCACGCTGGACGAGGCCCTCGCGATCTACGCGCAGCCGAAGCAGCGCGGTCGGGCGGCGGCCAAGCCGCCGCTGAAGGAGCTGGGCACGGACCCGGTCAGCGAGAAGCCGGTCGTCGTCAAGGACGGCCGCTTCGGACCGTACGTGACGGACGGCGAGACGAACGCGACGCTGCGGCGGGACGACGACGTCGAGACGATCACGCCCGAGCGGGGCTACGAGCTGCTCGCGGAGAAGCGGGCGAAGGGCCCGGCCAAGAAGACGGCGAAGAAGGCCACGGCCAAGAAGGCGCCCGCGAAGAAGGCGACGGCGACGAAGACGGCTGCCGCGAAGAAGACCGCGGCGAAGACGACGACAGCGAAGACGACGACAGCGAAGAAGACGGCCGCCAAGAAGACGGTGGCCAAGAAGGCGACGGCCAAGAAGACGGCCGCCGCCCCGGCAGCCGCCGAAGAGTAACCCCCGACGGGGACGTAACCCCGACAGGGATGTAACCCCGACAGGGATGTAACCCCCCGACGGGGCTGGACGCGCCGCACCGGCCGATCCAGCCCCGCCGGCCCGGGAAAAGGTGGGTCCAGGGTCACACCCGGGCTTGTCCACAGGCTTCCGCACCCGCCAAGCGCAGCGGATAGGCTGGGCGGATGACGCGAGCCGAGCAGCCAACGGTCGTGACCGCCCCCGCGAACCCCACCTACGACGAAGCCCTCGCCGCGGATTCCCGCGAGCGTGCGGTGCGCGCCCTGCTGCGCACCCCGAGGCTGCGCCGGCTGTGGAGCGCCCAGCTGGTGAGCGGCATCGGCGATGCCCTCGCCCTGCTGGTGCTGGTGCTGCTGGCCTTCCAGACGGCCGTCTCCGAAGAGACCTTCGGCGGTGGCTACCGGGGCTGGGCCTTCACCGTCGCCGCCGTCTTCGGGGTCCGGATCCTCGCCACGCTGCTCTTCGGCGCCGTGCTGCTCGGGCCGCTGGCCAAGCTCCTCGCGCCGAAGGAGGCCGGCGGCAAGCTGGACCGCCGCTGGACGATGATCGGCGCCGACGGGGTCCGGCTCGGCTTGTTCGTCGTCGCGCCGCTCTGGCTCGACTGGATCCCGGCCCACGCGCTGACCGCGCTGCTGGCGACCGTCTTCGTATCCGGCGTCGCCGAGCGGCTGTGGAGCCTGGCCAAGGACAGCGCGGCTCCCGCCCTGCTGCCCTCGCCGCCGCCGGAGGGGGCGAGCGTACGGCCGCTGCCGGACCACCTCGACGCACTGCGCCGGCTGACCCTGCGGACGACCTTCGCCGCGATGCCCGTCGCCGCTGCCGTGCTGCTCGCCGCGACCCTGGTCGGCAACGCCCTCGGCCTCGGCGTGGACTGGTTCGCCGAGAACCAGGCCGCCCTCGGCTCGTACGTGGCCTCCGGCCTCTTCGCGGCGTCCGTCTCGCTGCTGCTCCCGCTGGTGCTGCCCGCGACGAAGACCCCGCGCCCGCGGTCCCCGCTGGAGGGCCTGCGGGCCCCCAAGGTGGGAGACCGGCCGGAGAAGGGCCGTACCGGGGCCATCCCGCTGCTCGTCCTGGCCTGCGCCGCCGTCGCCGGAGCCGTGGCCAGTGCCGCGGCCGTGGCCGTCCTGCACGCCTTCGACCTCGGCGGCGGTCCCGCCACCTTCGCCCTGCTCGTCCTGGCGCTGCTCGGCGGTACCGCCGTCGGGATCCGTGCCAACCAGGCCGGCAAGGTGGTGCCCGCGCTCTCCCGGCGCCGGCTGCTCGCCCTGTCGATCGCGGTGGCCGGGCTGGCGCTGCTGCTGACCGGGCTCGTCCCGGACACGGCGACCGTGCTGTTCCTGTCGCTGCTCGCCGGCACCGCCGCGGGCGTGGCCGCCAACACCGGGCACACCCTGCTGGACCAGGAGACCGAGGAGTTCCGCCGGGCCCGGATAACCGAGCACCTGCAGGCCGTCGTACGGGTGGCGGTGGGCATCGGCGCCGTCCTCGCCCCGGTCCTGGCCGCGGCGATCGGACCGCACCGGCTGGCCGGCGGGGACGTCGTGTTCGCGCACGGCGGGGCCGCCTTCACCCTGATGCTGGTCGGCGCCCTGCTGCTGCCCGTAGCCGTCGTGGTGCTTGCCAAGGCCGACGACCGCAGCGGCGTACCGCTGCGCCGTGACCTGCGCGATGCGCTGCGCGGTGGGGAGCCGGTGCAGGCCGCGTCCGACGCCGGGTTCTTCATCGCCCTGGAGGGCGGCGACGGCGCCGGCAAGTCCACCCAGGTCGAGGCGCTGGCCGACTGGATCCGGAGCAAGGGCCACGAGGTCGTCGTGACCCGCGAGCCGGGGGCCACGCCGGTCGGCAAGCGGCTCCGCTCGATCCTGCTCGACGTCTCCTCGGCCGGGCTGTCGAACCGTGCCGAGGCCCTGCTGTACGCCGCCGACCGCGCGGAGCACGTGGATACCGTGGTGCGGCCCGCCCTGGAGCGCGGCGCGGTCGTCATCTCCGACCGCTACATCGACTCCTCGGTGGCCTACCAGGGCGCCGGCCGCGACCTGTCCCCGACCGAGATCGCCCGGATCTCGCGCTGGGCCACCGACGGGCTCGTCCCGAACCTGACCGTGCTGCTCGACGTATCGCCGGAGACGGCGCGCGAGCGGTTCACCGAGGCCCCGGACCGGCTGGAGTCGGAGCCCGCCGAGTTCCACCAGCGGGTGCGGGCCGGCTTCCTGACGCTGGCCGCGGCCGACCCCGGCCGCTACCTGGTGGTCGACGCCGGCCAGGACCCGCAGTCCGTCACCACCGTCGTGCGCCACCGCCTGGACCGGATGCTTCCGCTCTCGGAGGCCGAGATGGCGGCTCAGGTCGAAGCCCGTCGCAAGGCCGAGGAGGACGCCCGGCGCAGGGCCGAGGAAGAGGCGGCGCGCAAGGCCGAGGAAGAGCGGCTGCGGGCCGAGGAGGAAGCCCGGCTGAAGGCCGAGGCCGAGGCCGCCAGGATCAAGGCCGAGGCCGAAGCCGCCCGCAGGGCGGAGGAGGAGCGGCTGCGCGCCGAGGAGGAGGCCCGCGCCCGGGCCGAGGCCGAGCGGCTGCGCCTGGAGGCGGAGGAGAAGGCCCGCGCGGCCGAGCAGGAGCGGCTGCGCAAGCAGGCGGAGGAAGAGGCCCGGCTGCGTGCCGAGGCCGAGGAGCGGCGGCTGGAGAAGCAGCGGCGGGCCGAGGAGGCCCTGCTGCGGGCCGAGGAGGCGCGCCGGCTGGCGGAGGCCTCGGCGGCTGCGGCGGCTGCCCAGGCCGCGGCGGCTTCTGCGGCTTCGGCGGCGGCTTCGGCTCCTGCCGCGGCTCCGATGCCCGAGCCGAAGTCTGCTCCGGCGCCTGCTCCGGAACCGGCAGCTCCGGCTCCCAAGGTGGCGATGACCAAGGAGCCGCTGCCGGACGACGCGGTGACGGTGGAGACCCCGCTGGCCAAGCGGGTCGTCCAGCCGGACGACGTGACGCAGACGGTGCCGGTGCCGAAGATCGACCCGGCGGCGGAGACCTCGGTGCTGCCGGCGGTCCCGCCGGCCGGTCCGACCGACGAGACGGCGGTCCTGCCGCCCGTCCGGCCGTCCCGTAGGACCCCTGCGGCCGGGCAGGCCCCGTCCGGGCAGGCCCACTCCGCCGTGCGGCCGACGGCCCGGCGTCCGCAGGAAAGCCCGGCCGACCGGGTTCCGCCGGGCATCTTCCGGGATACGGGCGACGACGTGACCCGTGAGCTCCCCGTCTTCGGCGAGGACGGCCGCCCGGGCGGGCAGCAGCGACAGGACGGTCAGGACGGGCAGGACCGGCAGGGTCAGCCGACGCGGTCGGACCGGCCGCGGCCCGCCTGGGCCGAGGAGACCCCGCTGGACGATCTGCCGACCCTGGCGGACGAGCTGCTCGGCCGGCGCCGGGACGACGAGGACGAAGAGGGCGGTCCGCGCCGCCGCTGACGGGGATTGTCAGTGGCGCACGCCACACTGGGGGCGGGCGGAGCAGGACGAGCGCGAGCGGTACGGACGGCCGGCGGAGACGCCGGTGAAAGGCGGTGGGCGACATGCCCGTATGGGACGACCTGGTGGGCCAGGAGCGGGTGCAGGCGCAGCTCGCCGCCGCTGCCCTGGACGCCGACGCCCTGGTCACCGCCGTCGAGGCCGGGTCGCCGCCGCCCGCGGCGTCCAAGATGACGCACGCCTGGCTGTTCACCGGACCGCCGGGCTCCGGGCGGGCCACCGCCGCCCGGGCCTTCGCGGCCGCCCTGCAGTGCACCAGCCCCGACCGGGCCCTCGGGGGTGAGCCCGGCTGCGGATTCTGCGACGGCTGCCACACCACCGTGGTCGGCACGCACGCCGATGTGGAGATCGTCCGTACCGATCTGCTGTCCATCGGTGTGAAGGAGACCCGCGCCCTGGTCCGCCGGGCGCAGCTCTCCCCGGCCGTGGGCCGCTGGCAGGTCATCGTCCTGGAGGACGCCGAC